>CAZSFA010000168.1:0-3614 GCA_964606055.1 uncultured Oceaniradius sp. | reverse complement strand
GACGATGACGTCGAACTGCTTGGGCCAGCGCACCAGCTGCATGCCGCCCGCATCGGCCAGCATGTGCGTCAGTTCGACGTCGGCATATCTGGCCGCATGGGTTGCGGTGACAACGTCGTTCCACAGAACGCCCGATTTCATGACGTTGCGCTTTTCCATCGAGCAGACCTTGTTGCCGCGCGTACGCGCCAGTTCGAACGCGACGCCCGAGATGCGCTCGATCTCGAACGTGTCGTAGATCTGCGTGTCGATGCCGCGTTTCTGGCCGTTGCCCAGTTCGATGATCTGCTTGGGCTCGCCGAAATAGACGCCGCCGGTCAGTTCGCGCACGATCAGGATGTCGAGCCCTTCGATCACCTCGGGCTTGAGCGAGGAGGCGGCGGCCAGCGCCGGGTAGCAGATCGCCGGACGCAGATTGGCAAACAGCTCCATGTCCTTTCGCAGGCGCAAAAGTCCCGCTTCGGGTCGCTGTTCATAGGGCACCGCGTCCCATTTCGGCCCGCCGACCGCGCCGAACAGCACCGCGTCGGCGGCCATCGCCCTTTCCATGTCGGCGTCTGAGATCGCCTCGCCATGGCTGTCATAGGCCACCCCGCCGACCAGTCCGGTCTCGGTGGTGAAGCCGGCCGCTTCGTGCTCGTTCATGTGGTCGATGATCTTGACCACCTCGGCCATCGCATCGGGGCCGATGCCGTCGCCGGGCAGCAGGAACAGGGAACGCTTGGTCATTGCGGGTCTCTATGGCGGTTGGTGTGGATCAAGGGTCGCCGCGCTTGTAGCAGTTTGCGCGCCCAACTCAACGACCGGCGGCTTGCACCGTCTTGATACGACACGCCAAACGCCGTGGCTCGATGCGTCGCTACGACCGGTGCGCGGTGACGTCGATCTCGATCTTCATTTCCGGCCGGATCAGCCCGGAAACGGTCATGGTCGCCGCCGGTTTGATGCCGGCGAAGAATGAACCCAACACGGGGAACACGCGCTCGGCAAAGGTGGCATCGGTGATCACATAGCGCGCACGGACGATGTCGGCCCGCGCGAAGCCGGCTTTTTCCAGCGTCCGGTCGATGGTCGCAAGGGCGTTGCGCGTCTGGTCCTCGACGCTGTCGGGCATTTCCATGGTCTGGTAGTCGTAGCCCGTCGTGCCCGAGACAAAACACCACGACCCGTCGACGACGGCGCGCGAATAGCCGGCGACATCCTCGAACGGCGATCCGGTGGAGATCAGCGTGCGCACCCGGCTCAGGCCGCTTTCAGCGCGATCACGGCGTTGGAGCCGCCAAAGGCGAACGAATTGCTCAACACCGCCGACACATTGGCCTGCCGCGCGACATGCGGCACGTAGTCGAGATCGCATTCTGGATCGGGATTGTCGAGATTGAGCGTCGGCGGGATGATGCCCTCGCGCAGCGCGCCGATGGCGGCGATCATCTCAAGCGCGCCCGACGCGCCCATGCAATGACCGTGCATGGACTTGGTGGACGAGACGGCGAGTGCGTCGGCGTGTGCGCCGAATGCCTGCCGGATCGCCTGTGTCTCGGTGCGATCGTTGCCCATCGTGCCGGTGCCATGGGCGTTGACGTACTGGATGTCGCCGGGCGCAAGATCGGCATCGGCCAGGCAGAGCGTCATGGCCTGGGCCGCGCCGTCGCGGTCCGGCGCGACGATGTCGCCGGCATCGGCGGTCATGCCGGCGCCGGCAAGTTCGGCCACGATGGTGGCGCCACGTGCCTTGGCGTGGTCTTCGGTCTCAAGCACCACGGCAGCCGCGCCGTCGCCCAGCACCAGCCCTTCGCGATCGGCGGAAAACGGCTTGCAGCCGGTTTTGGCCAGAATGCGCATGGAATCCCACGCCTTGAGAACGCCGAAGCTGAGCGGCGTATCGGTGCCGCCGGCGACGATCATGTCGGCGCGGCCCGACCGCAGCAGGTCGATGGAACTGGCGAACGCATGGTTGGAGGACGAACAGGCAGACGAGGTGGCAAAGACGGGCCCCTTGAACCCGAACGCCATCGACACGTGCACGGCCGGCGAAGACGGCATCGCCTGTGGCACAAGGAAGATGCCGGTCCGCTTCTTGCGTGCGAGCAGAATGTCGCGGTAGCTGCCATCGATCACATCGCCGCCGAAAATGCCCGCTCCGATCACGGCGCCGGCGCGCAACGGGTCGAAATCGCCGTCCGCAATCCGGGCGTCGGCCAGCGCCTCCTTGGCGGCGATCACCGCAAGCATCCCAAACCGGCTCATCGTGAGCTTGAGGCGCTTGTCGATTTCGGCATCGGGCAGCGCGCCGATCTGGGCGGCGATGCTGACGCGCAGATCATCCTTTTCCGGGATATCGAGCGGGCCGATGCCGTTTCGCCCCTGCTTCATCGCCTCCCAGGTGTCGGGGGCGTTGGAGCCGAGACTTGATATCGCGCCAACGCCGGTGACGACGATGCGAGGATGCTTCACGCCGGGCTTTCTCCGGCTGTCAGGGCGCGGACGGCGTCGCAGACGTCGCCGACGGTCTTGAGCTTTTCCCAGGCATCGGCGGCATTGAGTTCAATCTCGATGTCGAATTCATCTTCAAGATCGAAGATCACTTCGGCCAGTTCGAGCGACTGGATCTCGATGTCCGAAAGCGGCGTCTCGGCGGTGAGTTCATCCGCCTTCAGGCTCGCCTTTTCGGCGATGATCCGGACGGTTTCTTCAAAGACTTTATCCGACATGAATACGGTCACCCTCGCTCAGCAATTCGGCGAGCCCCCCAAAGGGCCGTCTTGTGGTCTTAGCCCCGTTCGATGTCAATTGCCTAATGGGAAAGCCCTTAACCAGCCGGTTTGACAATGATCTTGAGAATACGCCGCACGATCGGCGCGACGATCAGAACCGCCGGAAAGGCGATCGCCCATGACGACAGCCAGGCTGCCAGCAAACCCTGAAACGATCCGATCGCCAAGTATGTGGCGACCGTCGAGACGATGAAAGACATCATGCCCGACAGGAGGAAGCCGAAGGCGAACGGCTCAAGGCGTTTGGGCAGAAACGGTTGCATGGACTTGGTGTGCCCTATGCCCAGGGACGGGCGTCGCCGGCCCGGCCCTCGAACGCATCGATGGCCGAGGCCTTTTCCAGCGTCTGGCCGATATCGTCGAGCCCGTTGAGCAGGCAGTGCTTGCGGTGCTGATCGATGTCGAAATGGATGACGCCGCCGTCCGGGCCGCGGATCTCCTGCGCCTCGAGGTCGACGGAGATCGTCGCGTTGGCACCGCGTTCGGCGTCGTCCATCAAATTGTCCAGTTCATCCTGGCTGACGGTGATCGGCAAGATGCCGTTCTTGAAGCAGTTGTTGTAGAAAATGTCGGCAAAGCTGGTCGAGATCACGCAGCGAATGCCGAAGTCGAGCAGCGCCCACGGCGCGTGTTCGCGCGAGGAGCCGCAGCCGAAATTGTCGCCCGCAACCAGGATCGAAGCCTTGCGATAGGCCGGCTTGTTGAGCACGAAGTCGGGGTTTTCCGTTCCGTCCTCGTTGAGCCGCAATTCCGCAAACAGCCCCTTGCCCAGACCAGTGCGCCGGATCGTCTTGAGATAATCCTTGGGGATGATCATGTCGGTGTCGATGTTGATGATCG
>CAZSFA010000167.1:0-6037 GCA_964606055.1 uncultured Oceaniradius sp. | reverse complement strand
CAAGCGTGCCCGGTGTCGCCGCCGCCGGCGTGCTGTCCGGCTTCATGGGCACGCTCACATCGGTTGGCGGGCCGCCCTTCGCGCTTGTGCTGCAAAACACACCGGCGGACCAGTTTCGGGCGACGCTGAACGGCGTGCTTCTGCTCGGCGCGTGCGTTTCGGTGGCGTCGCTGGCGGCATTCGGCAGTTTCGGCTGGCCCGACATCGTGCGCGGGCTCGCCCTCGTGCCAGCGGTGTTCCTGGGCTACTTTCTGGCACGGTTTGTCGTAAACGATCCACGCAATGCACGATGGCAGCGCACGGTTGTGCTCGGCATCTGCGTGTTGGCGAGCATCGTTCTGTTGGTTCGTGCCGCAGGGGCGCTGGCAGGGTGATCCGGGCAACTCGGACTGCAATGCCGGTGGGAGCGAACCCGCTCGGAAAGAGTCCAAACACCAATGACCGACAACGACATCAATCCTGAACTTGCCGTTGTCCACGCCCGTACGCGGCAAATCTATGATCGCGAGGCGGAAGCCTATGATCGCCAGCGTGCACGCGTTCTCTTCGAGAAAGCCTGGCTGGACCGTTTTCTTGCGTCGCTACCGCTGGATGCCGACAGCCGGCCATCAATACTCGACGTCGGTTGCGGCGGCGGCGAGCCCATCGCATCCTATCTGATCGCCCAGGGCGCGGCCCTGACGGGCGTCGACATGGCGCCAGCCATGCTGGCGATCGCCAGAGCACGGTTTCCGGACAGTCAGTGGATCGAAGCGGACATGCGAAGCTTGGCGCTGGGTCAACGATTTGCCGGCATCATTTCATGGAACGCATTCTTTCACCTGTCGCGCGCCGAGCAGCGCGCTGCCATCCCACGCCTTTGCGCCCATGTGGCACCAGGCGGGGCGCTGCTGGTGACCGTCGGCCACCAAGACGGCGAAGTGACGGGCACCGTGAACGGCGAAACCGTCTACCATGCGAGCCTTGCGCCAGCGGAGTACGATCGCGTCCTTCGCGCATGCGGCTTCAAAAACATCCTGATCGTCACCGAGGATGCAAGCTGCGATCACCATTCGATCGTGTTGGCAACGGGCCTTGGCCGTCAAGCCATCGAGGCGGCATCGCAGTGAAGGGCTGTCGGCCGCGGGCTTGAGGGCACGCCGCGCAGGTGGCCTGCCTTTTCGCTCCCGATGATGTCAGTCGGCGAGCGTTCGCGCCAACAGCGCCAGTGCCGCCGGGGCATCCACACCCATCGCAACGTCGATCACATGGTCGCCGGGCGCCAGAGCGCCCGAATCGGTTCCGTCGCAAACGACCGAGAGGCTGCGCTGCTCGATGGCGAACAGATCCGGCCGTTCGGCCAGGAGCGTCACGCACGGGTCATGCAACGGCCGGCTGTCGCCGCCATCGGTTCCCTTGAAGTAGGCGTTGATCATCGCGCCGGCCTTTGCCGCCTCCGGCCGCGCCGAACCGTTGAGCTGCGCGGCGTAGGCGCTGCTCGCGCGCAACTGGCGTGTCACATCAAGCGGCACCAGCGTCAACGGTAGCCCGGCCGACAGCACCATTTGGGCGGCTTCAGGGTCGGCTGCGAAATTGAACTCGGTACGCGACCCCACATTGCCATGCGTGTCGACCGCGCCGCCCATCGCGATGATCCGGCGCATCCGGCGTGCCTCGGCCGGATGCCGGCTGATCAGCCCGGCAACGTTGGTGAGCGGGCCGAGCGCCAGAAGGTCGACGCTGCGTTCGGGCGCCGCGCCCAGCTTGCCGGCGATCCATTCGACCGCGCCGGTCCGCGCCGGCGCGCCCGGCTCGGGCAAGGGCACACCGCCGATGCCGTCAACGCCATGAATGTGCGCCGCAACGTCCAGCGCAGGCCTTTGCAGCGGCGCGGCAGCACCCGATATCACGGGTATCCCGGAGCGTCGAGCGAGGGCCAGCAGCCTGCCAGCATTGCGCGTCGTCGCCGGAAGCCCGATGTTGCCGGCGACCGTTGTCAGACCCAGTATGTCGAAGGCAGACGACCGCAAGGCAAAGAGGATCGCGATAGCGTCGTCAAGGCCGGGATCCGTGTCGATGATGGTATGGGTCCGACCGCTGGTCATCTCCCTCACCTTCCTTTGATGTTGCGATGGTGATGGCTTATCGGTCCGTTCGTCACCCACCGCAACCATGGCCGATCAATGATGTCCGATACCCCACGCCTGCCCGACGATTTGACACCGACTGCGGCGGACGAAGGCGCGGTCCGCCGCGATCTGGTGCAGGTGGCACTGGCGCGCAAGCCCGCCGACCGCGTGGTGCGCGTCGGGCGACTGTTCGAGGCCGCAACACGCCAATGGCTCGACGATCAGGAGATCGTCATCTCCGGTCGACGCATCGCCCATGTCGGCCCGGCAGGCGCGTGGTCCGGGCAGGCGGGCGAGCGTGTCGACCGGTCATCGCTCGCGGCAGCGCCCGGCTTCGGGGAGGTGCACAAGCACATCGAGAGTTCACACCTGACGCCGGAACACGAGGCGGCGCTGGTGCTTCCGCGCGGCAACACATGGACCTGCGAGGCAAGCCATGAGTTCTCCAACGTCAATGGGGCGCGCAACCTCGCGTTCTGGCTGACGGCCCGGCGGGCCGGGTGTCCGCTCAAGATCTTCCCCCTGCCCGGCTCCGCCGTGCCGCCGACGGGCCATGAGGTTTCGGGCGGGCACTTCGACGGGACCGATCAGGCGCGCTTCATGGCCGAGGCGCCGCAGGTGGCCGGCCTTGACGAAGTGATGGACTGGCCGGCGGTCACCGATCCTGACAACCGCTCCCACGCCCGCCTGTGGAGCATGATCGAAGCCACGTTCGCCGCGCGCGGCGTCGTCGAAGGCCATGGCGCCGGGTTGCGCGCGCTCGCCGAGATCAACGCCTTTGCCGCCGCCGGGCTTGCCTCAGACCACGAGGCATGGACCGCGCAGGAGGCCTGGGACAAGCTCACGCATGGTTTGTTCATCGAAATCCGGCCCCATTCGATGCCGGAGATCATCGGCGGGCTGATCGATCGCGGCCTTCAGGATTGGAGCCAGATCGCGTTTGCCACCGACGACCGACCGGCGACGGAGACGCTTGAGATCGGAGCGACCGACCACAATGTGCGGCTGGCCATCGAAAGCGGGCTGGCGCCGGAGATCGCGCTGCAATGCGTGACCATCAATCCCGCGCGCCACATGCGGCTGACGCCCTGGGTCGGCAGCATCGCGCCGGGCCGCTATGCGGATTTGGTGTTGCTGGATGATGTCGAAAGGATTGGGATTGCCGAGGTCTGGGCGGACGGCGCAAAGGTTTCCCAAGGGGGTCGGTATGCGGGCGCCCTGCCCGACATCGACTGGCCCGACTGGGCGACGGAAACCGTCAAGCTGCCGCGCCCCATGGAGGCGGCCGACTTCGCCATCCCCGCGCCGCCCGGCCGGCAGACGGTTCAGGCTGCCCTGCTGAGGCCGTTCCATTGGGCAGACGACTTCATCGCGACTGAGCTACCCGTCATCGATGGTGACGTGCAGCGCGACACGGCGCGCAACATCACCAAGTTCGCCATCGTCGACCGGCACACGGGCGAGGGCCGGATCGGCCGCATGTTCTGGCTCGGATGCGGGCCGGCGACGCCGGACACGGCGGTCGGCTGCACGGTCGGCCATGACAGCCACAATCTGTGGGTGGTCGGCTCGTCGGATGCGGCGATGGCGCAGGTCGCCAACGCGATCGCGGACATGCAGGGCGGATGGGCGCTGGCGAGCGGCGGTGCGATCAAGGCGCGGGTGCGCTACGAAGTCGGCGGGCTGATGACCGCGCGGCCAGCGGCGGAACTCGATGCCGAGATGGCGCACCTTCATGCCGAGGCCGCGGCCATCGACTGGCTCTATGAGCCCAGCTTCTCGCCGCGCTGGTTTCCGGGGTTTCCCGAGCGGCTGCAGTTCGCAACGCTCACCTGCGCGCCATGGCGATGGGTTCTGGTGGCGCCCAATGAGGCCGCCCCGACGGGCCTCGTCAATGTGGCGACCGGCACGTCGCACCCGGTCGTCTGGTGAGAGCGGCCTTCAGCTGCGCGCGAGGTTGTCGAGGATGCGCACCCAGCTGCGGATGCCCTTTCGGAAGCTGGACAGGTCGTACTTCTCGTTCGGGCTGTGCACGCGGTTGTCGAAACGGGCAAAGCCGACAAGCAGCGCGTCCATGCCCAGCTGCTCCTTGAAGGCGGTCAGGATGGGAATCGAGCCGCCGGTTCCGGCGCAGGCCGCTTCCACGCCCCACTCGTCGGTGAGCGCGGCCAGCGCCTGTTGGAGCATTTCGCCATCGTGCCGCAGCACAGTCGCGGCACTGCCGGCAAACTCCGTGAAGTGAACTGTGCAGTCCTCCGGCACCCGTGCGCGCAGGTGATCGCGGAAGGCAGTGCGGACCCAATCGGGATCCTGATCGGCCACGATCCGAAACGAGACCTTTGCGCTCGCGCTGGCCGGAATGACGGTCTTGAAGCCTTCGCCGGTGAAGCCACCACTGACGCCATGCACTTCAAAGGATGGCCGCGCCCAGACCTGCTCAAGCACCGACCGGTCCCGTTCTCCGGCCGGAACGCTCAGGCCCACATCGCCAAGGAAAGCGGCGTCATCGAACGGCAAACGTGCCCATTGGGTGCGGACCGCCTCGGGCACCGCGCGCACATTGTCATAGAAACCGTCGATGGCGATCGACCCGTCGGGCGCCCTCATGCTCGCCAGCAAGTCGGCCATCACCTGCAGCGGATTGCGGGCCGCGTTGCCGAATATGCCCGAATGCAGGTCGCGGTCGGCGGCGCGGACTTCGAACTCCTCGCTGACGATGCCGCGCATCATCGTGGTGATCGCCGGGGTATCGCGGTCCCACATGTCGGTGTCACAGACCAGAACCACATCGGCCCTGAGTTCATCGCGCGTGGCCGCCAGGAAAGGTGCGAGGCTGGGAGAGGCGATTTCCTCTTCGCCTTCAAACAGCATCGAAACCCTGACCGGCAACGTACCATTGGCCTTCTTCCACGCCCGGCACGCCTCGACGAACGTCATCAACTGGCCCTTGTCGTCGGATGCGCCACGGCCGGTGATCCATGTTTCACCGCCCGGCTGCGGCACGAGCGCCGGCTCGAACGGCGGGCGGTCCCACGCATCCAGCGGATCGACAGGCTGAACGTCGTAGTGACCGTAGAACAGGACGTGCGGCGCGCCGGCCGACGCACCGCGATCATGGGCAACGACCATGGGGTGGCGGTCGGTTGGGCGCACGCTGGCGTCAAAGCCAAGCTCAGTCAGCTCATCGCACAGCCATTGCGCGCCTTTTCGGCAGTCGTCCGCATGTGCGAGGTCGGTCGAGATCGACGGGATCCGGATCAACTCCATCAGCCGTTCAAGCGCGCCATAGATCGCCTGATCGGCCTCGGCCAGCGCACGGTCGCGCGCGCTCATGATCCTGCCCCCGCCATGCTGCTCTTGTCGATGCGTGCCATCTCCGCCTTGAACGTCTGCGCGATCTGGCCCGCATCGCGCAGTACCTTCTTGCGCTCGAGCGTGAGGATGTCGCGGTTGCGCATCAACCAGTTGCCGGCGACCATGACGTCGGTCACGTCCTCGGGCTGGCCGGCGAAGACAAGCGTGGCGTAGGGATCATAGACCGGCTGAAGGCGTGGCGCATCCAGCCCGATCCGGATCAGATCGGCCTGCTTGCCGGGCTCGAGCGATCCGATCCGATCGTCCATGCCCAGGACGCGGGCGCCTTCGACGGTTGCCATGCGGATGACGTCGACCGCCGGCATCGGCTTGCGGCTGTGGCCGAGCAGTTTGGCGAACATCGAGACGGGGCCGAACTGCGCAAACAGGTCGAGCGTGTTGCCGCTCATCGGTCCGTCCGTCGCAATGCCGACCGGAATGCCGGCCTTGCGCATGGCTTCGACCGGGGCGATGCCCCTGCCCGCCTTGGCGTTGGAGCGCGCGTTGTGCGCAACGCGAACGCCGGCTTCGGCCATGCGCGCGATCTCGGCTTCGTTGATGTGCAGGCAATGGGC
>CAZSFA010000166.1:0-6039 GCA_964606055.1 uncultured Oceaniradius sp. | reverse complement strand
GGAGCGATGCTCGCCTGCGCGGCGGCGGGCGCCGGTGGCGTCGCGCTCTGCGGCACGGCGGTGAGCCGCGCCTCGGGCGCCTTGGCGGCCGGAGTGTGGGCTGCCGTCGGCGCGGGCGCGGGCTTGGCGAGGGTACCCGTAGTACCAGTGCCGGTGGCGCTGACCGCTCCTGTCACCGCGCGCGGCACCAGATTGGGCCGTGTCTCGGTGCTGGCGACCGCATCGATGCCAGTGGCGACGACCGAAACGCGGATCAGCCCTTCCAGCGATTCATCAAACGTCGCGCCAAGGATGATGTTGGCATCCTGGTCGACTTCCTCGCGAATACGGGTTGCGGCCTCATCGACCTCGAACAGCGTCATGTCGCGCCCGCCGGTGATCGAGATCAGCAGCCCCTTGGCGCCCTTCATCGACGTTTCATCGAGCAGCGGGTTGGCGATGGCCGCTTCGGCGGCGGTGATCGCACGGCCTTCGGCCGATGCTTCGCCGGTGCCCATCATCGCCTTGCCCATGTCGCGCATGACCGAGCGCACATCGGCGAAATCGAGGTTGATCAGCCCTTCCTTGACCATCAGGTCGGTGATGCACGCAACGCCCGAATAGAGCACCTGGTCGGCCATGCCGAACGCATCGGCGAACGTCGTCTTGTCGTTGGCGATGCGGAACAGGTTCTGGTTGGGGATGACGATCAGCGTGTCGACCGCCGCCTGCAACTCCTCGATGCCCGCCTCGGCGGTGCGCATCCGGCGCTGGCCCTCGAAATGGAACGGCTTGGTGACCACCCCGACCGTCAGGATGCCGCGCTCGCGCGCCGCACGCGCAACGACCGGCGCCGCGCCCGTGCCGGTGCCGCCGCCCATGCCTGCGGTGACAAAGCACATATGCGTCGATGACAGGTGATCGTTGATCTCGTCGATGCACTCCTCGGCGGCCGCGCGGCCCACTTCGGGCTGCGAGCCCGCGCCAAGGCCCTCGGTCGTGCCGATGCCGAGCTGGATCATGCGCTCGGACTTGTTCATCATCAGCGCCTGCGCGTCGGTGTTGGCAACGACGAACTCGACGCCGTCCAGCCCGCCGGTGATCATGTTGTTGACCGCGTTGCCGCCGCCGCCGCCCACGCCGAACACGGTGATGCGCGGCTTGAGCTCGGTGATGTCCGGCTTTTGAAGATTGATGGTCATGGCTTCATCCTTTTGTGGTGCCGGATGGGGTGCTGTTCCCGGTTGCTCGGCCGATTGCGGGTCTGGTGCCTGGGTGTGCGGAACGTCTTCACTCATCCGGTTCCAGGCCTCCCTGTGATGACGCGTTCGATGTGCGAAACCGGGTCCCGCCTTCGCTGAAAGCGTTCTAGAAGCTGTCTTTGATCCACTGCGTCATCCGCCCGAGCGGTCCTTCTGTTCCGGTTCGCCTGAGGGCCTGGCCCACGCGAAACTGCTCACTTGAATGGTCGTTTGCAGCCACCTGGGGATAGATCATCAGGCCGACCGCGGCGGCAAAGGCCGGTCCCTTGGCGGCAGCCGGCAGCCCGGCCACGCCCAACGGCCGCCCGATGCGCGCATTGCGGCCCAGCGTGCGCCGCGCCAGATCGGCAAGCCCGCCCAGTTGCGCCGCGCCGCCGGTCAGCACGACACGCTTGCCCACCGCCGCCGAGTGGCCCGAGCCGTCGATGCGCTCGCGCAGCATTTCCAGCGTTTCCTCGACGCGCGCCGCGATGATGCGGTTCAAAAGGCTGCGCGGAATTGTGTGGCTGGCCTGTGCGCCGTCATCGTCCATCGCCGCGATCTGGATCATGTCGCGATCATCAACACTGGTCGCGATCACCGAGCCGTGCATGACCTTGAGCCGTTCGGCTTCGTCAAGCCGGCAGTTGAGCCCGCGCGCAATGTCCATGGTCACGTGATGGCCGCCGACCGGAATCGTCTCGGCATGCACGAACCGGTGTTCGGAGAAGATCGAGACCGATGTCGTGCCGCCGCCCAGATCGACGCAGGCGCAGCCCAGCTCCAACTCGTCATCGACGAGCGTCGCCAGCCCGCTTGCATAGGGCGTTGCGACCAGCGTCGCGATCGACAGATGCGCCCGGTTGATCGCCAGTTCCAGATTGCGCACCGGCGCCGCATCGGCCGACACCAGATGCATGTTCAGCGACAGTTCCGAGCCGATCATGCCGCGCGGATCGACGATGCCGCGCTCGCCATCGAGCGTGTGGTCGACCGGCATCAGATGCACCACATGGCGGTCAAGGCGCGAGGCGCGCGCGACCGCCGCCTGCAGCACCTGATCGATCTCGGCCTGGCTGATCGGCCGGTCCTTGAGCGTCACCGCCGCCGAGCAGATGCGGCTCTGCGGCCGGCCGGCGGAAAGGTTGACGATCATCGAATCGACGGTGACGCCGGCCATGCGCTCTGCCGCTTCGACCGCCGTGCGTATCGCCCGTTCGGCCGCGTCCAGATCAACAAGAACGCCCGATTTCATGCCGAGCGAGCGGGTGTGGCCCAGCCCCACCACCTCGGCCTGATGGGTGCGGCCGTGCAGGTAACGGCCGTTCTCGCACGGCACCATGCGGGCGATCAGGCACACCGTCTTGGTCGAACCCAGATCGAGAACCGTTACGATCGCCGGGCGGCGGCCACGCTTTGTGGCGTCCGTGCTGCGCGAACCGGCCATCAGATCGAACTCCCGCGCCGGCGCGCATCCAGCGCCTCGTCACGCGCCGCGATCGCCGCTTCATGGGCGTTCATCGCATTGTCGGTCAGCGCAAACAGCGTGCGGTCATCAAAGCGAAGATCGATCGCGGCCAGATCGCGCCCGAACACGTCCAGTTCGGCCTGCATCGCCAGAAGCCGGCCGAGCGCCTGCACCGCCTGCTCCTCGGGCAGCCGGATGGTGATGCCGTTCTCCAGCCGCAAATCCCAGCGCCGCTGCCCGACGCGAATATAGGCGCGCACCCGGTCGGCAACGCCCGGGAACTCTCCGACCAGCGCGACGATGTCCGCGCCGCCGCTGTCTGCGCCCTTGCCGACCAGAAGCGGCAGGGCCGCAAGCCGTGGATCGGCCGCATAACCGCCGATCACGGCGCCATCGCGTTCGATCACCGCCAGCGCCTCGCCCGTCTGCCAGACGGCAAACGGCTCGCGCTCGACCACATCGATGACCAGCGTGGCCGGATAGACCTTGGCGATGCGTGCCTTTTCGATCCATGGCAGCGCGACCAGCTGCCCGCGCGCCTCAAGCGGATCGATCGTCAGGAGCGACCGGCCGGCATCAAGGCCGAGCGCGGTGTAGATGCGGTCGACGGGGGTATAGCTGTTGCCGGACAGTTCGATCTCGGAGACCGCAAAGCCGAGCGAGGCCGTGGTCGCATCGACGGCTGTGTGCAGCTGGCCGCCAACGGCCGAGCCATAAAGGATCGCGCCGCCCACAACGCCGCCGAAGACGAACGCCTCGGCGCGTTTGGGCATGGCGACATGGCCCTGCGCGAGCCGCGCGCCGAACCGCACCGGGCGCCGCAACAGGCGGGGCAGCACCAGGCCGGCGCGCGCATCGCCTTGCGCCCGCCTCCCGATTTGCTGAACCCATTTCAACGCGCGCACGAAGCGTCCTCCACCATCCATTGCAGCAATTCGCCAAAATCGTGGCCGGCATGGGCCGCAAGTTCGGGGACCAGCGATGTCGCCGTCATGCCGGGCTGCGTGTTGATTTCCAGCCAGATCAGTTCGCCACCATCGGAGAACCGGTCGTCGTAGCGGAAATCGGAACGGGTCACGCCCCGGCATCCGAATGCCTGATGTGCTTTCAGCGCGAGTTTCGTTATCGTTTGGTAAATATTTGGTGAAATTTCCGCCGGACAGACATGTTTTGAACCACCTTCGGCGTACTTGGAATCGTAGTCGTAGAAGTCCTGGCCCTGCGGAATGATCTCGGTGACGCCAAGCGCGACATCGCCCATCACCGCGCAGGTCAACTCGCGCCCGTGGATGTAGCGCTCGACCATGACGCGATCGCCATAGGGCCAGGCATCCGAGGTCACGCTTTGCGGCGGATGGGGCTGGTTGGCATCGACGATCACCACGCCGAAGCTCGACCCTTCCGCCACGGGCTTGACCACATAGGGCGGTTGCATCGGGTGGGCGGAGCCGAAATCGCGGCGCGGCATGACCTTCGATTCGGCGACCGGGATTCCATGCGATTTCGCCAGCCGCTTGGAGATGTCCTTGTCCATCGCCACCGCCGTCGCGAGCACGCCCGAATGCGTGTAGGGGATCTGCAGGTATTCGAGAACGCCCTGGATGGTGCCGTCCTCGCCGAGCGGCCCGTGCAGCGCATTGAACGCGACATCGGGCGCAAGCGCGGCCAGACGCGCGGCGATGTCCCGCCCCACATCGACACGGGTGACGCGATAGCCGACGCGCTCGAGTTCATCGGCGCAGGCCGTGCCCGAACTCAGGCTGACCGGTCGTTCCGAAGACAGTCCGCCCATCAGGACGGCGACGTGTTTGGCGGCCATGTCATGCCTTCCACAGGTGATCCAAAATGACACGCGCCGGCGAGACCGGCCGGACGCCGAAACGCGCACTTGGCGCACCTTGCGCCGAACGCCGGTTTCGACCGCGATCAGGTCACGGCATGGCGTCTGGCAGGCACGACCGCAGTCGAACTGTTCGCAACAGAATCAATGTGTTGCTGATTTGGCAAGTGGGCAGATGCGTCAGGCGGCCGGCTTGAGCACGAAAAAGCGCCAGTTGAGCAGGATCGCCGCCACGCCAAGGCCCGCCGCAAGGCCGATCCAGACGCCAATGCCCTCAAGCCCGACCGGGAACGCCAGAAGCCAGGCCAGCGGCAGGCCGACGCCCCAATAGGCGAAGATGGCGATGATCATCGGCACGCGCGTGTCCTTGAGCCCGCGCAGCAGCGCCGCGCCAATGGCCTGCGTCGTGTCCATGAGTTGGAAGCAGGCGGCGATGAAGACCAGCGGCACCGCATAGGCGATGACCAAAGCCGTCTCGGGCTGGGACCGATCGAGGAAGAGTGCGATCAGAGTCTGCGGCATGGCAAAGAACAATGACGCCCCGGCCAGTGCGAAACCGACGCACATCACCATCACGATCCAGGCCGCGCGGTAGATATCGGCCATGTCGCCGCGTCCGTGGAAGAAACCAACTCTCGCGGTAGCCGCCTGCGCCATGCCCAACGGAATCATGAACGCCAACGCCGCCAGTTGGGTGGCGATGCCATGGGCGGCCAGCGCGACGACACCGAGCCAGCCCATGAAGATCGTCGCGAACACGAACATGCCTGATTCCGCCGTGATCATCATGCCGATCGGCAGTCCGATGCGGAAAACCTCGCGAAACCCCGGCCAGTCTGGTCGCCAGAAACGGACAAACACCTCATAGGGCCGGCCCCGCCTACCCAGCCCGGCATAGAGCGCCAGCAGCATGAAGATCAGCGTGTTGGTGCCCACCGTGGCGATCGCGGCGCCCCGCACGCCCAGTTCCGGCGCGCCCCAATGGCCAAAGATGAACGCCCAGTTGAGTGCCGCGTTCAGCACAAGGCCGGCCATGGTGACGATGAAGACGATCCGGGTGCGTTCGATCGCGGTCAGGAAGCTGCGCAGCGTCAGCCAGGCGATCAGCGGGAACAGCGAAAACTGCGCGATCCGCATGTAGTCCTGCGCGAGCCCGGCCACCTGCGCCTCCTGGCCGAGCGCGACGAACAGCGGTTCGGTGAACCACAGGAGCGGCATGACGACCGCACTGAAGCCAAGTCCGGCCCAAAGGCCCATGCGCACGGCCCGGCGCACGCCGCGCCGGTCGCCCTGCCCCTCGGCCGCGGCGGCCATCGGTATCACGGCCAGCGCCAGCCCGGTGCCGAACAGCATGAACACGCCAAAAACCTGGGTGGCCAGTACGCCCGCCGCCAGTTCGGTCACGCCATACCAGCCCAGCATCACCGTGTCGGTGGTGTTGAGCAGCATCGCGCCAAGCTGCGAGCCGACCAGCGGAACGCCGAGCGCCAGCGTGGCGCGCGCGTGCGCGG
>CAZSFA010000165.1:4903-6071 GCA_964606055.1 uncultured Oceaniradius sp. | reverse complement strand
ACGAGTTCGCCGTCAAAGGTCGCGTCGGTGTCGACGTTGGTGCCGATGGCCGCCTCGAAGTTGCTGCCTACTACACGTCCGGTGCGACATACGTCCTGAACGGTACGACAACATTCGGTGTCGATGGCAGCTTCTTTGCGCCTGGTCTTGAAGAAGCGTACGCAACCGGTGTGCCGCTTTGGTCGGAATGGTCGGTGCAGGGTGCCTATCAGCACCAGCTCACCAGCGATCTGGCTCTGACTGCCAACGTCGGGTACTGGAACAATCTGGGTCACATCGACGACTTCAACAATGCAGGCGCCGTTGGTCAGCCTCCGCTCCCGGCAATTGCCGATGCCGATCTCTGGAACGTCGGCGCAGTGGTTGACTATCAGATCACCGAGACCTTCGCATTCAAGGGTTCCGTTACCCATTGGATGCCGGTTGCTGATGCCGGTGACGCGCTTGACGCGAAAACGACCGGTTTCCTTCGCTTCCAGGCTGATTTCTGATCAGCTTCCGAGCGAGAACCTTTCGAACCCGGGCCTCACGGCCCGGGTTTTTTTGTTGCGCTGGGGTCTTGTCGCATCGCGGGGCGGCAATTCTTGTCCCCGACCGCACTGCGCCGACAGCACGCTTCCGGTGATGGTTCGGGCTGCAATCATCGGCGTCGCGCGTGCTGATAGCCACAAACACCCTACCCACGATCGGCCATCCTGATGTAGCATCCCGGTTGTGCCTTCGGATGCGCCGGATATTTGTGCCGGGCGCGCTGCAAGGCCGATGGGGAGCATGGAGCCCCGCATGACCCGGAACGGAGGAGGACCGGCCATGGGCAGTGTGATGTCGCAGATTTGGTTCTTGTTGCTGATTGCGTTCGCCGTTGGCGCCTATTTCGGTTGGCGCAACACGCGCTCAAACCGCTGATCGGGAGCGCGCCCATGTTCGTCTTCCTGATACAATCCCTTCTTCTGCTGGCAATTGCATTTGTGCTGGGCGTCATATGCGGCGCGATCGCGCGTATGCTCTTTGCGACGGACAGTGCGGCCGCCGTCGGTGCGGCGCGATCTCCGGTCAGCCAGCAACGCTCCGAGCCGGCACCCAACAGGTCGCAGCCGGCGGAAGCGGTACAAGACGCTGAAGAAGCCAGCGCATCCACTCCAAACGCGACGCGGACACAAGCGACCGA
>CAZSFA010000165.1:0-4803 GCA_964606055.1 uncultured Oceaniradius sp. | reverse complement strand
CGCCGCATCATTGACGGAGCCCGACGATCTCAAGAGGATCAAGGGCATCGGGCCGCAGAACGAACGCAAGCTCAACGATCTTGGCATAACCAGCTTCGCCCAGATCGCGCAATGGTCGGCCGCCGATGCCGAGACGTGGGGCGATCGTCTGGCGTTTCCCGGCCGGATCGAGCGCGAGGACTGGATCGGTCAGGCGAAGTCGCTTGCCGATGCCCCGCCGGCCAAGCCGAAGCGCAAGCGGTCATCGGGCGCCAAGACCAAGACGTAGCGCTGACACGGGCGTGTGTTGTTGCGCACGCGTTGATGCCATGGCCGATTGCACGGGACGGGTACGGCGGCCCGCGTGCTGAATCAACGTCTTAGAGTTTGCCGATAAAGGCCTCTATTGATTCGGCAATTCCGGCCGTATGAAGTATCGGTGCGTGACCCTGGCCGCTGACGGTCAAGGCCGTCATCCCGGCATGGCGTTCCGCCATCGCCTCCAACGTCACGGCGCTGAACAGCTGCGAGTTCTCGCCGCGAACGGCCATGACCGGCACGCCGCCCAGCCCGTCGAACTGCGGCCAGGCTTCCGGCAGCCGGTCGCCCAGGTCGATGTTGGTCAGCGTCTTGACCAGATTGGGGTCATGATCGGGCACCAGCCGACCGCCGATCTCGCGGTAGCGCCCATGCGCGTCGAACGCCCAGTCCGCTTCGCTGAGCGCCGTGAAGGCGTGCCCCATGACCTGCTTCTGCAATGTGATCGCGTCGGCCCAGTCGGTCGGCTGCGGCAGCTTTTGCAGGTAGAGGCGGATTTGCGTCAGGCCGGTGCCTTCAATCACCGGTCCGATGTCGTTGAGCACCGCGGCGCGAATGGCGCCGGGCCGCATGGCCGACAGCGCCATGGTGACAAGCCCGCCGCGCGAGGTACCGACGAAGATCGCCTCGTGGATGCCAAGCGCGTCCAGACCCGCGACCACGTCGGCCGCCTCGTTGACGACGTGATAGTTGCGCCAGTTTCGGTCGTGGCCGGACAGGCCGCGTCCGCGGAAATCGAATGCATAGACCGGGCGCTTGATCTTCGCTTCCGAGACGAAATGGGCGGCAAGGCCCAGAAAGTCGCGGCTGTTGCGGCTCAAGCCCGGCAGACAGATGACCGGCGTCGCGCCGGCATGGGCGCGGCCGAACGCACGCACATGGATGCGAAGGCCGTCGGGTGCACCGTAATAGAGGCTCTCGCCGGCGGGAAACGAAGGTGGGCTGGTCATGTCGGCGCGGTTGTAATGGCCCGTGCGGGGCTTTGCCAGTCCGTTTTGCTTGACGGGCCTATCGGTTGGACCGCAGGTCGCGGTCGATCTCAAGCGGCAGGTCGAACTGCGCCTTGTACACGGTCAGGTTCTCCATGACCTTCTGGACGTAGTTGCGCGTTTCGGGGAAGGGGATCTGCTCGATCCAGTCGATCGTCTCTTCCAGCGACAGCCCGCGCGGATCGCCGAACCGCGCAAGCCACTCCCGCGCGCGGCCCGGACCGGCATTGTAGGCGATGAACGTCAGGATGTACGATCCGCCGAACCGGTCGCGCTGCTCGTCGAGATAGCGCGTTCCAAGAAGCGCGTTGAAAGCCGGATCCTCGGTCAGCTTGCCGGGCGCGTAGGCAAGCTCCATCCGGTCCGCGACTGCCCGTGCCGTCGATGGCAGCAACTGCAGCAGTCCGCGCGCGTCGGCCCGCGATATGGCATGGGTGTTGAACTCGCTTTCCTGACGCGCGATCGCGTAGGCCAATGCGCGGTCTGCGGGCGATAGTTCCGCCGATCCCGGTATGGCCCCGACGGGGTGCGTCAGTGCCCCCAGATCGACACCGCGCCACGCCGCCCGCTTGGCGGTGCGCAAGGCGGTGAAGTGATCCTCCCGTGCGGACGCCTTGGCAATGACCGCGGCGATTCGCGCCGGATCGTCGAACATGTCGGCAAGGCCGTATGACAGGGTGCGCAACCGCCGTTGCTGGTCGACCATGGCCAGCCGGTCAAGCGCGGCAAAGGCCGGCAGATGGGTCAGCGACGCGTCGGGGTCCGCGTCCGGAGCGGCAGCGATCACCAGTCGATCGTGACCGAGCGCGTCAGCGGCCAGCTGGCCGTAGAACACCGTCGGGTATCGGGCCGCGCGTTCGTGGTGCGATCGTGCCGCATCATCATCGCCACGGGCCTCGGCGGCACGCGCCATCCAATAGGCCGCCCGCGCACGCGATGACGCGCCACGTGCGATCTGTTCGATCCGCGCAAAGTGCTGCTCGGCCAGGTCCGGATCGCCCAACCCTTGCAGTGCGTACCAGCCGGCATGAAACGCCGCATCCACGGCGGTCGTGTCGCGGCCACCCCGATGGGCGGCCACGATGGCGTAGGCCGTCGCAACGTCGCCGCGTTCGCGCAGCGACCGGCTGACGATACGCCGCTCATTCCACCAGGCATCGGCATTGGTCATCGCGCCACCGCCCTCGTCGAACTGGACGATGAGCGCTGCCGCATCTTCAAATGCGCGGCTTTGGCGCAAATGCTTGGTCCGCACGTAAAGGCCGGCCTCGGTTTGCCGAACCGGCTCCGGGATCGCCGCGACCAGTTGGTCGGCCTGACCGGTTCGGCGGATGACGGCCGCCCAGGCGTTGTGCAATCCGCCCATGTCGGCCGCTTCGGCAATGCGGGCGGCCGCACGGATCCGGTCCCGCGACATCATGTTGATGTAGCGAATGCGATGGTCCTCTTGGGTCAGCAGATCGCCGAACCGGTCCGCCAGTCCGACTTCGACCGCGCCGGGCAGGGGTTCGCTGTGCCAATGGGGCAGGATCAGATCCCTTGCGCCATCGCTGTCACCTGTCGTCAGGTGGCTTCGCGCCAGGGCATGGGCGGCCTCAAACGTCACAGGGTCCCGATCGGCAAAGGCGGCGCGCAACCGCACCGGGCTCATGAGGCCGCGCGCCAAAGCGCGTTCATGGTGCCGGTCAAGGGTTTCGTGCCCGGGCCAGTCCGCCAGCGCCCGGCGCGCGCTGTCGATCTCGCGCGCGGTGACAGCGGAGTTGCCTGACATGGCGATCGCCCAGGTCGCCAACTGCCGGTCGACCGAACCGTCAGGCAACGCATTACGGTGCTCGCGCGCCAGCGCCACATCGCCGTCATCAAGCGCCACGAGCGCCGCTTCCAGCACCTCGATGTCGCCATAGGTCAACGCCGCGACGGCCGCCGTATGGATCAGATCGCGTTCGGTCGATTGGCTCGCAGGGCCGGCCCGATCAACCGTCACCGCATCAGTCGGGCGCACCTGGTCGGCCAGACCGGAGCCCGTGCCTTGGTCACCGGCTGGCCAGAACAACCAGCCCGCTGCGGCAATCGAAGCGGCCGCGACGGCGCCGGCCGAGAGGACGATGAACGGTTTCATGGTGCGCTCTTGCCAGAAATGGGTGGCAGCAATTGGACGGCGATCGCCCGCAGAGCCTTGCCGGATTGGGTAAACGGTTGGTTAAGCGCATCGCGGGGAATTGGGCGCGAATCGCGCACGACGGCGCCGCTTGCCCGTCCGCCCCGGCAGGATTAATGTGCGGCCCAAGACAGCGAACGGAACGCGCGACCAAGGTCGCGCTGTTTTTTATTCGGCGGGGGTGCACAGTCACCGCACCCGCCTGAACGGAGTACCATCATGGCTGAACGGCCAACGCTCGAACCAAGCCGGTTGCGCGGCTCGATGACCGCCATGGTCACGCCCTTTGACGCAGCCGGCGCATTCGATGAAGCGACCTTTCGCGCGCTCATCAACTGGCAGGTCGCCGAGGGAACCAAGGGTCTCGTGCCGGTGGGAACGACGGGCGAATCGCCGACCCTTGGCCACCGAGAGCACAAGCGCGTCGTCGAGGTGTGTGTCGAAGAAACCGCCGGCCGCGTGCCGGTGATTGCGGGCGCGGGTTCGAACAACACGCTGGAGGCCGTCGACTTCGCCCAGCATGCCGAAAGCGCCGGCGCCGATGCGGTTCTGGTCGTGACGCCCTATTACAACAAGCCCAACCAGCGCGGGCTCCACGCGCATTTCGCCGCGATCGCCCAGGCGATCGACATCCCGATCATCATCTACAACATTCCGCCGCGCTCGGTGATCGACATGCTGCCCGAGACGATGGCGCAGCTCGCGCGCGACTTCCCGAACATCTGGGGCGTCAAGGATGCGACCGCCAAGCTCGATCGCGCCTCCGAACAACGCCTGGCCTGCGGTCCCGACTTCATCCAGCTTTCGGGCGAGGATGCGACCGCGCTCGGCTTCAACGCCCATGGCGGCGTCGGCTGCATCTCGGTGACGGCAAACGTTGCGCCGCGCCTTTGCGCCGACTTTCAGGCGGCAACGCTGGCCGGCGACTATGCCAAGGCGTTGGGCCTGCATGACCGGTTGATGCCGCTGCACCAGGCACTGTTCATCGAGGCGGGCGTGGCCGGCGCCAAATACGCCCTGTCGCGGCTGGAACGCGCGCGGAACGCGCTGCGCTCGCCCATGGTGTCGGTGACCGATGAAACGGCTGTCCGCATCGATGACGCGATGCGCCATGCCGGCCTGTTGAACTGACGCCGGCGAACGACCAACTCAACACGATGGCGCAGAGCAAGAAAGACCAGACCGGCCGCCGCCTCGTGGCCGAGAACCGCAAGGCGCGGTTCAATTACCAGATCGACGATGTGGTCGAGGCAGGGCTGATGCTGCGCGGCACCGAGGTCAAGTCGTTGCGCAATGGCGAGGCCAACATCGCCGAGAGCTATGCCAGCTTCGAGGATGGCGAGATGTGGCTTATCAACA
>CAZSFA010000164.1:3608-6072 GCA_964606055.1 uncultured Oceaniradius sp. | reverse complement strand
TGCGCGATGATCGGCCAGTCGATGATCAACGTGAAGTCCGGTGGCCGGACGCGCCTGTCGGGCATTTCGGCGGCACTGTTTCTGCTGGCGTTCATCCTGGTCGGCTCCAGCATGATCGAACAGATCCCGCTGGCGGCGCTCGTCGGCGTCATGTTCATGGTGGTGATCGGCACGTTCGCCTGGCGCAGCTTCCGCATCATGCGCAAGGTGCCGGCCACCGATGCGTTCGTGATCGTGCTGGTCACCGTCGTGACCGTCCTCACCGACCTTGCGGTCGCCGTCATCGTCGGCGTGATCGTGTCGGCGCTGGCCTATGCGTGGAGCAATGCGACGCGCATCCGCGCCACCAGCCACCTGACGCCCGAGGGCGCCAAGACCTATCAGATCGAGGGGCCGCTGTTCTTCGGCTCGGCCGACGGGTTCACCGAACTGTTCGACGTCGACAACGACCCCGATCTCGTGACCGTCGACTTCATGAACAGCCGTGTCGCAGACCAGTCCGCGCTTCAGGCGATCGAGCAGCTTGCCGGTCGCTATCAGGCGCGCGGCAAGACCTTGCGGTTGCGCCACCTGTCGCGCGACTGCCACCATCTGCTCAACCGTGCCGGGCAGTTGATGGTCGATTCAGACGATGATCCCGACTACGGCATCGCGGTCGACTATGGCGTTCAGACCGGCAGGCTGGGCGGCGGGCATTGACCGTCGCCGGCGCTGATCGAGATCAAGGCGCGCGCGCGCCGGCGTCGGCAGGATCGGCACCACCAGATGAGGGAACAGCGATGACATTCAAGACAATTCTGGTTGCCTATGACGGTTCGGACCACGCCCGCGAGGCGCTCGGCGTGGCGTGCGATCTCGCCAAGGTCTACGCAGCGCAGTTGCACATCATCAACACGCCGCAGATCGCCAACGAGACGATGATCGTCGGCTACGCGACCGTTCCGGTGCCGCCGACCGCCGACGAGTTGGAGAAGGCCGGCCAGATGACGATCGAGCAGGCGCAGAAGGCGGCCGCCGAGCACGGCATCGCAAAGCCCGTTGTCGCCATCAAGGCCGGCGATCCGGGCCGCATGATCGTCGAGTACGCAAAAGCCGAGAACGTCGACATGATCGTGATGGGCCGGCGCGGCCTGGGCCAGCTCGGTTCGCTGCTGGTCGGCAGCGTGACCCACAAGGTATCGCAACTGGCCGACTGTGCGGTTCTTACGGTCAAGTAGGGCGCAGCAAGGCGGCCGCGCCGATCAAGCGGATTGTTCGAACGATCGGCGCGGCGTGAGCGCTATTCACGCGGCGGTTGGATCAGCCCGCGCTGCGATGCCGGCCGGGCGATACAGCGGTCGAGCCAGGCCATGACCTGCGGGCGGCTGGCCATCTGGAACGGCTCCTCGGCCTTGTAGAAGATCTTCGCGCCGCGCACCCAAGGGAAGATGGCAATGTCGGCGATCGTGTATTCATCGCCCATGATGAAGGGGCGGCCATCGGCGAGCCGGCCTTCCAGCACGCCCAGCAGTCGTTGCGCCTCGTCGATGTAGCGCTGGCGCGGGCGCGGGTCGTCGATGTCCTTGCCGGCGAACACGCCGAAGAAACCGTACTGGCCGAACATCGGCCCGATGCCGCCCATCTGGAACATCAGCCACTGCAGCGTCTCGTGGCGGCGCGCCGGGTTCTGCGGCAACAGTCCGCCGAACTTCTCGGCCAGATAGATCAGGATCGCGCCCGATTCCCAAAGGCCGAACGGCGCGCCGTCGGGACCATCGGGATCGATGATGGCGGGAATCTTGTTGTTGGGGTTGAGCGACAGGAACTCCGGCGTCGTCGTCTCGTTCAGCTTGACCAGATGCGGATCGTAGGCAACCCCCAGTTCCTCGAGCGCGATCGACACCTTGACGCCGTTGGGTGTCGGAAACGAATACAGCTGGATCAGGCTGTCATCGGTCGGTTTCCAGCGCTGCGCGATGGGAAACGCGGCGAGTGTGTGGTTGGTCATAAAGTCCCCTTGCCTTGTTGTTGCCGCTCGCAGATAGACGTGGTCGGCGGCGGTTCAATCGGTCGCCCGTGCACGCAGCGTTCACAAATCTGTGCCGCGCGGTGACCCTTTGGGACACCTTGGGCCAACCGACAAGACGAGGAATGCCATGACCGAGGCGCCGACCCGCACCGAAACCGACACGATGGGCGCCATCGACGTGCCCGCCGACCGCTATTGGGGCGCGCAGACGCAGCGATCGATCGGCAATTTCCCGATTGGCGGCGAGCGGATGCCGGTGCCGCTGGTGCGGGCGCTGGGTCGGATCAAGAAGGCGGCCGCCCAGACCAATGCCGCGCTCGGCGTGCTGGACGGGCCGATCGCCGAGGCGATCGCCAACGCCGCCGACGAGGTGGTGCGCGGCGATCTCGACGATCACTTTCCGCTGGTCGTGTGGCAGACGGGGTCCGGCACGCAATCCAACATGAATGCCAATGA
>CAZSFA010000164.1:0-3598 GCA_964606055.1 uncultured Oceaniradius sp. | reverse complement strand
TCGCCAACCGCGCGATCGAAATGCTGGGCGGCACGATCGGCTCGAAGTCGCCGGTGCACCCCAACGATCACGTCAATGCCAGCCAGTCGTCCAACGACACGTTTCCGACCGCGATGCACATCGCCACCGCAATCGAGGCGCGGGCTCTGCTCGTGCCCGCACTCGACACGATGATCGCCGCGCTCAACGAAAAGGCCGAAGCGTTCGCCGACATCGTCAAGATCGGCCGCACGCACACGCAGGACGCAACGCCGCTCACGCTGGGCCAGGAGTTCTCGGGTTATGCGGCCGCGCTTTCGCTGTCGCGCACGCGCATCGATCAGGATCTGGCGCATGTCTACGCGCTCGCCCAGGGCGGCACAGCCGTCGGCACGGGGCTGAACGCGCCGGTCGGCTTTGCGGAAGGGTTTGCCGAGCGCGTTGCGGCCGAAACCGGCCTGCCCTTCGTGACCGATCCCAACAAGTTCGCGGCCCTTGCCAGCCACGCGCCGCTGGCCAACTTCCACGGCACGCTCAATGCGCTTGCGGCCGACCTGTTCAAGATCGCCAACGACATCCGCTTTCTGGGCTCCGGCCCGCGCTCGGGCCTTGGCGAGTTGTCGCTGCCGGCCAATGAGCCCGGCTCGTCGATCATGCCCGGCAAGGTCAACCCGACCCAATGCGAAGCGCTCTCGATGGTCGCAACGCAGATCATGGGCAATCACACAACGGTCACCATGGCGGCCGCGCAGGGCCATTTCGAACTGAACGTGTTCAAGCCGGTGATCGCGCTTGCGGTGCTGCAATCGATCCGCCTGGCGGCAGACGCGATGGCCTCGTTCACCGAGCGCTGCCTCGTTGGCATCGAGCCTGACCGCACGCGCATCGCCGATCTGGTCGAGCGTTCGCTGATGCTGGTGACGGCGCTTGCGCCGCATATCGGCTACGACAATGCCGCGGCGATCGCCAAGTCGGCCCATGCCAACGGCACCACGTTGCGCGAGGAAGCAGTCGGTGGCGGCTACGTCTCGGAAGCTGATTTCGACCGGATCGTGCGGCCCGAAGCCATGATCGCGCCCAAGTGATGATTGCGCCCAGGTGATTGACCGTCCCGTCGAGAACGTGCGCGACTATCCGCGCCCGCCGGCGCTCGAACCGGCCCGCGACCCGATCCGCATCGTGTTCGGCGGGCAGGTGATCGCCGAGACCGATACGGCATGGCGGGTTCTGGAGACCTTTCATGCGCCGACCTACTACCTGCCGCCGGACGCCTTTGCGGCCGGGGTTCTGGAGCCGGCGGCCGGGCGCTCGCTGTGCGAATGGAAAGGGCAGGCCAGCTACTTCGACGTGGTGGCCGGCGGCCGGCGTGCCGAGCGCGCCGCATGGACCTACCGGACGCCGACGCCGGCCTTTGCCGCGATCGCCGACCACATCGCGGTCTATGCCGAACCGATGGATGCCTGCTTCGTCGCCGGCGAGCAGGTGATCGCTCAGCCCGGCAACTTCTACGGCGGCTGGACAACAAGCTGGATCACCGGGCCCATCAAGGGCGCGCTGGGCACGACCCATTGGTGACCGGCTTCGGCAAAAATGTGCGGGGCGTGTGATCCGATCGCAAACCGGCGCGTAAGCGATCATGCCGGTTCACTGGTTTCCCGATCAACCATGCCGGCGCCTTGGAGCTTCCCGATCGCGACCAAGGTTCTTTATGCCGCGCCAATGCCCGTGTTCCGGGCGGCGCGGCTTTTTCATCGCCGATCGTTCATCGCCGTCACCAGCGCGGCAACCGGTTCGGCCACGCCATCGGCCGGCGTGAACAGACATGCCTGCGACCGCAGGATCACGCCATCATCGAGTACCTTGAGCCGGTTGGCGCGCAGCGTCGACCCGGTCGATGTGATATCGACGATGATATCGGCGGTGCCCGCCGCCGGCGCACCCTCGGTTGCGCCGAGGCTCTCCATGATGCGGTAGAGCTGGATGCCGTGCTCCTGGCTGAAATGGCGCTGGGTCAGCCGCCAGTACTTGGTGGCGATGCGCAGACGGCGGCCATGGCAGGCGCGGAACCCGGCCGCCACTTCGCCAAGATCGGCCATCGTGTCGACGTCGTGCCAGGCTTCGGGCACGGCGACGACCACATCGGCATGGCCAAAACCGAGCCGGGCGGCAAGCGCCAGCCGGTTCTCGCTGTCGGGCAGGCCCTCGCGCACCAGATCTTCGCCCGTGATGCCGGCGTCCAGTGTTCCCGCGCCCAGTTCGCGGGCGATTTCCGACGCCGACAGGAACGCGATCTCAATGTCGTCGCGGTCCTTGATCCTGGCCCGGTAGCCGCGTGCATCGGCCGGTGGCACGACCTGCAGGCCGGCGCGGCCAAGTGCGGCGATCGCATCGTCCTTGAGGCGGCCCTTGGACGGTAAGCCGATACTGACGGTCATGCCACGCTCCCGCCCGGTTCGGCAACGCGGTCGAGCCAGACCGAAAAGCCGATGCCCGGCATCGGCCGGGGTGCGCCGAGCAGTTCGAGCAGCCGGTCATAGCGGCCGCCGCCGGCCAGCACCGCGCCATCGGCGGCGCGCAGTTCGAAGACGACGCCCGTGTAGTAGTCGAGCCGGCGGCCGAAACTGGCCTGGTACGTGATTGACGACATGTCGAGGCCGGCCGCTTCGATGGCGCTTGCGCGCGCGGCGAAAGCGGCCAGCGCTTCGGCCATATCGATGCGATGGGTTTGGGCGAACGCCTCAAGCGTCTCGATGGCGCCGGCGAGCGGCGTTCTGATGGCAAGAAATTCGCGCAGCATCGTCACTTGCGCCGGATCGGGCGCCCGCCGCGCGGCGGCGATCTTGCCCATCAGGCGTTCGGCAATCTCGGCGGCGGTGCGCCCGCCGGCGCCGCTCAGGCTGGCGGCGCGCAGATCGGCCTCGATCGCGCCGGTCAGGGCGCCGACATCGCCGGCCAGAGCCGGCGCGGCGATTGCATCGGGCAGGTCAGGCATCGGCGCGGGCGCGGCCAGCCGGTCAAGCGCAGCGCCCAGCGCGGCGTCGCTGCCAAACGCCTGCGCCAGCCGCAGCCGCCATCCGGCCGGCAGGCCGAGCGCCGCCAGAACGGCGTCGAACACGGTCTGATCGCCAAGCCATGTCGCACAGTCGGCGCGGCCGAGCCGGCCGAGCATGGCGTGGGCGTCGGCCATCGCGCGCGCATCGGCGGCGGCGATGTCGGCATCGCCGATATCCTCGATGCCGGCCTGCAGGAACTCGTTCGATCCCGCGCGGCGTTGCCGGAACACGGTGCCGACATAGCCATGGCGTGCCGGGTCGTCGCCGGCCGAAAGATGCGCCCGGCAGACCGGGATGGTGAACTCGGGCCGCAGGCACAGCGCCTCGCCGGTTTCGCTCTGGGTGACGAAGATGCGGCGGCGCAACTCCTCGCCCGCCGTATCGAGGAACGCATCGATCGGCTGCAGGATCGGCAGGTCGATGCGCAGCGCGCCCAGATCGACCAAGATCGCCTCGATATCGGCCCGCGCGGCAAAGGAGCGGTGGGCGGTCATGAGAGTCGGCGCCCAACCATCTCAGCCGGCTTTCTGGGCGGCGAGGAGTTTCTTGACCTCCGCGACGAGGTC
>CAZSFA010000163.1:2118-6083 GCA_964606055.1 uncultured Oceaniradius sp. | reverse complement strand
AGCGAGGTACCGATGACGACATTGGTCGGCACCTTGAGCAGGTAGATCATCGCCGGCACCATGATGAAGCCGCCGCCGACGCCCATCACCGCCGCCAGAATTCCGATGACGACACCCAGAACGACAACCGGGATCACGCTGACATAGAGCCGCGAGGTCTTGAACCGCATCTTGAAGGGCAGCTTGTGCACCCAGATGTGCTGGCCCGGCCGGCGCAGCGATGGTGTCTGGCCGGTGCGCGCGCGGCGCAGGGCGCGCACGCTTTCATACAGCATCAGCCCGCCGACGGTGCCTAGAAAGACCACATAGAGAAGCGACACGATCAGGTCGAACTGGCCGATCTCACGCAGCAGCGCATAGATGTAGACGCCCAGCGTCGAGCCAGCCAGACCGCCAAGCAACAGCACCGTGCCCAGCTTGAAGTCGACGCCGCCGCGCTTGAGGTGCGACAGTACGCCCGAGACCGACGAGGCGACGATCTGGTTGGCGCCGGTGGCAACCGCGACGGCGGGCGGGATGTTGTAGAAGATCAGGAGCGGGGTGATCAAAAATCCGCCGCCCACGCCGAACATGCCCGACAGAAAGCCGACCGCCGCGCCCATGCCCAGGAGAACGAGCATGTTCACCGACATTTCGGCGATCGGCAGGTACAGCGCCAAGGGTCACTCCACAACGACGGGCGCGCCCGCAGCCGATCTCGACGCGGGGTCAGGCGGGCAACAGGCTGTCAACGATATGCGGGCTGTCTTGCGACGCCGCTTGCGGGCTGTCAATCGACGCGGGCGCATGCGGCGCAAAACAAGCACCGCGATGGCCGGTCAGCCGTTGGCAGCGTTCATCTGCAACAGTTTTTCGACCAGCGGCTGGTCGACAGCGCCGGTCGCCTCAAGGCCATTGTCGCGCTGGAAGGCGAGGATGGCCTCGCGCGTCTTGCCGCCCATGATGCCGTCCACGGGGCCGGCGTCGTAGCCGTTGTTGTTGAGGATCGCCTGGATGTTGCGCACCGCTTGCTGCATGTCGTCGGCGCTCAGTTCGCCGGTGGCCGCCGTGCGCTCGGCATCGGAACGCCAGGCGTCGGGCACGGCGACAACATTGGCGGCCTGATCGACATCCCTTGCACGCCACAGGGCCGTTGCGCCGCGCGCTGTCTCCAACTGGTCCGGACGCAGCACGGCGGCGACCTCGTCGCGCTTGGCCGCGGCGTCGGCGTCGCCGCTCTGGGCGGCGAGCGCGAACCATTTGTAGGATTCGATCAGATCCTGATCGGTGCCCTGCCCCTTGGCGGACAGGATGCCGAGGTTGAACTGGCTGTCGCGGACGCCCAGTTCGGCCGCCCGCATGAACCAGCGCGCCGCCGAATCGAAGTCGGCTTCGCCGTCGACGCCGCTGGCGAACAGCACGGCAAGATTGTGCATCGCGCTGGCATTGCCCTGCTCGGCGGCGAGTTGATACCAGGTCTTGGCGGCCTGATAGTCACGTTCGGTGCCAAAGCCCTTCTCGCTGAAGTTGCCGGCACGGTACTGCGCCGGGGCAAAGCCCATTTCGGCCGATTTCTCGTACCAGGCCAGCGCCGAGGCCATGTCGCCGCCGCCGGCCTCGCTCATGTGCCAGTCGCCGACCACGTAGAGCGCCAGCGGGTCGCCGCCGCTGGCGGCTTCACGCAGCGCGATCGAACCGATGCCTTCGGGGATTGCGGGCAGACCAAGGTCTGATGCGACGGGCGCGGTCAGCACGGCGTCCACGACCGGTCCAAGTTCGGGTGCGGCCGCGTCGACGCCGTCCTCAAAGCCGATGGCGGCTTCGGTGGCGAGCGGCGTGACCGCATCGGCGCCGGGCAAAACGGTCAGCGATGGATCGGGCGCGCCACCGAGCACGTTGGGCGTGTCGGTGACGTCGCGCGGGGCCACTGGCCCCGGCTCTGCCTGATCGCCGGCGTCGGCCAGGAACGGCTCGGCGAGCGGACCGTTGGCAGCTTCGGGCATGGTCTCGACGATCGCGGCCGGTTCGCGCTCGGCGGCGATTTGGTCGTTGACGTCGGGGGCGAGCAGGAAGCCCCGGATCAGCGGAACCGACAGCAGCGCCAGCAGGATGGCGCCCGCGCCCATAAGGATCGGCCGGCGGCGGCGCGCAAGAATGCTGGCGAGCGATGTCCGGGTGCCGGCGTCGCTCGGTTTGCCGCCATTGGGCGCGCTCACCTGGGCATCGGCGGCGGCGGCCTTGGCGGCCCGGCGCGCGGCGGCGATGAAATCGGACTTGCCGGTGTCGGCGGTCGCCTGCGGTTCGCCGCCGGCTGTATCGCCTTCCTGATCGCCGGATCGCTCCTGACGTACCCGCGCCATGATGTCGGCGAGCCCGACCTGCTCGCTGGTCGGCTCGATCGGATGGTCTTCGACGACCAGCGCCGGCGCCTCGGACGGGGCGCCTTCGGCGGCCTGCTCCCAAGCCGACGAACGGTCGGATTCGCGGCTGCGCGAGAAGCGGCCGGTCATGTTGCGCAGGATCGACTTGGACCCATCGGCGCCGGGCGGCGGTTCGGACGCGCGGGCATCGCCCAGGGCGGCCATGGCGGCGCGCGCGGCGGCCTGCGCGGGCGAAACCGGCTCGGAGGGGCGACGCTCGTCTTCCAGCGCCAGCGACGGTGCGTCCGGTATGTGGACCGTCTCGGGCACATCGGGTTCATCGGGCGTCCGGGGGGCATCGGCCGGCGGGCGCATGACGCTTTCAAGTCCGGCCAGATGATCGACAACCTTGAGCAGCGTGTCGTGGATGGCCTCGAAGGTCTGGGCGTTGCGGTTGTCTGTCTCGCGGGCGAGCGTCTCCAGCGCACCCAGATCGTCGGCCAGCCGGGTCAGCGCCTGCGGCGCCTCGCCACCCTGGCTTGCGGTGCGCGCCACCGCTTCCTCGGCCGCCATCCGCGCGGCGGCCAGAACGCTGTCCTGATCGGGCGCTGATGCCGGTACGGATCCAAGGCTTTCGGTCAACCGTGCGATCTGGGCTTCCAGATGATCGACGCCGGCGGGCGCCGCCGTTGCCCCGTCGGCGAGGCTGCGGGCGATTTCCTCGAGCCGCTCCTCCATCTGGCCGATCGACGGCACCGCCGCCTGGGCGCGTTCGCCCTGGTCGATCAGATGCGCCAGTTCGGTCATGCGGTTGTCGAGCGAGGCCATGACGCCTTCGTGCGACCGCTCGGCCATCGCCGTTGTCGTCTGCAACTGGCTGTCGATGGCCGCCAGACGCTGGTTGAGTTCCTGCGCCAGTTCCGGTGTCGCGCGGGCCTGGCGTTCGCCGACATGACCCAGTTCCTCGACCGCGCCGGCGATCTCCTCGATGCGCGCCGAAAGGGCATCGATGGCTTCGCCGGGTATGCCGGCGGGGATCGCGGACTGGGCGCGCAGCGCGTCGATCTGGTTGGCGATCGCATCGAACCTTGCGTCGTAGTCCGGCGCCGCCATGTCGACCGTCATCTGGTCCATCTGGGTGGCCAGTGCCGCGATGCGGGCTTCGATGCGCTCGATGGCGAGCGCGTCGGCCGGATCGGCGGGCGGCGGCGAGGCGGGCAGTGCGGAGATCGCGCGGCTGATCTCGTCGAGCCGCGATTCCATGGCGTAGCGCGCATCGGCGTCAAAGCCGCCGCTGTCCTGGGTGGCCAATTGCTCGACCGCGACGGCCAGCGCACGCAGTTCGGTTTCCAGCGTGTCGGTCGACAGCGATCCGGGCAGGTCGCGAATGACCTGATGCATGTTGTCGAGCCGGCTGGCGACGATGTCCATGTCATCGCGCGAGGCCAGCGATTGCGGCAGGGCGGCGATCTCCCGCTCGATCATCGCCCAACGGTCTGTGAGCGCGCGCACGGTGTCCTCGCGGGCCAGCGCGACCACGTCGTCCTTGAGCTGCGCCACATCGTGGCGGATGTCCTCGATTTCGGCGCCGGGCGGGCGGATGGCGCGAATGTCCTCGCGCAGCGC
>CAZSFA010000163.1:0-2018 GCA_964606055.1 uncultured Oceaniradius sp. | reverse complement strand
GGCGGACGCGCGCAACACCCTGATCTCGTCACGCAAGGTGTCGAAGTCGCGAGAGCGCGGCGCGGCGCGTTCGCGCTCGACATCCCGGCGCAGACGGGCCAGTTCGGCGCGCAGTCCATCGGCCCGTTCGCGCCCGCCGGTCAGCGCCGCCTGCCGCGCCCGGATCGAGCCGATGTCGGCCTGGGCGGGATCAGGCTGGGTTCGGCGCGCACGCGCCATGCCCATCCGGTCTTCGAGCGCTCCAAGCGCGTCCTGCAACCGGTCCAGGGTTTCGCCGGACTGCCGTCCGCGCCCCATTTGGTCGTATCGGTCACGCATCAATGCCTGTTTCCCCTCGGCCTCATGCCGATATTGCCTCGCATGCCGCTGACGGCTAGCGGCCGACAAACCCGTCGCCCCCGCGCGAACCGGCACCCGGTGAGCTTTCGGCAACTATGGTAAACAATGCGTTAACCGTTTCAGACAAAGCGCGATGGGCTGTGCCAGGCGCGCAACGGGGCAGGCCGACCGGGCCATCGACGCCATGGAACGGGCCGGGCGCCGGACATCCTGCCCGAACCCGACAAGCACCTGCCGTTAGAAACGACGAACACAGAATTTTGACGTTTACGCAAACGTCAAAATTTGCTAACGTCCGACCCATCACCCGACGAACCCATCGGCCGGGGCGCGCTCGATCGCGCCGGGCCCACCCGGAGGACTGGCGATGCCGAGCTACAGAGCACCGGTCGACGACACGCTCTTCATTCTCAACGACGTTCTGAAATACGAGCGGTTCAACAATCTGCCCGGGTTTGCCGATGCGACGCCGGACATCATCGAAGCGGTGCTGCGCGAGGCCGCGCGTGTCTCCGAGGACGTGTTCTTCCCGCTCAACCAGATCGGCGACCGGCAGGGCTGCACGCGGCATGACGACGGTTCGGTGACGACGCCGGACGGCTTTGGCGCGGCCTATCAGACCTACAAGGAAGGCGGCTGGATGGGCCTGGGCTTCGATCCGGACCTTGGCGGCCAGGGCCTGCCCTACACGCTGCACACGGCCGTCAGCGAATACTTCTCTGCGTCCAACATGTCGTTTTCGATGTATCCGGGCCTCACCCAGGGCGCGATGGCGGCGATCTACGTGCACGGCTCGGACGCGCAAAAGCAGACCTATCTGCCCAGGATGGTCGCAGGCGACTGGACCGGCACGATGAACCTGACCGAGCCGCACGCGGGCACCGATCTTGGCCTGTTGCGGACCAAAGCCGTGCCGCAGGCCGACGGCACCTACAAGATTTCGGGCCAGAAGATCTTCATCTCGGCCGGAGAGCACGATCTGGCCGACAACATCATCCATCTGGTGCTGGCGCGGATCGAAGGCGCGCCGGAGGGCACAAAGGGCATCTCGCTGTTCATCGTGCCCAAGCACCGGATCAACGACGACGGCTCGCCGGGCGCAGCCAACGGGGTCACCTGCGGCTCGATTGAGGAGAAGATGGGCCTGCACGGCAATGCGACCTGCGTGATGAACTATGACGAGGCGGTCGGCGAACTGGTCGGCGAGGCGCACAAGGGCCTAAAGGCGATGTTCATCATGATGAACGAGGCGCGGCTCGGCGTCGGCATTCAGGGACTGGCCGTTTCCGAGATCGCCTATCAGAACGCCGCCGACTACGCCCGCGACCGCCTGCAGGGCCGCGCGCTGTCCGGGCCGGCCCATCCCGACAAGAAAGCCGACCCGATCATCGTTCATCCCGACGTGCGGCGGAACCTGATGACCATCCGCGCCTTCAACGAGGCCAGCCGGGCGTTCGTGCTGTGGGCGGCATTGAAGTCGGATGTCGCCCATCGCTCCGAAGACGAGACCGACCGCGAACTCAACGAGGAGATGATGGGGCTGCTGACCCCGGTCATCAAAGGCGTTCTGACCGACAAGGGCTTTGACCATGCGGTGATGGCCCAGCAGATGTTTGGCGGGCACGGCTATGTCGAGGAATGGGGCATGAGCCAATATGTGCGCGATGCGCGCATCGCCA
>CAZSFA010000162.1:0-6159 GCA_964606055.1 uncultured Oceaniradius sp. | reverse complement strand
AGGATAAACAGCATGTTACACGATCAAGAGGAAAGAATGGTGCGGCCGAGAAGACTCGAACTTCCACGGGTTGCCCCACAGCGACCTCAACGCTGCGCGTCTACCAATTCCGCCACGGCCGCACGCCGGATCGCACAGGACGATCATATGGCCGGCCGCCGATAGCAAACCGCCCATCAAACCACAAGGGGCGCGGCCCTGATTTGGTTGATCGGTCGGCGCTTGCCTTGCGTCTGGCCGCCGGCCGGGCCATCTGATGGCGATGGACCCCGCCGCCGAACCCGCCACAGCGCGCCCGCGCCAAGACCTTGCCGGCCGATTTCACCCGCTGCCGGGCTCGCCGCCGGTCGAATGGCGTCTGGCCGAGGGGCTGACGCCGTATGACGAGGCCGTGGCCTTCATGGAGGCGCGTGTCGAGGCGATCCGTTCGGGTGGCGCGGGCGAACTGGTCTGGCTGGTCGAGCATCCACCGCTCTATACCGCCGGCACTTCGGCCGACCCGGCCGATCTGACCGATCCCGATCGCCTGCCCGTCTACAGGACCGGGCGCGGCGGACAGTATACCTATCACGGGCCCGGTCAGCGGGTGGCCTATGTGATGCTCGATCTCAGACGCCGGCAGCCCGATGTGCGCGCCTTTGTCGCCGCGCTGGAAGACTGGATCATCGCAACGCTCGACCGTTTCAACGTGCGCGGCGAGCGGCGCGAGGATCGCGTCGGCGTCTGGGTCCGGCGACCCGAGCGCCCTGCCCCGGCGCCCGGCCAGGTGGCCGAGGACAAGATCGCGGCCATCGGCATCCGCCTGCGCAAATGGGTCTCGTTTCACGGGGTTTCGATCAACGTCGAACCGGACCTCAGCGACTATGCGGGAATCGTGCCGTGCGGCGTGTCCGAACACGGCATGACGAGCCTTGTCGATCTGGGTCTTCCGGTGACCATGGCCGATCTCGATCTTGCCCTGAAGGCGCAGTTCCGGACGGTTTTCGGACCCACGGACTAAGTGCCACCGCGCCTCGGTTTGGCGCGGCGGCAACCCCAATCATCGGTCTGGCGTGTTGTGGACGTTCGGCAGATTGCGCCGCGCAACCATCAGATTGACAGGATGTCGCTCAGCCGCTGGCGCAAAGGACCTGTCAGGCGCAGCGGCGCGTCCGTCACCGCAAAGCCGATGCACGGTTCGTCGGTCTCGGCCGTCGGACGGTGGTCGACGGAAGGATCGGCGATCGAGATGTCGCCGCGCCCGAAGCGGCCGCGCTCGTCGCGGAACGCGCCGGTGACGATCAGCGACAGTTCCATGCCCTCATGGGTGTGGGCCGGCACCGTACGGCCCGGCTTGATCCAGAACATGGAGACGTGACACCCGTCGACGTCGTCCATGTCGTACTCGCGAAAGCCGGGCATGCGCGTCTTCCATGGGATATCGTCGACGCCGTGACCGATGAAGTCGTGCAGCGCGCGCGGCATCGTTCCGCAACGCGCGACCTGTTCGGCGGCGGGAGCGGGCGAATCGAAGATCGCAGCCAGAGCCGCGTCACGGTCGGTCAACGCGGCCGGTGCCAGCGCGTCCAGATCGTCTCCGGCGACGGCCTCAAGGCCACGCACCAAAGGTCGATTGGCGCCCGAAAGCTCCAAATGCGCATCCATCATCACCTGCAGCGGCACCGGCAGGCTGCCGGCGACATAGCCGCCCACAAGCGCGTCGATGGAATTGAACTGCCCTTGGTACATCCCGTTGTCCTTGACCGGCGCGCCAGCCGCGCGCTCTTCAACATGTCACCTACTCGATGTGTCTACGCCGCGCGACACCATTGGATCACTGGAACCGTTCCAGATTAGGACCCACCTTCAACATCATCGCACGAACTGGCAAACAAATCCTGATGAGCCTTGAACCTGCGCCATAAACGCCTTGCTGGTCGCAACCGTCAAGTCTAGCGTCCGCGCAAAGACGGGAGCCGGTTTTCATGCATGCATCGATCGTTGACCTCATCGGGAACACGCCGCTGGTTCCCTTGCGCCGGGCCTCCGAGGAGACGGGTTGCACGATCCTGGGAAAGGCCGAGTTCCTCAATCCCGGCCAGTCGGTCAAGGACCGGGCAGCGCTGGCGATTGTCCGTGACGCCGAGCGGCGCGGCGTTCTGCGGCCGGGCGGAGCGATCGTGGAAGGCACGGCCGGCAACACCGGGATCGGGTTGACCATGGTCGCCCGGGCACTCGGCTATCGCACGGTGATCGTCATTCCCGAAACCCAGACGCAGGAGAAGAAGGACGCCCTGCGGATCGGCGGCGCCGAACTGATCGAAGTGCCTGCGGTGCCCTATCGCAACCCCAACAACTATGTGCGCCTGTCGGGCCGGCTCGCCGAACAGCTTGCTGAAACCGATCCGAACGGTGCGATCTGGGCCAACCAGTTCGACAATGTGGTCAACCGGCAAGCCCACGTCGATACGACCGCCCCGGAAATCTGGGCCGACACGGATGGCAAGGTCGACGGCTTTGTCTGCGCGGTCGGTTCGGGCGGCACGCTCGCCGGTGTCGCCGAAGGGCTTCGCGCGCGTGGCTCGAACGTCAAGATCGGCCTTGTCGACCCGCACGGCGCAGCGCTTCACAGCTACTACACGACGGGCGAACTCAAATCGGAAGGCGGCTCGCTCACCGAAGGGATCGGCCAGGGGCGGATCACGGCCAATCTTGAGGGGTTCACGCCGGACTTCGCCTACCGGATATCCGACGCCGAGGCGCTCGACATCGTCTTCAAGCTGGCCATGGAGGAAGGCATGATCATGGGCGGCTCGACCGGTATCAACATCGCCGGCGCAATGGCCATGGCACGCGAAATGGGCCCCGGCCATACGATCGTGACGATATTGTGCGACTATGGCCACCGCTACCAGTCGAAGGTCTACAATCCGGCCTTCCTGCGCCAGAAAGGCCTGCCGGTGCCCGAATGGATGGACACGCAATCCGACATCGCCGTGCCGTTCGAGGACGTTGCATGAGCGTGCCTTCACAGGAACCCGCCGCATGAGCCAGAAGAGCCGTTTCGTCGTTTCGCCCGATTGGCTGGAGACGCATCTGCACGACCCCGGGCTGTCGGTCATCGACGCATCCTGGTACCTGCCAGCGCAGAACCGCGACGCGCGGGCCGAGTATGATGCAGCCCACATTCCGGGCGCGATCTTCTTCGATCAGGATGCGGTGATCGATCCGGACAGTGACCTGCCGCACACCCTGCCGACGCCGACCGAGTTCGAGCGACACGCCAGCGCCATGGGCATTGCCCGCACAGATACCATCATCGTCTATGACGGACCGGGCATGTTCACCGCGCCGCGCGTGTGGTGGATGTTCCGGATCATGGGCGCGGGCAATGTGTTCGTGCTCGATGGCGGGTTCGACAACTGGATGGCCGATGGCCGACCGGTCACGGCGGCGCCAACGCGCACGGCCGGAACAGCGTTCGTGCCACACCACACACCCGACCCTGTGGTCGACCTTGCGGCCATGCGGCAGATTGTCGAAGACGGCTCGGCGCAGATCGCCGATGCGCGCGGCGCGGGCCGGTTCAGCGGCGACGAACCCGAGCCGCGAGCGGGCATGCGCTCGGGCCACATGCCGGGCGCGCGCAGCCTGCCCTACGCCAATCTGTCCGATAACGGATACCTCAAGACCCTTGATGGCCTGCGCACGGCGCTTGCTGACGCCGGCATCGATCCGGACAAGCGGGTCGTTGCGACCTGCGGCTCGGGCGTGACGGCGGCGGTCATCGTCCTGGCGCTGGCGTCGCTCGGCGCCGAGGACGCCCAACTCTATGACGGGTCATGGGCCGAATGGGGCGGACGGGCCGATACGCCGGTGGTCACCGGGCCGGCGGACGGCTAGGCGATGAGCTGGTTGTCGCCCAAGCGCACCCGGCCCGCCAACGCGTCGTCCAAGGTGCTCGAGACGACGATCACGTACCTGCGGATGGACGCGCCGCCGGCGCACTACCCACAGCGCCCGCTCAATGTGACCGCGGCGCTGTTTGTCGCGCCATCACCGCCCCTGCCATTCTATCGCTATCTCTACTTCCAGGTCGGCGTGCCGCATTTTTGGGAAGCGCGTCTGCGCATGAGCGATGCGGCGCTCAAAAGGGCGATCCACGCGCCGAACTGCGAGATCACGGTCCTCTACGTCGACGGCGCGCCAGCCGGCTTTTTCGAACTCAACCGCAAGGACCGCCAGACCACGGACCTGGCTTATTTCGGCACGATGCCGCACGTGCATGGTCGCGGGCTCGGCGCATGGTTTCTGGGCCAGGCGATCCACGCGGCGTGGGCGCAGGACCCGGATTTTGTGACGGTCAACACCTGCACGCTCGACCACCCGGCCGCGCTGCCGCTCTACCAGAAACTCGGGTTCCGGCCCTATCGGCGCTCGGAGGGCCGTGTGCGGCCACTTGGTCAGGAGGAACTGGGCGCCCTCGCCACCCGCGAGGGCCTGTTCGCCGATCAGGCGACTTTGACGAAGTCGCGCGGTTCGGCCAACTCGTAACCCAGGGCCTCGGCGACGGCCGCGTTGGTCACACGACCGCGATGCACGTTCAGTCCGTTGCGGAGGTGCCGGTCGTCGGCAAGCGCTTCCAGCCCCCGGTCGGCCAGGGCCAGCCCCTGCCGCAGGGTCGCGTTGTTGAGCGCATGGGCCGACGTTACCGGAACGGCGCCAGGCATGTTGGCCACGCAATAGTGGATCACCCCGTCCACCGCGTAGGTCGGATCGGAGTGGGTCGTGGGGCGCGACGTCTCAAAGCAGCCGCCCTGGTCGATTGCGACATCGCACAGCACCGCACCCTTCTTCATGCCCGCCAGCATTTCGCGTGTAACCAGCTTGGGCGCGGCCGCGCCGGGGATGAGGACGGCGCCGATGACCACATCGGCGTCGAACACGGCCGCCTCCAACGCCTCGACCGTCGCGTAGCGGGTTTCGACGCGGCCCTGGAAGATGTTGTCCAGTTCGCGCAGGCGCGGCAGCGCCCGGTCGATCATGACCACATGCGCGCCCAGGCCGACCGCCATGCGCGCCGCGTTGATGCCGACCACCCCGCCGCCAATGACGACGACGCTTGCCGGCGGCGTACCCGGCACGCCACCGAGCATCACGCCACGCCCGCCATGGGCCTTTTGCAGCGCCGTGGCGGACGCCTGGATGGCCAGCCGGCCGGCGACCTCCGACATCGGCGCAAGCAGCGGCAGGCTGCCATCATCGGCCGTTACGGTCTCGTAGGCGATCGCGGTGCAGCCACTGTCGATCAGGCCGCGCGCCTGCTCAGGGTCAGGCGCCAGATGCAGGTAGGTGTAGAGGATCTGGCCTTCGCGCAACTGCGCCCACTCGGCGGGCTGTGGCTCCTTGACCTTGACGATCATGTCGGCTTTGGCGAACACCTCTTTGGCGCTGTCGACGACCTTTGCGCCGATCGCGCGGTAGGCGCCGTCATCGGCGCCGATGCCGATCCCGGCGCCTTTTTCGATCATCACCTCATGGCCATGGGCGACGTATTCGCGGGCCGCACCCGGCGTGATGCCGACGCGGTACTCGTGATCCTTGATCTCGTTGGGGCAACCGACGCGCATCACAATCCTCCCAGGTCGTTTTCGACCGGACGATGACAGAACGGCCCCGCAATGTCCGTGCAAAGTATGATGGACCGACGGGCCGCCATGCAATAGAGTGTCGTAGTTCGCCGCTATTTCGAAGGAAGCTTGCACGGATGGAGCTCGACGCGATTGATCGTGCGATCTTGACGGAACTGCAGCGTGACGGCCGCATCTCCAATGCGGCGCTGGCCGACCGGGTCGGTCTGTCGCCTTCGGCCTGTTCACGCCGGCTGGATTCGCTTGAGACGTCTGGGACGATCCGGGGCTATCACGCGCGTCTTTCCAATCGCGCGCTCGGCCACCAGATGACGGTGATCGTGCACATCTCGCTGTCTGGCCAGTTCCAGAAGACGCTGCGCGAGTTCGAGGACGCAGTGCGCCGCTGCCCCAACGTGCTTGTCTGCTACCTGATGAGCGGCGAGTACGACTACATCCTGCGCGTCGCCGCCAAGGATCTGGCGGACTACGAGCGCATCCACCGCGACTGGCTGTCGTCGCTGCCGCATGTGGTGCGGATCAACTCGTC
>CAZSFA010000161.1:0-6209 GCA_964606055.1 uncultured Oceaniradius sp. | reverse complement strand
GGACTTGAACTCGGCCGGCGTGATAGAGGCCATCCCCGGAGGGTGTTTCTGGGAGGGCGGCAGGTCCGGCCCGAGGGTCAGGAAATCGACTTCGGCCGTGCGCAGATCGTCCATCAGCTGCTGGACTTCGTTGCGGGTTTCGCCCAGCCCGACCATGATCCCCGACTTGGTGAACATCGTCGGGTCCAACTCCTTGACCCGCTGCAAAAGGCGGATCGAATGGAAGTAGCGGGCGCCCGGTCGCACCGTCAGATAGTTGGACGCAACGGTCTCCAGATTGTGGTTGAAGACGTCCGGCCTTGCCTCAACCACCATCTCCAGAGCGCCGTCCTTGCGCAGGAAGTCCGGCGTCAGCACCTCGATCGTCGTGCCCGGCGCATGGCGCCTGATTGCCTCGATGACGGCAACGAAGTGCCCCGCGCCGCCATCGGGCAGATCGTCCCGATCGACCGAAGTGATGACAACATGATTAAGGCCCATCGTCTTGACGGCCATCGCAACGTTGCGCGGTTCCTCAAGGTCGACAGCGCCCGGCTTGCCGGTCGTCACGTTGCAGAACGCGCAGGCGCGCGTGCAGATCTCGCCCAGGATCATGAAGCTGGCGTGCTTCTTGTCCCAGCACTCGCCAATGTTCGGACAGCCCGCCTCGCCGCACACGGTCACCAGGTTGTGCGACTGAACGATGTCGTTGGTCTCGTGAAACCCTTTGGAAACCGGCGCGCGCACACGAATCCAGTCGGGTTTTTTCAGCCCGCTGATCTGGTCCGGCCGGTGCGCCTTTTCAGGATGACGCGGCCGGCTGGCGGTCTGGCTGAGGGTATCGACAATGGTGACCATGATGTCCGTACGGTGTTTGCAGGGCAGAGCCTAGGTGATCATCCTGGCAACGATGATCACGATGATGGCGCCGACCGTCGATGTGACGATTTGGCCGACGAGCGGGCTGAGGCTGCCCAGTTTGATGCCGGCGGCGGAGAAGACGAAGCCGCCCACGAACGCGCCCAGCAGGCCCGTGATCAGATAGGTCAAAAGTCCGCTGCCGCCACCGGCAACGAGGCTTGCCAGAAAACCGGCCACAATGCCCACACCGGCCATGATGAGAAGAGATTTTGCGTCCATTGCGATGTTCCCCTTCGGCGATTTGACTTCAAACTAGGCACGGCCCTGACGCTGCACAAGGCAACCGCCGTGATGCCGGCCATGCACGAGGAACATGGCTGGCGCGTTGGCTAGGCGTTGAGCACGCGGCCATAGGCGTCCAGAACGCTCTCCTTCATCATCTCCGAAAGCGTCGGATGTGGGAAGATGGTGTGCATGAGTTCCTCTTCGGTGGTCTCAAGGTTCATCGCAACCACAAAGCCCTGGATCAGTTCGGTCACTTCGGCGCCGACCATGTGTGCGCCGATCAGCTGCCCGGTCTTCCTGTCGAAGATCGTCTTGACCATGCCCTGGTCCTCGCCGAGTGCGATCGCCTTGCCGTTCGCCGAAAATGAGAAGCGCCCGACGCGAATGTCGCGGCCCGCCTCCTTGGCCGCCTGTTCGGTCATGCCGACCGATGCAACCTGCGGATGGCAATAGGTGCAGCCGGGCACAACGCCCGCATCGAGCGCATGTACCCCCGGAACGCCGGCGATCTTCTCGATGCAGATGACCCCTTCATGCTCGGCCTTGTGCGCCAACATGGGCGGGCCGGCGACATCGCCGATCGCGTAGATGCCGTCGACATTGGTCTTGCCGTAGCCGTCGGTGACGACAACGCCGCGATCTGTCTTCACGCCAACCGCTTCAAGGCCGATGCCCTCGATGTTGCCCTGCACGCCGACGGCCGAAATCAACCGGTCGGCGGCAATCGGCGTCGTCTTGCCGTCCTTGGTCTGGATGTGGGCGGTGATCGAGTCGGCGGCCTTGTCGACCTTGGTGACCTTTGCCTCGGTCATGATCTTGAGGCCGTGCTTTTCGAGCTGTTTGCGCGCCAGCGCCGAAATCTCGGCATCCTCGACCGGCATGATGCGATCCATCAGTTCGACGACCGTCACATCGACGCCCATGGAGTTATAGAAGCTGGCAAATTCGATACCGATCGCGCCCGAGCCCATCACGACGAGCTTCTTGGGCATGGTCTGCGGCACCATCGCCTCGAAATAGGTCCAGATCAGCTTGCCGTCCGGCTCGATGCCGGGCAGCGCGCGCGGCCGAGCGCCGGTGGCGACGATGATGTGCTTGGCCGAATAGGTGCCCTCGCCCTTGGTTCCCTTGGGCACCGGGGGCTGCGGCTCGACGGCCTTCTTTGTCGGCTTGCCGACAACGATCTTGCCCTTGCCCTCCAGCCTGGCTTCGCCCCAGATGACATCGATCTTGTTCTTCTTCATGAGGAAGCCGACGCCGCCATTGAGCCGGCCCGAGACCTTGCGCGACCGGTCAACGACCGCACCGACATCAGCGGTCACCGTGCCTTCAAGTTTCAGGCCGTAGTTCTTGATATGGCTGGCAAAGTCCATCACCTCGGCCGACCGGAGCAGCGCCTTGGTCGGGATGCAGCCCCAGTTCAGGCAGATGCCGCCGAGATGTTCGCGTTCGACGATCGCCGTCTTCATGCCCAGTTGCGCCGCGCGGATCGCGGCAACATAGCCGCCCGGACCCGAACCGATGATGATCACGTCGTAAGCGTTGTCGGCCATGGTTATCGCCTCTTTCCTTGGCGCCCTGACGACCGCTGATGCAGCAGTCCATGGGCGGTTTTCTGATCGTTCCTGAAGGGGACAAACGGATCGCGCGCAATCTCGGCGACGCCTTCGCTGCGGTAGGGCGCACGCGCCGGAGCATTGTCATCGGCCGCAACAAGGCCAATCGTGTACGCGCCGGCGCGCTTCACCTGTTCGCACAGAAGCGCGCGGGTGATGCTGCGCCCGGTGAATAGGCCGAACACGGCGAGCATGTCGACGACCCATGAGCCGGCCGCGCGCGCAAAGATGCGCATGAGCGACGGCATGACAGGCTCGTCGCTGGACGGGAACGTGACATCGGGCGGCATGAAACAGCCGACCGACGCACCGGCGGTCCGGCCGTCGACTTCGGCAATCGCCGCATTGGTGCCGTTGCTGGGCTGGGACTGATCGGCATGGAGCGCGCGGCCCCACTGGAGCGGACTGTCCGCTTCGCCGCGCGCGACCGCACCCTGCCACGGGTACAGCGGCAGACCGCGCCCGACAATGTCATCGAGCACGGCAAGGTCTGCGCTGTCAGCGATGGTGGCAGGGCGGATGTGCAAGAGGTCCGGTCTCCGTTTCGGGAGACCGGCGCGTGTCAGGCGCTCAGCATCCCGTAAATCTGATCCTTGAGGTGCATACGCTTCTTGCGCATGTCCTCCATGTTGAAATCGTCGGTCGGCTCGATGTCCGTTTCGGCGCGGTGAATGGCCCGATTGATGTCGTGATACTCTTCAAACAGACGCGCAAAATGCGCATCGGACTGCTTGAGATCATGCATCTTTGCAGTGTGTTCGGGGAATTCTTCTGCCAGTTCGTGCGGCGTGTGCGCCATTTCGGTTTGCTCCCATTGTTTGGTTGCATGCAACCTAGCCAGCGCTGATCAACCCTCCTTGATCGGTGTCAATTTGCGGCGTCTGACAGCATGCTTCGGGCGATTGGTGCGAGCGCGCGGCCGATCGCTGCCGTGTTTTCGGCATCGAGGTGAACGCCATCGGCGGGCGAGGTCTTGGCAACGGTGCCCGCATCGAAAAACGCGCATCCGAGCTCGTCGGCCTGACGGCGATAAAGGCGCGCCAGATCACGCGATTCGGCAACGCCGTCGGTGAACATGGCGGCGAAGTCCTCGTTCTGCGTCGGCACCAGCGGTGGCGGCGACACCAAAAGAACCTGCGCCTCCGGCGGTCTGTTCATCGACTGGCGGCCGAAGAGAACGATCTCGGCGAGCCGCCTCATGCCCTTGCTGGCGCCCATCGCCTGACCGGCCATTTGCGGTTTCATGTCGTTGGTGCCAAGCATGATGATGACCAGATCGACGGGCGCATGGGTGGCGAGAATCGTCGGCAACAGCCGCGCCCCGTTGCGGTCCCCTTCGCCCAGATGATCGTCCCAGGCGGTCGTGCGGCCGCGCAGTCCATCGGTCACGACATCAAATCCATCGCCCAGTTCGGCGGCCATCGCGTTCGGCCACCGGGCCGCGCGCGGATGCCGGTCCGAGGTCACCGGGTCCGAACCCCAGGTCAGCGAATCGCCGAAGGCGAGAATTGTCTTTGTGCGGTCAGCGGTCACGTTGCCACCTGTTCCCTCGCGGGCACGCGCCGGCCTGCACCGGCCATCGCGTGCGTGTGCGTTCCTAAACCAGCATGCTCATCGGGTTTTCGATGTAGCCCTTAAAGGCGGCGAGCAGTTCGGCGCCCAGCGCACCGTCAACACAGCGGTGATCGGTCGAAAGCGTGACGCTCATCACCGTGGCGATGGCCAGCGCGCCATCCTTGACCACCGGACGCTGCTGGCCCGCGCCCACCGCCAGGATCGTTGCATGCGGCGGGTTGATGACCGCCGAGAAATCCTTGACCCCCATCATGCCCATGTTGGAGACCGATGTCGTACCGCCCTGGTATTCCTCGGGTTTCAGCTTCCGATCCTTGGCCCGCTGTCCCAGATCCTTCATCTCGTTGGAGATGACAGAGAGCGATTTTTGCTCGGCGCGGCGCACGATCGGCGTGATCAGGCCGCCGGGGATAGAGACCGCAACGCCAACATCGACCTGGCTGTGTACAACCATCGCGTCATCGGTCCACGAGACATTGGCATCGGGCACATCGCGCAGCGCCAGCGCCATCGCCTTGATCACCATGTCGTTGACCGACAGCTTGTAGGCCGGCTTGTCGTCGGTGACCGGTGCGGCGTTGTTCAATTCGCTGCGCAGATTGAGCAGTGCGTCGAGTTCACAATCGACGGTGACATAGAAATGCGGGATCGTCTGCTTGGACTCGGTCAGGCGGCGCGCGATCGTCTTGCGCATGCCGTCGTGCTTGACCAGTTCGTACGTGCCTTCGGCGAAGTTCGCGAGCACCTGGTCAGTGGACGGTCCGGTTGCGGGCGCCGCAGCGGCCGGCGCAGGTGCCTTGGCGGCTTCGGCGGGCGCCGGCGCGGCGGTCACCCCGCTCGCGATCGCCGCCTCCACGTCACGCTTGACGATGCGCCCGTGCGGGCCGGAACCGGTCACGGCCGTGATGTCGATGCCCGCACCCTTGGCGATGCGCCGTGCAAGTGGCGAAGCGAACACCTTCTCGCCGTTGCGAGTCGGAACCGGGCCTGCGGTGATGTCCTCGGCAATGGCGGGGGCCGGAGCGCTTGCCGGCTCTGGCCGGGCCGCGCCATCGGGCGGCGGTGCAGCCGGCGCTGCCGGCGCCGGTGTCGCTTCCTGGACGGGTTCGGGCGCAGCGACCGGGCCGCCCCCATCACCACCCGAACCAGATGCGGCGGCCGCGCTCACATCCTCGCCTTCCTCGGCGAGCACTGCGATGGCGGCATTGACCTTGACGCCTTCGGTGCCTTCATCAACCAAAATCCTAGCGACGGTTCCCTCATCGACCGCCTCCACTTCCATGGTGGCCTTGTCGGTCTCGATTTCGGCAATCACATCGCCGGAACTGACCGTATCGCCTTCCTTGACCAACCATTTGGCGAGGTTGCCCTCCTCCATGGTCGGCGACAGGGCGGGCATCGTGATGGTGATGGGCATGGCTTGCTCCTCAACCCGCGTAGGTGACGGCTTTGACGGCGTCGATCACCTCGGCAACGCTCGGCAGCGCGAGCTTTTCAAGGTTCGCCGCATAGGGCATCGGCACATCCTTGCCGGCAATCGTGATCGGCGGTGCGTCCAGATAGTCGAACGCCTCGCGCGTCACGCGGTTGGCGACGAAATCGCCGACCGAGCTCTGCGGGAAGCCTTCCTCGATCGTCACCAGCCGGCCGGTCTTGCGCACACTTGCGATCACCGTGGGAAGATCGATCGGCCGCAGCGAACGCAGATCGATCACCTCGCAGTCGATGCCCTGACCGGCCAGTTCGTCGGCCGCGGCGACCGCGTAGGTCATGCCGATGCCGAATGAAACGATCGTGCAATCATTGCCGGCGCGATCGATCCGCGCCTTGCCGATCGGCAGAACGAAATCATCGAGCTTCGGCACCTCGAACGTCTGCCCGTAGAGAATCTCG
>CAZSFA010000160.1:0-6411 GCA_964606055.1 uncultured Oceaniradius sp. | reverse complement strand
TCCCGAAGGAACCGGATTTTGAATCCGGCGCGTCTACCAATTCCGCCAAGGGGGCTGGGCTGGATCGATGGCGGGTTTAGGTGGGCTGCCGGCCAGCGTCAAGGCGGCGCGCCCGCGTCCTTGTCCGGGTTCATCGATTGTTTGCGCTTTCGCGTTAGCAGGCGTCTGTTAAGAGCGACATTCATGAAGAGCGAGTTCGGACATGGCGCTGATGACCGGCACATTGCACGCTGACCAGGAGCCCGCGCGCGGCGCGCTGTCGAAGATCGAGCAGATACTCGATGGCTGTGGCACCGATACCGAGATCACGCTGGGTGCGCTGTGCGATGCGATGCAAGAGCGCACCTTCGGCCTGCTGTTGCTCGTTCTGGCGCTGCCGTGCTGCCTGCCGTTCGTCTACATCCTGCCGCAACTGGTGGCGCTGCCGATGGTCGTGCTCGCCTGGCAGATGGCGGCCGGGCGGAACACGCTGTGGCTGCCCGCTTCGATGCGCGAGCGCAAGCTGCCCGTGGCGGGCTTGCGCGAAGTGGTCGAACGGACCCGCCGCTACGGCGGCACGTGGCTCGAACGGCTGGCGCATCCTCGCCTCTTGCCGCTGACCGGCGATCGGGGCACGCGCATCGCCGGGGCGCTCCTGGTCGTGCCGTGCCTGTCGATCCTGGTTCCGCTGCCGCTCACCAACACCATGCCGGGCTTCGGTGTGTCGCTTGCCGCCGTTGGTCTGATCGAGCGCGACGGCCTGTTCCTGCTGACTGGCCTGGTGATCGGTCTCTCATGGGTGCTTGCGCTGGTGATCGGCGGACCCGCGGCGATCTATTTCCTTGTCGACTTCATTCGCGGCTGATACCTCACCGGCGCCCCAATTGGCGCGGACAAAGCCAGACATGTTGACCCAACCCACAGGACGATTGCATCTCGTTGGCGCGCTTGGCCTTGCGGTCGCCATGGCTCTGGTCGTCGGCATCGCAATCGGCTTTGAGGTGATCGGCGGTTTCATCCCCTGCGCGCTGTGTCTTGAGCAGCGCCAGCCCTATTACGCGGCCATTCCGGTGGCTTTGCTTGCAGCCGTGGCGGCAGGGTTCGACTTGCCTTCATGGATTGTGCGCGGCGCGCTCATGATCACCGGTCTGGTCATGGCCTACGGGCTCTATCTCGCCATCTTCCACGCCGGCGTCGAATGGGCCTTCTGGCAGGGGCCGGCGGACTGCGCCGTCGCGACCCAGTCGGGCGTTGCGACCGAAGCGGGCGATCTGCTGGGAGCTCTCGACACGGTGACGCCGCCGGCTTGCGATGAGGCGGCCGGCCGGTTCCTCGGCCTTTCCTTTGCCGGCTGGAATGCGATCGCCAGCCTGCCGCTGGCATTGGCCGCGTTCTGGCTTGCGACGCGGCCGGCAAAGGCGGGCTGAACCGCTTCCATTGCATCGACACCGGTGATCGATCGCCGACGCCGGCGCCATCGCGGGGAGGGCCGTCAGGGCTCCAGTTCGACGTCCCAGTAAAGATAGTCCATCCAGCTTTCGTGCAGATAGTTCGGCGGGAAGCTGCGCCCGTTGTTGTGCAGGTCGTGCACGGTGGGCTGGAACGGCATCTGCTGGGGCTTCATGTCGGTGTTGGACGGCATGCGGCCGCCCTTGCGCAGATTGCAGGACGAGCAGGCCGTGACGATGTTCTCCCAGGTCGTCTGGCCGCCGAAGCGGCGCGGTACAAGGTGATCGAACGTCAGATCGTCCGTGTCGCCGCAATACTGGCATTCGAACCGGTCGCGCAGGAACACGTTGAACCGGGTGAACGCCGGGTAGAGCGCCGGCTTCACGTACTCCTTCAGCGAGACAACGCTGGGGAGCCGCATGGCCGCGGACGGCGAATGCACCTCGTGATCGTATTCGGCGACGATGTTGACGCGATCAAGGAACACCGCCTTGATGGCGTCCTGCCAGGACCAGATGGAAAGCGGATAGTAGCTCAACGGACGGTAGTCCGCGTTCAGCACCAGCGAGGGCAGAGCCTCCGGCGAAACCGCGATCGTCAAGACTGACCCCTTTCCAGTCGGCTTCGTGGCCGCCTTATACTAGGCCGGTTGTGACACAGATGTGAAGCGGATCCCATTTGAGGCAAGCTATAGGAAAATCTCCGAATCTCAACGCTTTGTGGCAGAGTGCCACGTCACGGCATGACACTGCGGCCGGCAGTGGCTGCGTAATAGGCCCATAGAAGGCGCGCGGCGACGCCGCGCCAGGGCGCCCATGATTCGGCGGTTTGGCGCAGGGATTTCTCGTCCGGCCGTTGTTCCAGACCCAGTGCGTCGGCCGCTGCGGCGCGCAGGGCGAGATCGCCGGCGGGGAAGATGTCGCCATGGCCGGCCGCGAACAGCAGATACACTTCCGCCGTCCACGGGCCGATGCCCTTGACCTGCGTCATCGCGCCGATCGCCCGCTCGGCGGGGTGGTCGCACAGCGCGTGCAGGTCCAGCTTGCCATCGGCAATCGCCTCACAGGCTGCGACCAGCGCGCGCTGCTTGGGGCGCGACAGGCCGGCTTCGACCCATGCCGGTTCGCCGGCTGCGACGAAGGCGTCGGGCGTCAACGGGTCGATGAGGCGCGTCAGACGGGCCGTGATGGCATCGGCGCTCTGCCTTGATACCTGTTGGGCGATGATGATCTGCGCAAGGCTCGCAAAGCCCGGAGCCGATCGCCGCAGGGGCACGGCGCCTGCCGTTTCGATCACCGGAACGAGCCGGGCATCGGCTTGGGCGAGATGATCAAGCCCTCTGGCGATGTCGTCATGGGTGTCAACGGTCGTCGCCGGCATGGTGGCGTCCTTGCGGTTTGATGCGCGATCGAGATTGCCACATACTGGGCGCTTCACCCAACACACCGGTCGCGTGGTCTCGTGGTTCCCGTCTTCCGTTTTGCGCCAAGCCCCAATGGTCTGCTCCATCTCGGCCATGCCTATTCGGCGCTTTTGAACCTTGATCTGGCGCGCGCCCATGGCGGGCGGCTGCTTGTTCGGATCGAGGATATCGACACGGCACGATGCACGCCAGCGCTTGAAGCGCAGATGCTCGATGATCTGGCGTGGCTGGGGCTTGAATGGGAGGAGCCGGTGCGCCGGCAGTCCGAGCATTTCGATGCTTATCGCGATGCGCTGGAGTCGCTGGCCGAGGCGGGCGTTGCCTATCGCTCTTCAATGACGCGCGGCGACATCAGGCGGCTGGTCCAAGCGCGGGAAGCCGAAGGCCACAGCTGGCCGCGCGACCCGGACGGCGCGCCGCTGTTTCCGGGGCGAGCGTACGAAGATGCCGAGCCGACCGAGCAGGACGGCGCGTGGCGCATCGATGTCGCCGCCGCGCTTGCGCATGTCGGTGCGGACGGGCTGGGCTGGGAAGAGCAGGGCGCCGGTCCCGACGGCGAAACGGGGTGGCAGGAGGCCGACCCGTCGATCTGGGGCGATTTCGTGCTCGCGCGCCGCGACGTTCCGACGAGCTATCACCTGTCCGTCGTTGTCGATGACGCCCTGCAAGGCATCACGCACATCGTGCGCGGGCGCGACCTGTTCCACGCCACCGCCGCGCATGTTCTGTTGCAGGATCTGCTCGGTCTGCCGCGCCCGGTCTATCACCATCACGATCTGGTTCTTGATCGTGACGGCGGGCGCAAACTGTCCAAAAGCCGAGGCGACACGGCGCTTTCGGCCTTGCGCGCGGCAGGTGTGCGACCCGGCGATGTGCGCGCGATGGTCGGGCTCGGCGAGCCGCGCCAGAACGCTTTGACGTCTTGATGAAATGCCGGAGTTGTCCGAACTATCGATTTGCGGCCGTTCCGGACGCGTAACCGGTTCCCGCCTTCGCAGGAGCCGCCCTAGAAACCCAACCGGATCATGAGGCTCTTGAGCGCTGCCAGAAAGGCCAACGACGTGAAACCGCCGGCGACGGCCGCAACCGACTGGGCGACGTCGCGTGGAACCGGCCACTGGAAGAGTTCGCCGACATACATGCCGACGAACGCACCGGCGAGCAGGATGATCATGTTGCCGACCGCGCCGAAGCCGTCCCTGCCCATCACGCCATTCATCGCCACGCCGGCGAAGAACGCGCCCGAAGCCATTGCCAGGCCGACGATCATCAACGTGGTCGTATCGAGATGGTCGAACATGTTGCGCCCTGCCTCGGGTCCGATCCAATCGCAACAGGCTCGCACAGGTGGATAAACCGAGCGTTAATGCCCACCAAGGGTTGCAGGCCGGGGCCCGAACGCAGCCTCAACCCTGCCGGGTGTGGCTGACGGCCCGCGCGGGAGCGATATGGGCGCGCGCCTGACGGTAGCGTATCAGCGCCGCATTGAGTTCCGCGCCGAGGATGAAGATCGCCGATATGATGTACAGGAAGACCAACGCGATCATGATCGACGCCAGGCCGGCATACATCGTCACATAGCTTGCGAAACGCTCCAGATAGGCGGCAAACAGGCCCGCGCCGAGAACCCAGGCGCCGATCGTCAGCGCAATGCCCGGCACGAGGGAGGCAAGGCTGCGGCGGCCATCGGGGAGCCATTTGTGGACGACGAAAAGGGCAGTGACGAGGACCACCACCGCGATGCCATATCGCGCCAGCCCGATTGAAAGGGAGACCTGCTCGATCTGCGGCAGCCATTGCACGGCGATCCGATAGGCGAGCGGCCCGAGAATGAGGAGAAAGCTGACGGCCAGCATGCCGATCGTCGCCACGACCACGAAGGCAAGGCTCTGCAGGCGGGTGAAGAGGAACGAGCGGGTCTCGGTCACGCGGTAGGCGCGGTTGAGTGCGATGCGCAGCGCTTCGACGCCGTTGGAGGCAAAAATCGCCGCCGCAATCACCGAAACCGTCAAGAGGCCACCGCGCGGAACGGTGAGCACGCGTTCGACTTCCCGTGCGATGGGCGCGGCGATTTCATTGGGCCAGGTGTCGAAGATGAGATGAACGGCATCCTGCGCAAACTGATCGGCGCCCAGAAAAGTGGCCAGCGTCGTTGCGAAAATCAGGAACGGGAATATCGCAAGAAGGGTTGACAGTGCGACATGGCTGGCGATGGCCCAACCGTCGGAGTCATTGAAGTGACCGAATACGTCGAAAGAAACGCGTTTGATTATCAATATGAATCGCAGCATTTCAATCGCGTTTTGTTTGCATTCGTAAAACGATCATGGTTGATGGCGGACCCTTAGATATGCGTGCGAGTGAGGGGATGACAAGCGCGCCGACGATTATCGTCACGGGGTGTTCCTCGGGTATTGGTGCCTATTGCATTGAACGACTGCGTGACGATGGATGGCACGTGGTCGCTTCAGCGCGCAAGGATGCCGATATCGCCCGGCTGCGCGATGCCGGTTTTGCGACCTTTTTTCTCGACTATCGATGCCAGCAGAGCATCGCGGCATTCTTCCGCGATGCCGTGGAATCGTGTGGTGGCCGCGTCGACGCGCTGTTCAACAATGGCGCCTATACGCAGCCCGGCGCGGTCGAAGACCTGTCGGTGGACGCGCTGCGCGAACAGTTCGAGGTCAATGTGTTTGGCTGGCACGAACTGACCCGGCTGATGGTGCCTTTGATGCGCGCCCAGGGGCATGGCCGCATCCTGCACAACTCGTCGGTTCTGGGGCTCGTGCCGGTGCCGCTGCGGGGTGTCTACTCCGCTTCCAAACATGCCCTAGAGGGGCTGATGCTGACCATGCGCCAGGAACTTGCGGGGTCCGGCGTCCATGTCAGCCTGATCGAGACCGGTCCGATTCCGTCCAAGATCGCGCAGAACTCGCTCATCTATGTCGAGAAATACCTCGACATCGAAAACTCGGTGCATCGGTCGGCCTATGCGAAGCGGATTGACCAGTTGCGCAACGGCGGCACGAAAGACCCTTCGGGACGGGCGCTAAGGGGTTTTTACCGGGTTCTCGCCGCGGCCTTGCGGGCCAGGTCGCCGCGCGCGCACTATCATGTGACCAACAAGACGCGCCTTGCGGCGCTTGGTCGTCGTGTGCTGCCGACATCGCTGCTGTATCGACTCCTGGCCATGCAGGCCTAGTTTGTCGGTGGCAGGCGATTTTTACGAATTGGATTGTTGATGTCGGGTGTTCTGTTTTACGTGGCGGTTCTGGCCATGGTGTCGGTGGCCGCCGTGCTGCTGGTCGGGTTGCGCAACATGTTGCGCCAGGGCGATGCCAACCTTTCCAACAAGCTCATGCAGATGCGGGTGTTTCTGCAGTTCGTGGCGGTGGTGGTCATCGTCCTGGTCGTCTATCTTTCGCGCCAGGGCAGTTAGCGCGAGGCGGTCAGCCGGGACGGGCTGCCGCAACCAACCGGAGTTGAAGGCGCACCGATGGTCGTACTGAACAAGATCTACACAAAGACCGGCGATGACGGCACGACGGCGCTCGGCACCG
>CAZSFA010000159.1:0-6440 GCA_964606055.1 uncultured Oceaniradius sp. | reverse complement strand
GTCGCCAGTTCGCGGTCGTTGTAGCAGTAAAGATGGGCGAACTCGTCGAAGATGATCGGGCGCGGCTCGGTCTCGAACTCCGCAACCTGACCCGCGTCGGGATAGTGATGGTTGGCGATCTCGACATGGTCACGACAATGGGGCTGCAACTGCCACCAGTTGAACGTCGTTGGCCGCGTCGGATCGGCGGCCCGGATTGCGGTGGCTGAGCGCTCGAACGGTGGCGCCCAATATGACTCATTGGCCACCGACCAGATGACCACCGACGGGTGAGAACGGTAGACGGCGACCATCTCCATCGAAGCGGCGTGGATGTAGTCGTCCGCCGCTTGTTGTGTGGCAGGAGGCAGAGCATCCCATTTGCCCATCTTGTCGAACTGGCCGAATGCAAAGCAGATCGGCGCCTCGACCTCGAGCAGCATGCCATGTTCGTCGCAGGCTTCGGCCAGTTCGATCGTCGGCGGGTAGTGCGAGGTCCGCAGCAGGTTGATGTTGGCATCGCGCAGCAGGCGCACGTCGGTTTCAGCCCAGCGCGCCGTGTCGGCGCGCCCGGTCAGCGGATGCGTTTCATGGTGGTTGATGCCGCGCAGCATGATCGCGCGACCATTGAGCAGGAAGCGCCGATCGCGGATCGTGACCTCGCGGAACCCGACCTTGCGGGTGCAGGTGTGGTCGCTGAAGCCGATCGTGAGCCGATAGAGCGCCGGTGATTCCGTGTGCCAAAGGCGTGGGTTTTCGATCAGCAGGTCGATGCGCTTGCGGCCTGCCACGGTGACGGGATCAAAATGCCGTTCGCCGCCTTCCGGATCGGTCAGCGAGATCGACAGGTCGTCGGTGCCATCGACCTCGACATCAAGGCGCAGGGTGGCGCGCGTGTAGTCGCCGTCATCGAACAGGGTAGAGACACCCAGGCTGGTGACATGGCGTTCCGGCAGCACATACAGGAACGCCTTGCGCGCAATCCCGACCAGCGGATGATCGGCATATCGCGTTCCGTAGCCGACAAGATCTGCGACCGAATCGTTTTCCGCCACCACGCGGAGCGTGACGGTCGCGCCGGCCGCAACGTGTGCGCTGATATCCAGATCGAACGGTGTGAAGCCGCCCAGATGCGCGCCGGCCTGCACGCCGTTCACGAACAGGTCGCAGCGGCTGTAGATCGCCTCGAAACGGATGCGAATCCGCTGGCCGTGCCAGTGTTGCGGCACCGTGATCGTGCGTTCGAGGACGACGGGCAGCGCCGGATCACAGGGCAGGCCCTGCATGACGACCTCGCCAGGCACATTGAGCACCGCGTCGTCATCGATCTCGGCGTCGTTTCCCGGTTGGGTGTATCGCCACGCCCCGTTCAGCGACAGCCGGGCGTCGGCCGCATCGGGCAGGGGCGGGTAGGGAGGCAGGACCATGTCGGATCGGCTCGCAATGCTGGGTTGGGCGCGCAGCGGCTTCAGCCGGCCGTCAGCGATACGGAGACGGGGTCGAAGCGACCGGAGCGCACCGTCAGCGTCACCGGACCGGTTCCGCCGGTCGCGCGCAGCCAAAGGCCGGTTGACCCGCCCTGAAGGACTGCCCAATCGGGGCCGATGATCCGGGCCGGCCCGTCGACCTCGAAGCGCACACAATCGCCAAGGAACCGCATCGGGTTGCCGGCCTGATCGAGCGCGCGCACGATGATCCGCACTTCATCGCGGTCATCGGCGGCGAGCGTGGTCGTGTCCGGCTGCACCTCAAGCGTCGTTGCCACCGGATCGGCAACAAACCGCTTGGTGGCGACCACCTTTCCGTCGATGTAGCCGACGATCTCGCCGTCTTCCCACTGCATTCCCCAGTGCCCGAGTTCCTCGCGGGTCAGGTTGCGGTGATCGAAGATTGCGGGCGGATGGGGCAGGTGCGCAAAGCGCTCGCGATCGGGTCCGATCCGCTTGACCAGCGCTCCGTTGCGCAACTCGACTTCGTCGCAGTTGGTCAGGACAATGAGCGGCAACACGCCGCCGATGGCCCGTTCGCCGCGCGCCCAGACGGTGACCGGCTCCAGCGTGATGCCGTCGGCGGGATCGCGCTGCGACGCATAGGCGTGTGCGGCGGGCTTTGGCTCGCGGAAGATGGTGGCAACGCCGTGATGGCAGATGCGGTCGCCGGCCCCGAAATCCTTGTGCGTGTTGTAGTCGAAGAAACACCAGCCGATGCATCCGGCAATGTCCGGTGCGCCGAACATCGCATCGAGCACCTCCAGGTGGCGCAGCGTGTGTTCGGCATGGCGCTGTTCGGGGTCGCCGGCCTTGGTTGGAAACATGTGCCCGTTGTACTCGGTCACCATGTAGGGGACCTTGCGGTCGAGGCCGGTGATCTCGCGCTGCGGGCGCAACGGCCTGCGCGGCTGGTTCGACATCGGCTGGTCATGGGCGCCCATCACGAAGTCGTTCATCGTATAGACGTCTTCGAGCAGTTCGCTTTCGGTGATGTAACGCACGCCGCCGGTCGGCCGGGTCGGATCGAGTTCGCGCGCCAGCGCGTTGGTTTCAGCGTAAAAGTCGTGGTCGTCGGCGCTTTCGTTGATGCGCACGCCCCAGATGACGATGGACGGGCGGTTCCAGTCGCGTTCGATCATGCGGCGCACATTGCGCACCGATTCGGCCTTCCAGCCTTCATCGCCGATATGCTGCCAACCGGGGATTTCCTCGAAGACCAGCAGTCCGATCTCGTCGCAGCGATCAAGGAAGTGACGCGATTGCGGGTAGTGCGAGGTGCGCGCGATGTTGCAGCCCAGATCCCATTTGAGGATTTCTGCGTCGCGTGCCTGCGACCGCGCGCCCTGCGCATAGCCCGAATAGGGAAAGCTCTGATGGCGGTTCAGGCCCATCAGCTTCATCGGTTCGCCGTTGAGGCTGAATCCGTCGACGGCGAACGCCACCTCACGGAAGCCGAACCGGGTTTCGAAACGGTCGGCGTCGTCAAGCGTGACGTCCAGGGCGTAAAGCGCCGGGTCATCGAGCGTCCAAAGCCTGATGCCCGCGAGCCCGTCCAAGGCGATCTCGGTTGTGTCGCCGGCGACCTCCGCGGCGGCGCTGGCGATGTCGTTGCCGGCCGCATCGCGCAACCGCGCGGTCAGCGTGCCGGCCAGCGGCCCGCCAGCGGGCGCTTCGACGTGGATGGTCACGATCGCGCGCTTTTGCGACGCCAGAACATCGGGCGTTTCAACCTTGACGTTGGCGATGCGGACCGGCGCCGTCACGCGAAGATGGGCCTCGCGGTAGATGCCGGCATAGGTCAGGTAGTCGATCCGGCCGCCGAATGGCGGGATGTCGGGGTTTTCCGATCCATCGATGTGGACGGTGATGAGGTTGTCGCCGCGCGTCAGGTGTTCGGTCAGCCGCGCCTCGATGGGTGTGTACCCGTCAAGATGATGAATCACCTGCGTGCCGTTCACGAACACCCGGGTGTCGGCCATCGATGCTTCCAGAACAAGGCTGACCTCACGCCCCTCCCAGGCATCGTCCCAGGCGATGACGCGCTGATAGGTGAACGGCTTTTGGAAGTCCGCTTCGTCGAAATAGCTCAGCGGGAGGTCGACGGCGTTGTGCGGAAGCTCGACGGCCTCGCCATCGATCGGCGTGCCGGCGTTTTGCGGGGTCCATCCGGGCGCAAATATCCAGCCGGCGTTGAGCGGTGTCTCGTGTCGCATGGGGTTCTCGAAGGTTGTGTGTGTCAGCGAATGCGGTGGCCGTCTTGTGCGAAGACGAACGCTCGGTCAGGGGGGATCGAGACGGTCAGAGTGCCGCCCGGACGGTGGTCGTCGTCCTCGGGACGCTGGACGATGACATGCTGGCCGGTGCGGGTGCCCGAATAGACATAGGTCGTCTGGCCCAGGTGTTCGGCGACATCGATGTCGACCGTGATCTCGGGGTCGCCCGTGCCGTGCGCGCCGAAATGCTCGGGGCGGATGCCGAGGGTGACCTCAGTGTCTGGCTCCGGCTGCGTGGACAGCGGCATGACGATCCGGCTGTCATGGCCGGTCAGGCGAAGCGCGACACCGCCATCGGCCGGGCCCTCGACCGTCGCGTCGAGGAAGTTCATGGCCGGAGAGCCGATGAAGCCGGCCACGAAGCGGTTTGCTGGATCGCGGTACAGATCGAGCGGCGTGCCGACCTGCTCGATCAGCCCGGCGCGCAGAACGACGATCCGGTCGGCCAGCGTCATCGCCTCCGTCTGGTCGTGGGTGACATAGATCATCGTGGTTCCGAGTTCGGTGTGCAGCCGCGCGATCTCGACCCGCATCTGCACGCGCAGTTCGGCATCAAGGTTCGACAGCGGCTCGTCGAACAGGAAGACCTCGGGTTCGCGGACGATCGCCCGGCCGATCGCGACGCGCTGGCGTTGGCCGCCCGACAGCGCCGAGGGCTTGCGGTCCATGAGCGGCTCGATCTGCAAGACGCGCGCCGCCTCGGCGACCCGCCGGTCGGTGTCTTCCTTTGGATTGCCGGTCTGGCGCAGCCCGAACGACAGGTTCTGCCGCGCGGTCATGTGCGGATAAAGCGCGTAGGTCTGAAAGACCATCGCAATGCCGCGATCGGCCGGATCGACGTCGTTGACGACGTTTGCGCCGATGGCAATCTCGCCGCCGGAGATGTCCTCGAGCCCGGCGATCATGCGCAGCAGGGTGGACTTGCCGCAGCCTGACGGGCCGACGAAGACGACGAACTCGCCGTCGGCGACTTCAAGGTCGACGCCGCGGATGACCTTTGCGGCGCCGAAGGATTTGGTGACAGACTGGAGCGTTACGCGTGACACGGCGGCCTCACTTGACTGCGCCGGCGGCAATGCCGGCCACGAAATAGCGTTGAAGGAAAACGAAGACAGCGATCATCGGCGCGGTCATCAGCACGGCACCGACCATGATCCCGCCCCATGTCACCTGCGTCAGTCCCAGCAGTGCGCCAAGTGCGACCGGTGCCGTCCGCATCGACTGGTCGGGCGCGATCAGCAGCGGCCACAGGTAGTTGTTCCATGACGCCAGGAACAGGATGATCGACAAAGCGGCGATCGTCGGCTTGGCCATCGGCATCGCAACGAAGGCGTAGATGCGCCACTCCTTGACCCCTTCGACGCGTGCGGCGTCGAACAGATCGACCGGCAGCATCACGAAAGCCTGGCGCATGAACAAAACGCCCAGCGAGTTGAAGAGCGGCGGCACGATCAGCGCGAACCACGTGTTCTGAAGGTTCAGGTCGCGCGCGACCAGGATGTATTGAGGAATGACGACCACGAAATAGGGCAGGGTGAGTGTGCCAAGGATCAGGCCCAGCACGGCGCCGCGGCCGGCAAAGCGATAGGAGGCCAGCGCCCACCCCGCCATCGATGTCAGCAGCACCGAGGCTGCGGTGTAGACGATCGCAACCACCACCGAGATGGACAGGGCGCGCAGGAAGTCGGTCCGTTCCTGCAGGTTGCGCAGGTTCTCCATGAACTGGTCGCCGGGCACCAGCGGCAGTCCGGGCGAGAAGATGGCCTGGTCCGCCATGGTCGAGAACATTGCCATGATGAACAGCGGAAACAGCCACAGCAGCGCCAGCGGCACCATGAAGACGTGCAGCATCAGCGTCCGCACGAGTTGGGTTTTCTGCTTGGACCTCATGTGCGGACCCTCCCGATCCACAGATTGAGCAGCGCCATGAGGACGGCGATGGCTGCGATTGTGTACGCGACCGCCGACGCATAGCCGAAGTTCACGAACTGGAAGCCCTGCCGATAGAGATAAAGCCCCAGCGTCTCGGTCTGGCCGCCCGGTCCACCCTGCGTGATCAGGAACGGTTCGGCGAACAGCTGCATCGTGCCGATCACGGACAGGACCAGACAGAATGCAATGACGGGGCGCAGCAGCGGCAGCGTGATGAAGAAGAACTGGCGGATTGGCGACACCCGATCCAGCGTTGCCGCCTCATAGACGTCCTGAGAGATCGATTGCAGGCCGGACAGGATGATGATGGCGTTGTAGCCGGCCCATCGCCAGGTCACCGCCATGATGATCACGGCCATCGCCGCGTTGGGGTTCGAGAACCACTGGATGGGCTCGATGCCCAGATTTCCCAGAATGTCGTTCACCACGCCGAGATCGGCGTTGAACATCAGGCGAAACACGGCGGCATAGGCCACTTCGCCCACGACAACGGGCGCGAAGAACGCAAAACGCATGAGCCCGCGCGCGCGCAGCAGCGTCGAATTGAGCAGAACGGCCAGCACCGTTGCCAGCGCGATCATGATCGGAACCTGAACGACCAAGATCAGAACCGTGTTCCACAGCGCGTTGGCAAAGGTGGGATCGGCGGCGACCCGGCCCCAGGTCTGGCTGGGATCGAACGTCCAGGGCAGCCGCCGCGTCGCCAGGAACGACAGATAGAACGAATAGATGATCGGCCACAGCCAGAAGGCGGCGAACACCACCA
>CAZSFA010000158.1:0-6442 GCA_964606055.1 uncultured Oceaniradius sp. | reverse complement strand
GGCTCGTTGATGGTGTGAACGACGTTGATCGTCGGATCCCTGGCAAGCAGGTTCTCCATCGCCCTGCGGCCGCCTTCCTCATTGCCATCTGTGACGTCCGAGCCGACAAGGCGCGGATCGGACTCATCGCCGATGACGTTCGGATCGGCGAGGTCGACGCCGAAGCCTTCAAGGAAGCCCTGGTTGCGCAGCACGTCCACCGTGGGCTGGCTGACATTGAGATCGAGCGTGGCGATCCGGGCGCTGGCCGCATCGTCGCCCATGGTCGCCCTTGCCCACTGGCCGATCAGCAGGCCGGCCAGATAGTTGTCGGTGGCAAAGGTGGCGTCGGCCGAATCGATCGGCTCGAGCGGGGTATCAAGGGCGATGACAAGGATGCCGGCGTCACGTGCCTGCCGGACGGCCGGAACGATCGAAGAGGTGTCGGACGCGGCGATCAGGATGCCCTTCGCACCGTCCAGGATGCAGGTCTCGATCGCCTGTACCTGGGTCTCATGGTCGCCATCGACCTTGCCGGCAAAGGCCTTGAGCGACATGCCCAGTTCCTCGGCCTTGGCGGCCGCGCCTTCGCGCATCTTCACGAAGAACGGGTTGGTGTCTGTCTTGGTGATCAAGCAGACCGAGGTCGTATGGTTGTCGGCGAACGCGGTTCCGGTCATCGCCGCAAGAGCGAGGGCCGAAGCGCCAATCAGCGTTGGAAATTTCAAGGTAACTCCTCCCGTGGTTTGGCCTGCCCTTCGGGCAGCCGGGCGGACAAACGCCGATGGGCCATCCACCCTGATCGACACCTTCACAGCGTTCACGGGTGCCTGTCAATAAATAAATCACAGTGAATTATTATTGACAGGTCACCGCCCTTCCCACAGTTTGGGGACCAGGAGGGCGGCAGATTTGGTGGAGAACGCGACGCCGGAAACGACCACGGCAGACCCGGTGTCCGAGGTGCGCGGCACCAACCAGAGTGGTATGCGCGCCCACAACGAGCGGCTCGTGCTGTCGCTGGTGCGCCAGCAGAAACACCTGGCCAAGTCCGCGATCGCGCGCATCACCGGCCTTTCGGCGCAGACTGTCTCGGTCATCGTGCGGCAGTTGGAACAGGACGGCCTGCTGCTGCGCGGCAAACCGATCCGTGGCAAGGTGGGGCAGCCATCGGTTCCGATGCGGCTCAACCCCGATGGCGCCTATTTCCTGGGACTGAAGATCGGCCGACGAAGCTCCGAACTGGTGCTGACCGATTTTCTGGGCGCGGTGCGCGACCGGCGCCGGCAGACTCATCCATATCCGACACCGGATGCCGCTCTCGAGTTCGCCGAAACCGGCATCGAGGCGCTTGTGCACGCGCTGCCACGCGCGGACCGCCGGCGCGTTGCCGGGATCGGCATCGCCATGCCATTCTTCCTGTGGGACTGGGCACAGACCCTGAACGTGCCCGCCGAGCAGATGGCGCATTGGCGCCACACCGACATCCGTGCCGCGTTGGCAAGCGGCCGGGACATGCCGGTCTTGCTGCAGAACGACGCCACCGCCGCGTGTGGCGCCGAACTGGTGTTTGGCCCGCCCGCAGGGCCGAGGGACTTCCTCTACTTTTACATCGGCTTCTTCGTCGGTGGCGGAATCGTCCTGAACGGACAGATCTTTTCGGGGCGCGGCAATGCCGGTGCGCTGGGACCGCTGCCGGTGCTGGACGGCAAGGGACGGATCCAGCCGTTGATCGATGTGGCCAGTCTCTACATCGTAGAGGAGCGTCTGAAGGCGGCCGGCCACGACGCCGGCTTCCTGTGGGAGCCGGCCGCCGATTGGGATTTCCCGGAAGCGATCCTGGGTCCGTGGATCAAGGATGCGGCCAAGGGCCTGTCGCACGCGATCGTCTCGGCCTGCAGTGTCGTCGACTTCGAATGCGTCAAGATCGACGGCTGGCTGCCTGCGACCGTCAGGCGCCGGCTTGTCGCGGCCGTGCAGGCCGAACTGTCCGATTTCGACATGACCGGGCTTCAGCGCCCCGCCGTCGTGGAGGGTGTGGTCGGTCCCGACGCGCGGGCGCTCGGCGCCGCAAGCCTGCCTTTGTCACGCAAATACCTGGTCGAAGCGTAGCGTTTGCTGCCGAGTTGCCGACCCGTGATGCTTGCCGCATTCGGCGACAAATCCCGGTCACGGTTCACGGGCCGGCCCAGGCGCTGCCGATTAGGTCACGCCGTGCTCCACCACCTGGCCCGGATGGGTCTCGGCCCAGTCGGCGAGGAACTCGGACATCTCAGGCACCGTCGCAGACTGTGGCGCTTTTCTCGGCAGCGCCACGCCGTGGTGAAGAGCGATCCGGGCGCACTCGATGTGGCGGCGCAATGCCCTTTGTGGGCAGTTTTCCGAACCATGCATGATGGTCGACAAGAGCGTGCCACCATAGGCGTTGGTGTGACCGAGATCGGGAGCCAGCCCAAGAAAGAAGGCCATGACGTCCGGCATTCCCTCCCAACCCGCCAGATGAAGTGGCGGCATGCCCATCTCATCGGCGAGGTTGGAGTCGAAGCCCATCGCGACCAGACGCTGCATATGCGGGAGCGTGCCCTCCCGCCAAACGAGGCGGCACAAGAGGAACTTCATCTCATCTGAGACCTGGGCCATGTCGATGAGGTCGCCCGGCCCCACCTTGTCGTCGGCGGCTCGGGCGAGCAGCGCCTCGACAGGCGACAGTTGCCCTGCGGCCCCCGCCCGCTCCAGCGTCTCGGCGACGTCCCGATTTCCGAAGATCCGGGCGAAGGCGTAGGGAGTGTGGCCGTGGCTTGCGGCGCCGGCGTCTGCACCGTGGTCCAGCAGGAGCTGGGCGAGTTCACCGGACGCCAATCGCCGTGCCGCCTGATGCAAGGCCGGGATCACCAGAGATGGTTCGCCGGATGGATGCGGGGCGATGCCTTCATTGGGGTCGGCGCCGCCTTCCAACAGAAGGCGAACCGCCTCGATGTTGTCGAAGTCGATGGCACGCAGCAGCGCGTTGGTGCCCTCGGGTTTGGCGCCATGGGCCAGAAGCAACCGGAGCCCGTCGGTGTGGCCCAGTTCGGTTGAATGGTAGAGCGACTCGTCGTCGTTCGGATCGGCGCCGTGCTCAAGCAGCCATTGGGCGAGCGCCATGTTGTCGGCGTGACCGACGGCGCCGTAGAGCGCAGACAGGCGATGCTCGCTGCCGGGATCAAAAGAGAAGCTGTCGTTGACATCGGCCCCGTGTGCGACCAGCAGCGCAGCCATGGCGAGCATGTCCGCTTCCTTCTCCGGAGCGGCCTTGATGTGCTTTGAGAACGCAAGATGGCACATGGGACGCCGGGGCGGATCGTCGCGCGTTGCGGCCTCCGGGTCCCTCGACAGGATTTCGCGCATCGCCTCCACATCGTAGAGCGCGACCAGCAACGGAACCTGGCCGGCGGCGAGATCAGGATCGGTCGCCAGGAGATGGGTGACGGTTTCGTGCGCGCCATTGAACAGTGCCCAGCGCAACCGGCCCTGCTTCTGGGCGCGGTCCATGCCCTGGGATTCCACGGCAAGTTTCAGCGCGGGCCAGGTGGCATAGCCTGTTTCACGTGCAATGACATGCAGGCAATCGGCGTGCTTGTAGTCGCCGCCTTTCGGATCGGCGACAATGCCCTGGACACGCAGTTGCGCGCCGCGGTCGCCGGCGGCAAGCGCTTTGCACAAGGCCTTGGCGTCACGGCGCAGTTGATCGAGAGACTTGGTCATCGGGTTTCCCTCCATTGCCCGATGGTCCGCTAAGACGGGCTGAGAAAACCGATGTGGTTCCGGTCATCAAACAAGGAGGCGCCGATGACGGCTTTCCGCGGACCGGGCGGCCGCCTCAACGGCCTGCCGCCATGGTAGTGCCCAACCCGTTCGCGCACAAGCGCAATTGGAACCGACCGAACGCACATGTGCCTTTGTTCGCGTCAGGTCGTGCCTTGCAGGTGATCGACGAAGCCGGCGTCGACCAGACGCCGAAACGCGCCCATGACCTCGGGCGGGATGTCCACGGCCATCTGGAAACCACGATCCGGGTAAGATCGCATCCGCTCCAGATCGCCGACCATCTCGCAGATCAGCGCGCGTTCGTCGTGATGGGGCAGGGGCTGATGCCCATAAGCCGTCATCGGGGCGGTTACCGTTGCGTCCACGGCGGGCCATTGCCTGCGCACCGTCGCCTGACAGCGCATTTGCGTCTGTGGCTTGGTGACGAGGATGGCACTGCGCGCGTGCGGGACCATCGCGGCGCTGAACCGGATGTTCTCCCCGATATGCGTCGCGCGCGGCTCCACAGCGATCGCCTTGAGCGGCACGCCCCTATGCTGTGCGATCCTTGCGAAGGCCCGTGCCTCGCCGTCCGGAAACAGCGCCTTGGTCCAGTTGCCCGATGCCCCGGTGAAGATGATCTTCGGCGCAAGCCCGGCGTGGAAGAGATCTGAGCAGCGCACGGCCACGCGATCATCATAGGAGCCAAGCCCGATGATGACGTCGGCGGCAGCCGGTTCGTCATGGACGCAATGAAAGGCCCAGAGGGTTCTGGCCGCCTGTGCGAGGTCTGCGTCCATGCCCGGACCTGCCTTCCCTCATGCCAGGATCAAGACCGTCCTGTCGTCGAAGTACTCGCTGCGCGTCGATCCCTTGACCGTCGCGAACGCGCCGATCTTGTGATAGTCGATCGCCTCCGCGGCATCGAACGCTTTCTCCCAGGCGGGTACGGACGCGGCGTCGGGCAAGTTGGCATAACCGTCGGAGAAGATCTCGATGGTCTCGACGGCGGACTTGGCGCGCACGAAGTCGGCCAGTTCGCCGAGCTTCGGCGTCGTGCCGTTCATGGTGTCGAAACACAAGGGGTTGCCGGCGGCATTGCCGAACAGGTGCTGGGTCTGGACGCCGCCCATCAGGAACTTGGCAATGGTATCGGACCAATCGTGAAGGCCGGTCGTCTCGATCGTCTTGTCGATGATGGCCTGCGCCTGTTGCGCCGACAGCGTGCCCTCGCCGATCGCGTTTTCAAACCCCAGGAAAATGCTCATCCGGGCCGTGTGCTCGACGTCGTCAACGTCGTCCCATCGGGAGCGCAGGTCGTTGAAGGTCGCAACGCGCGCAGTGGCCGAGACCGTGTCGATGATCTTGTCGTGGCGATGGACCTCATGGCCGTTGAGCCGGATGCCGCTGTCGCCAAGCAGCAGAAACCGCCAGTTGTCGCCGCAGTCGAGCGCCACGGCAAGCGTCGTCGACGGCGGTATGGCCAGATCGAGCGGATCGGTCCTTTCCTTCAGCGCGGCGGCCAACCGGCCAACGATGCGGCTGCCGGCCATGGTCGCGACCGCCGGATCGGCGGCCAGTGACGCCATCTCGGCGGCAACGACCAGCGCGGCCAGCCGCCCGGCCGGCACGCCTTCGACAAGGGCGCCGCGCGGGTCGGTCGCCCCGTCGAAGATGCCGTAGACCGCGCCGGGAACGACAAGCGGGACATCGTCGCCGGGCGCCGAGCCGTCGCGGTACTTGGAGCGGTTGAACAGTTCTATGCGCATACGCGGCCTCAGAGGAAGGCGGAGTCCCGGTTCTCGGTGAAGCGAAAGACCGCGTAGACGCAGACACCCGTACACAGGAGCAGAACCGTGGAGAATGCCGCCGCAAGGCCGAACTCGCCGTCGAGCACGGCAAGATAGATCGACACCGGCATGGTGAGCGTGCCCGAATCATAAAGGATCAGCGTGCCGGACAGTTCATTGATGGCGGTGATGAAGCTCATCAGCGACCCGACGATCAGCCCGGGCAGGATCAGCGGCACGGTCACCTTCAGGAAGGCGGTCAGGGGCGGCGCGCCAAGGTTGATGGCGGCCTCCTCCATCGACGGCTTGACCTGTCGCAGGTTCGATGTGGTGGAGCGGACGCCATAGGGCAGCCGGCGGATGAAATAGAGCAGGATCAGCAGCCAGGCGGCGCCCATGCCGCTGAAGATGCCGGTACGAAACGTCGTGACGAAGCCGATCGCCATGACGACGCCGGGAATGAGGTATGGCACCATCATCAGGAAATCGATGGCGCCCGATGCCTTGGTTTCACGCCGGACAATGACGTAGCTGATCAGGGCGGAGAAGATCGTGATCAGCACGACCGCCGATGTCGCGAACAGGAAGCTGTTGCCGATCGCCTCGGGTGCGACGCGCCAGATGCGGTCATAGCTCTCAAGGCCGAACCCACCGACGAACACGGGGCCGTTCGTTTTCAGGAACGAGGTGTAGACGACGACCAGATTGGGAACCATCGCGATCAGCACCACACCGTGGCAAAAGGCGTGAACGGCGATGTTGCGCCAGCCGGTGAGGCGGGTCTTGACCGGCAGGTTGGTCAGGCTGCTGGCATAGCGGCGACGCGCCAGGATCCGGCGCTGCGCCAGAAGCGCCAGCATCGAGATGCCGATCATGATCATCGAAAC
>CAZSFA010000157.1:0-6459 GCA_964606055.1 uncultured Oceaniradius sp. | reverse complement strand
GCGCGCCGCATAGGCCGGCGCGAACCCGGCCGGCATAGGTGGCGGTCTACCGCGCCGGCGCCGCCGTCTGATCGGCATGGCGCTCGATCAGGTCGAAAAACCGTTTGAACAGATAGTGGCTGTCCTGCGGCCCCGGTGACGCTTCGGGATGGTGCTGGACCGAAAAGACCGGCTTGCCGTGGACGGCGAGGCCGCAGTTTGAGCCATCGAACAACGACACATGCGTCTCGGTCACACCGTCGGGCAACGTGGCTGCATCGACGGCAAAGCCGTGGTTCATCGACACGATCTCGACCTTGCCGGTCGTATGATCCTTGACCGGATGGTTGGCCCCGTGATGGCCCTGGTGCATTTTCTGCGTGGTTGCGCCCAGCGCCAGCGCCAGCATCTGGTGACCAAGGCAAATGCCGAACAGCGGGATGCCCGTTTCAAGGAGCCGGCGGATCACCGGGACGGCGTGTTCGCCCGTCGCGGCCGGGTCGCCCGGCCCGTTGGACAGGAAAATCCCGTCCGGTTCATGAGCCAGGATGTCATCGGCGCCGGCGGTTGCCGGCACGATGGTCACCTTGGCGCCCAGACCGGCAATCAGCCGCAAAATGTTGCGCTTGATGCCGTAGTCGACGGCAACCACGTGGTAGCGCTGGTCGCTCGCCGTGCCATGTCCCTCGTTCCAGACCCAGGGCGTCTCGGCCCAGGTCGATGTCTGGCCGGAGGTCACCTCGCTGGCAAGATCGCGCCCCACAATGCCACCCCATGCGGCCGCGCGCGCCTTGAGCGCGTCGATGTCGAACGATCCCGACGGCTCATGCGCGATGACGGCGTTGGGCATGCCATGGGTGCGGATATGCGCGGTCAGCGCGCGCGTATCGATGCCGGACAGCCCGACAATGCCGCGCGCTTTCAGCCACGCATCGAGATGATCGGCGGCGCGATAGTTCGATGGATCGGTGATCGACGCCCGGAAGACCGCGCCGACGGCGCCGGCCCGCCGTGCTGGCGTCAGATCCTCGATGTCCTCGTCATTGGCGCCGACATTGCCGATATGGGGGAAGGTGAATGTGACGATCTGGCCGGCATAGGACGGGTCCGTCAAAATCTCCTGATAACCGGTCAGCGCGGTGTTGAAGCAGACCTCCGCTTCGACGGCGCCGGTCGCGCCGAAACCAAACCCCTCCAATACGGTTCCGTCGGCAAGAACCAGAACCGCCGTCGGCCGAACGGTCTGCCATGGCGGCGGCGAATGTGGCCGTGCGTCGTTGTCGGTCGAAGGCGCATTGCCGGTTTCGGTGGCTGAGGTCATGAAAGCGTGATCATCTGTGCATTGTCGCTGGTCGGTGCAAACACCATATCAGCGTCCTTGGCAATCGCATCAAGGCCGTGATCGGCAGTTGATCTGGCTCAACGCCGCGCCGGCCAGCGCCATGGCAAAGATCATGGGTGCGATGTGGAGCCAACTGTGGATGCTCAAAAAAGACAAATGATATCAATGGCTTGCAAGTACAAAGAAGGCTTGCGCACGGCTTTGCGCGCCGCTATTGTGCGCCTCGCTTGCCCAGGAGTAGGACATGCGTGATGCCATTCATGCGGCCCTTAAGGATGCGAAATCATCCGATGACAAGTGCCGCATTGCCGTGCTTCGCCTGATCGCCGCCGCGGTCAAGGATCGTGACATCGCCAACCGAAATGCCGGTCGAGATCCGGTCTCCGATGACGAGATTCAGCACATCCTTTTGAAGATGGTGACCCAGCGCGCCGGATCGGTCGCCGATTACGAGCAGTCGGGCCGGCTGGAACTGGCCGACCAGGAACGCTACGAGGCCAAGGTCATCCGCGAGTTCCTGCCTGCCGAGATGGATGAAGCCCAGGTCAAGCGGGCCTGCGCTGACGTCGTCGAGGACACCGGCGCCGAGGGTCTGCGCGACATGGGCAAATGCATGAACAAGCTCAAGAAGAAGTTCCCGGGCCAGATGGACTTCACCAAGGCGTCGGGCATAGTGCGCGGCATGCTGCGCTAGGGCCGCGCGTCGGTTATCCACAGACAGTCCGATATCATCCACAGCGCACGTGCGTCACATGACGCGGTTGGGCCGGAATGGTATCGCACGAGCATTGGTCCCGCGATGTAGTTGGCGTGAGGTGAGATGCGGTTCTCGCAGTCCTTTCTGGATGAAGTCCGCGATCGCGTTCCGATCTCCGATGTGATCGCAACGCGCGTCACGTGGGACAAGCGCAAGACCAACACCTCGCGCGGCGACTTTTGGGCCTGCTGCCCGTTCCACGGCGAAAAGACGCCCAGCTTTCACTGCGAGGACAAGAAGGGGCGCTACCATTGCTTCGGCTGCGGTGTGTCGGGCGACCATTTTCGGTTCCTGACCGAACTGGAAGGCGTCAGCTTTCCCGAGGCCGTCGAGCGTATCGCATCGATGGCCGGCATGGCCCTGCCGGCGCCGGACCCGCAGGCAGCAGCCCGCGAGCGGCAGCGTGCAACGCTCTATGACGTAGCCGAAGCGGCCGCCAAATTCTTTGAAAGCCAGTTGCAGTTGCAGGCGGGCAGCGCGGCGCGCGCCTATCTGCGCGATCGTGGTCTGTCATCGCAGACAATCGCCAGGTTTCGCCTCGGCTACGCGCCGTCAAGCCGCTCGGCGCTCAAGTCGCACCTGGCCGCCGCCGGCGCAACCAAGGAACAGATCGAACAGTGCGGCCTGGTCGTCCATGGCGAGGACATCCCGGTCTCCTATGACCGGTTCCGCGATCGCATCATGTTTCCCATCGAGGACGCGCAAGGCCGGGTCGTGGCTTTTGGCGGCCGTGCAATGTCCGCCGACGTGCCGGCCAAATACCTCAACTCGCCGGAAGGGCCGCTGTTTCACAAGTCCGACATTCTCTACAACTTCCGGCGGGCGCGCAGCACGGCGGCGCGCGGCGGCACGTTGATTGCCGTCGAGGGCTATATGGACGTCATCGCGCTCGACCAGGCGGGCTTTTCAAACACCGTCGCCCCGCTCGGCACGGCCCTCACCGAAAGCCAGTTGCAGAAACTGTGGCGCGTCGCCGACGAACCGGTGCTGTGCTTCGACGGCGATCAGGCCGGGTTGCGCGCCGCCTATCGCGCCCTTGACCTTGCATTGCCCGAGCTCAAGCCGGGCAAGTCGATGCGTTTTGCCATGTTGCCCGATGGCAAGGATCCCGACGATCTGGTTCGGGCCGATGGCGCGCCGGCCTTCGACACGCTGATCGGCCAGGCGCGATCGGCGGCCGACGTTCTGTGGCTGCGCGAAACCGGCGGCCGCTCCTTCGACACGCCCGAAAGGCGGGCACAGTTGGAGGCCAGCTTGCGCGAGGCGGCCGAACGGATCGGCGATCCGGCCGTGCGCCGGCACTACAGCCAGGACATGCGCGAGCGCACGCAGGCGTTCTTCGGAATGCCGGCCGGCAAGGCGCGGGGTGCCGATGGCGACCGCCGGCGCGCGGGTCCGGCGATGGCGCGTGGCCGTGTTGCGGTGTCCGAACGGCTGTCACGGTCCCGTCTGGTGTCCGCGTCCGGCGGCGTCGATGCCGCATTGCCCCTGCGCGAGGCCGCGCTGATCAGCGCCGTGATGTGTCATCCCGATCTGATCGATGAAGCATTCGACGCGTTCGCCGCGCTCGAGTTCGACCATCGTGGCCTTGCCGGCCTGCGCGGCGCTCTGCTCGAGGCCCATGGTGCAAGCGGCGCCCGGCTGCGCGAAGACCTTCTGGCCGAGCCGGCATGTCGCCCGCATGCGGGGATGATCGAACGCGTCGATGCGACGATGCGTCGGGCGCGCCTGTGGGTCTTCACCGCCGATGCCGCCTACGACGACACGCGCGCCGCCTTTGAGCAGGCGCTCCTTCTGCACAGGCGTGCCCGTGGCCTGTCCCGCGAACTCAAGGCGGCCGAGGATGCGCTGGCGCGCGACCCCAGCGAGATCAACTACAACCGACTGTTGTCGGTGCAGGACCAGACGCGGCGCGAGCAGAGTCTTGAGGCGCTGGTTGACGGCTTTGGCGTCCAATCGGGGCGCCCGGTGCGCAGTTTTTGATGCTGAAGGGTGAAAAAGGCACGATTCAGGCCGTTGAATCGCAACATCGCGCTCATGGGAGCATTGGATTCCTGTCAACAGCCACTATTTTGCGTCTGGACATGGACAATCAGGGCCTTGCGCGTGTCGCGCATGCAGGCCCGGACAAGAAGAGTGGTGGCCGGCCGCGTCTTCATGACGAGCGGTGCGCACACGTTTTTGATGATCGGGGACCCGCAATCGATGGCAGTCGGTTGCAAAACGTTAGGGTTAATTGAAGTTTAAGCAGCTTTGCATAGTCGGATGCGGCGCAAGGGCCAATGCCCGCACGTCAAAACCGGACAGCGGCGGTACGGCAATTGGCCGGTCCGTCATGGAGTAAGGGCATCAATGGCGACAAGAGAAAAAGAAAACACCGAAGCGGAAACGGCGACCGAAGCGCCCGCCGATGGTCCGCTGCTCGACTTGAGCGCCGACAGCGTCAAGAAGTTGATCCGGACCGCCAAGAAGCGCGGTTACGTGACGATGGACGAACTCAACGCGGTTCTGCCGTCCGAAGAGGTGACCTCCGAGCAGATCGAGGACACCATGGCCATGCTGTCCGACATGGGCATCAACGTCATCGAGGATGATGATGCCGAAGGCGAAGGCGATGCCAACCCCACCGCGAACGCCCAGACCTCGACCGAACTGACGACGTCGGCCGGCACGGCCGTTTCGACCACCACCAAGAAGAAAGAGCCGACCGACCGCACGGACGACCCGGTGCGGATGTACCTGCGCGAGATGGGAGCGGTCGAGCTTTTGTCGCGCGAGGGCGAGATCGCCATCGCCAAGCGCATCGAGGCCGGCCGCGAGACGATGATCGCCGGCCTGTGCGAGAGCCCGCTGACCTTCCAGGCGATCATCATCTGGCGCGACGAATTGCTCGAAGGCAACATTCTGTTGCGCGACATCATCGACCTTGAAGCGACCTATGCCGGCCCCGAGGCCAAGCAGGCGCCCAAGGTGCCGACGCCCGAGGAAATCGAGCAGGCCCGCAAGGAGCGCGAGGAGAAGGAACGCGCGCTGCGCCAGCCGCGCCGCCACGACGACATCACCGATGTCGGCGGCGAGGGCCGCGAGGAAGAGGAAGAAGAGGAAGACGAGGTCAACCTGTCGCTGGCGGCCATGGAAGCCGAACTGCGCGACGATGTGATGGCCGCCTTCGACAGCATCGCTTCCACCTATGCCAAGCTGCGCAAGTTGCAGGACCAGCAGGTCGAAAACGCGCTCACCGACGGCGAGACGCTGACCGCGTCGCAAAAGCGCCGCTACAAGCAGTTGCAGGACGACCTGATCACGCAGGTCAAGCTGCTGTCGCTCAACAACCAGCGCATCGATGCGCTGGTCGAGCAGCTCTATGCGATCAACAAGCGTTTGATGCAGAACGAAGGCCGTCTGCGGCGCATGGCCGAGAGCTATGGCGTCGGGCGCGACGAGTTCCTCAAGGAGTACCAGGGCACCGAACTCGACCCCAACTGGATCGGGCGCGTGTCGGGCCTGCCGTCCAAGACCTGGCAGGAGTTCGGCCGCAACGAGCGTCCGGCGATCGCAGAAATCCGCTCCGAGATCCAGGAGCTGGCGACCGAAACCGGCATTTCGATCCCCGAGTTCCGCCGCATCGTCAATCAGGTGCAAAAGGGCGAACGCGAAGCGCGCATCGCCAAGAAGGAGATGGTCGAGGCCAATCTGCGGCTCGTCATCTCGATCGCCAAGAAATACACCAATCGCGGCCTGCAGTTCCTCGATCTCATTCAGGAAGGCAACATCGGCCTGATGAAGGCGGTCGACAAGTTCGAGTACCGCCGCGGCTACAAGTTCTCGACCTATGCGACCTGGTGGATTCGTCAGGCGATCACCCGTTCGATTGCCGACCAGGCCCGTACGATCCGTATTCCGGTGCATATGATTGAGACGATCAACAAAATTGTCCGCTCACAGCGCCAGATGCTGCACGAGATTGGCCGCGAGCCGACCCCGGAAGAGCTGGCTGAAAAGCTCGGCCTGCCGCTCGAAAAGATCCGTAAGGTTCTGAAAATCGCCAAAGAGCCGATCTCGCTCGAAACGCCGATTGGCGACGACGAAGATTCAAATCTCGGCGACTTTATCGAAGACAAAGCGGCTCTGCTGCCTGTCGACGCAGCGATCCAATCGAACTTGCGCGAAACCACAACACGGGTCCTCGCGTCTCTGACCCCTCGTGAAGAACGCGTCCTACGCATGCGGTTCGGCATTGGGATGAATACCGACCACACGCTCGAAGAAGTGGGTCAGCAATTCTCAGTGACCCGGGAGCGGATCCGTCAGATTGAAGCGAAAGCGCTGCGCAAGCTGAAGCATCCAAGCCGAAGCCGGAAGCTGCGGAGCTTCTTGGATA
>CAZSFA010000156.1:0-6485 GCA_964606055.1 uncultured Oceaniradius sp. | reverse complement strand
ATGGTCTGGGACGCCTGGGACGTCGATGTCTTCTATGAGGACCGCTGCGAGAAGATCACCGACCTGGCCAGGATGGAGATCATCGAGGAAGGCCCGCTGCGCGCCAGCGTCCTTATCGAGCGCAGCTACCGTTCATCGAAGATCCGCCAGCGCCTGTGCGTCTACGCGCACACCAAGCGCATCGATTTCGCCACCCGCATCGACTGGTTCGAGAGCCATCTGCTGCTGAAGGCAGCCTTCCCCGTCGACATCCTGTCGCCGCGCGCCACCTTCGACATCCAGTTCGGCAATGTCGAACGCACAACGCACCGCAACTCGTCGTGGGATTTCGCGCGCTTTGAAAGCGCTGCCCAGAAATGGGCCGACCTGAGCGAAGGCAACTTCGGCGTCGCGCTCCTGAACAACTGCAAATACGGCTACGACATCCGCGACGACGTGATGCGGATCACGCTGATCAAATCGGCCACCATGCCCAACCCGGAAGCGGATCAGGGCGAGCACCTCTTGACCTATTCGCTGATGCCGCACCGGGGCAACTGGCGCAATGGCGTCCAGCCCGCCGCCTATGACCTGAACGATCCGGTCATCGTGCGCCGGCTCGCCGGCGGTGAGGGCGACACGCCGGTCATGGCGCTGGTTTCCGCGCAAGAGGACAATGCCGTCATCGAGACCGTCAAGCAGGCCGAGGACGGCAATGGCATCATCGTCCGGCTTTATGAGTGCGACCGCGCGCGCGGACCGGTGACCCTCCGCTTCGGTGTGCCCATGGCGCGGGTCAGCCGCTGCAATCTGCACGAGGAGGACGAGGGCCCGCTGCCCTGCAATGGCACAGATGTCACCTTCCCGCTCAAACCCTATGAGATCGTCAGCCTGCGCTGCGTACCCGCCTGAGCGGTCGGCGGCGTTAGGGATAGCGCGCGTTGTGACTTTACACGGCCCGCTACTGTGTTAATGGCCGGTAAAGCCCCTATAGCTCAGTTGGTAGAGCAACTGATTTGTAATCAGTAGGTCCGCGGTTCGAGTCCGTGTGGGGGCACCATTCCCGGGCGCATGGCGCCCGCCAGATGCGACGGGCCATGACGTCTTCCCTCGCCTTCCTCTCCTCCGGTACCGAAGATGCCGACCGATCCGCAAGGCTGATGGCGTCGATGTACGGCCAGTCCGCGATCGATGACGCGCATACGATCGTCGCGCTGGGTGGCGACGGCTTCATGCTGCAGACGCTCCACCGGTTCATGAACACCGACAAACGCATCTACGGCATGAACCGTGGGTCGGTGGGCTTTCTGATGAACGACTATCAGGAGGCGGGGCTCATCGAGCGGATCGCGGCGGCCCAGGCCGAAACCATCAACCCGTTGCGCATGACGACGCGCGACCGAAAGGGCGAGGAAACCGAAGCGCTGGCGATCAACGAGGTGTCGCTGTTCCGCCAGTCCTACCAAGCGGCCAAGCTGCGCATCACGGTCGATGGCAAGGAACGGCTTGATGAGTTGATCTGCGACGGCGTGATGGTGGCGACGCCTGCCGGTTCGACCGCCTATAATCTCTCGGCGCAAGGGCCGATCATCCCGATCGACGCACCGTTGTTGGCGTTGACCCCGGTCAGCGCGTTTCGTCCGCGACGCTGGCGCGGCGCGCTCTTGCCAAACCAGTCGACGGTCGACATCGAGGCGCTGGAGCCGGCAAAGCGGCCCGTCAACGCGGTCGCCGACCATTGGGAGGTCAAGTCGGTCGTCCATGTGAGCATCTGCGAGGCCCGGGACGTGACCGCGACCATCCTGTTCGATGCCTCCCACTCGTGGGAGGAGCGCATCCTCGCCGAACAGTTCCGCTACTGACGCGTTCCGCAACGGTCATCCCGATCGAAGTAGCTTGATACGAAAAAAGGGCCGGCGGATGAACCGCCGACCCCCAATCAAGCATCGTGTCGCGGACGACTTACATCACGCCTTCGGGCACGATGACGGCATCGATCACGTGGATCACGCCATTGGTCGTTTCGATGTCGGTGGCGACGATGTTGGCGCCGTTGACCATCGGACCGTTGTCGAGATCAATCGTGACCTCCTGGCCCTGAACGGTAGCGACCATCGCATCATCGGTCAGATCACCGGCCATCACCTTGCCAGGCACGACATGGTAGGTCAGCACGGCAACCAGCGCGTCGCGGTTGTCTTCCTCAAGAAGGGTCGCAACCGTGTCGCCCAGCGCCTCGAACGCGGCATCGGTCGGCGCGAACACGGTGAACGGGCCTTCGCCCTTGAGCGTGTCGACCAGACCGGCGGCGGTGACCGCAGCAACCAGCGTCTCGAAGTCCTCATTGCCGGCAGCGGTGTCGACGATGTCTTTCATGTGGCCATCGGCCAGTGCGGCACCGGTCATGATGCCGGCGGCTGCGACACCTGCAAGCGCTGTCTTCAACAGTTTCATTTGGGGAATCTCCCGGAGTTTTTGTTTGGGGACGGGTGCGATGCATTGCGCATCACCGCGTTTTACGTGCGGTGTGGCCAGCGGTTTGAAATGGAAGGTGACAAGACCGGCCGGCATCTTTGCGCGCCATTGGTCTTTAATGCCACAATTGCCGCGTTAAACGGCGCTCAATCGCGCTGTGTTATTGACACACAAGCCTTTTTTCCCTACGCGCTCGGGCAGTGGCGCCGGATAACGGCGCGTTGCACGGGTGCAATGCACCCCGCGGAGAACTCAAGCGAGCTCATAATTGGTTTCATTTGCCGAACTGCCCTTGTCGCCCAAGGTCGCCAAGGCTGTCGAGGACGCCGGTTATACCGAGCCGACGCCCATCCAGGCGCAGGCCATACCCCATGTTGTCGCCGGCAAGGACGTGCTCGGCATCGCACAGACCGGGACCGGCAAGACCGCATCCTTCGTGCTGCCGATGATCACACGACTGGAAAAGGGTCGCGCCCGCGCCCGCATGCCGCGCACGCTGATCCTGGAGCCGACGCGCGAATTGGCCGCACAGGTCGACGAGAACTTCCGCGCCTACGGCAAGTACAGCAAACTGTCGGTGGCGCTTCTGATTGGCGGCGTGTCGTTTGACGACCAGGACCGCAAGCTCGAGCGTGGCGCCGATGTGCTGATCGCAACGCCCGGGCGGCTGCTCGACCACACCGAACGCGGCAAGCTGCTGCTGAACGGCGTCGACATCCTCGTCATCGACGAGGCCGACCGCATGCTCGACATGGGTTTCATCCCCGACATCGAGCGCATCGCCAGCCTGATCCCGTTCACCCGGCAGACGCTGTTCTTCTCGGCGACCATGCCGCCGGAAATCGCCCGGCTGGCCGACAAGTTCCTGTCCGCGCCGGTGCGCGTTGAAGTGGCCCGCGCCGCAACGACGGCATCGACCGTCGAGCAAAAGGCGCTCAAGACCGGCTCCAAGGATTACGACAAGCGTGCCGCGCTGCGCGACCTGCTGCGCTCCGAGGAGATCAAGAACGGCATCATCTTCTGCAATCGCAAGCGCGATGTGGCGACGCTGTTCCGCTCGCTGGACAAACACGGGTTTTCCGTCGGCGCGCTGCACGGGGACATGGACCAGCACTCGCGCACACAGATGCTCGATGGCTTCCGCAACAACAAGATCCAGTTGCTTGTGGCATCCGACGTCGCCGCGCGCGGCCTCGACATCCCGGATGTGAGCCACGTCTTCAACTTCGACGTGCCGATCCATGCCGAGGACTACGTTCACCGGATCGGCCGCACCGGCCGCGCCGGCCGCACCGGCAAGGCCTTCACACTGGTTGATCGGGCAACGATGAAGTATCTCGACGCCGTCGAGGCGCTGATCGACAAGAAACTGCCCTATGTCGACGGCATCAGCACCGCACCGCAGGACGAGCCCGAGGCGGATGCTCGCGACGACGCTGCGCCTTCGGGTCGCCGCGGCCGCAAGCCGCGCCGCGACCGGATCAAGAAGGACAATGAGGTGCGCGCCGCCGCGCGCGAGCAGCAGCCGGCCGAAGAGGCTGCGGTCAATGGCGATGCGCCGCAGAGCATGGGCGACAGCCCGCCGCCACGCCGCAGGCGCCGGCGCGCCGATGGCGATGAGACGCCGGTCGGGTTCGGCGACGATGTCCCCGCATTCATGATGATCGGCCGCTAAAACCCGCGCCTTGCGATTCGGCAGAGGCTGGAAACGCTTCAGCCGCGCCGCCGATCGCGCATCCAGCTGCTATTTGGATTGCCGGGCCCGCGCTGCAGTGGCATCGGCGCGTTGGGCCAGCGGCCGCATGGCATCGCGATCATCGAGCGCGGCATCGGGCACGCGCCAATAGGGCATCGACGACGGCTTGCCGGTTTTCAGCGAGGCATAGGTCCAGCGGGCCATGCCGGCTTGTTCGTAGTGGGTCACCGTTTCGGCATCGCCCTTGAGATATAGTTCGCCGCCGACGACCACGGCGAAGATGCCGTTCGGGCCATAGATGCCCTGCCCGCCGAACATGCGTTTGACCGTGATCGGGCCAAGTTCTGCAAACAGTTCCTTGAGGAAGTCCTCATCCATGATGTCGCCCCTCTTGGGCTCTCGGGACCGATGCGCCGACGCGTGAGCCGTCACGGCGGGCGGCAGGGCAACAAGGCACGGCGTCAGAATACCCGCCCATGCTCACATCATCGAAACGCCATAGCCGACGACGCTCGTCAGAATTACGACCAGTTGGATGGCAAAGACGTTCTGAAGGATCATGCCGCCCAAGCCGGACAGCCCGCTCCTAGCGGTGGCCGCGGTGTTGTGGGCCGATCGGGTGCGGGTGTTGATGCGCTGCGTCATGGGCGTCGTCTCCAGTTGCCGTGGAGACACAACACCATTGTGTTAACCATGTGGCTGTGCGGTTGGTCACAGGCCGGATTGCGATGAGGGGCAACGCGAGTTGCCCAAACGTCACAGCTGTCCGCGCGCCTCGGCCAGTTCCTTGAGATCGGCAGGCTGGAGTTCGACCGATTCGCCACAGCCGCACGCCGAAGACTGGTTGGGGTTGTTGAACACGAAGCCGGTGCGCAACTTCGTGATCTCAAAGTCCATCTCGGTGCCGAGGAGATACAGCATGGCAGCCGGATCGATCCACACATTGGCGCCGTCGCGGTTCAGATGATCGTCCTTGGGGTCCGGCTCGGTCACCAGATCGACCGTATACTCCATGCCGGCGCAGCCGCCCTTCTTGATGCCGACGCGCAAGCCCATCGCGCCCTCTTCGGAACGGGCAGCCACGATTTCGTTGACGCGGGACACGGCCGCATCGGTCATGTTCATGATGGCGAAGGCCATTGTGTCAGCTCCTTTTGACCATGATAAAGTAGGGGCGGTCATGCATTTGCGCAAGCCAATCCGGATGAAGGACAAGCACGATGATTGATGCGCCGATGCCGGCGATCGATGCCGCGCTCGTCGCCCGTCTGATCGCCAGCCAGTTTCCGCAATGGGCGCATCTGCCCGTCACGCCGGTCGAGCCCGGCGGCTGGGACAACCGGACCTTTCGGCTCGGCGACACGCTCAGCGTGCGCCTGCCCAGCGCCCCGCCCTATGCCCCGCAAGTGGCCAAGGAAGACCGCTGGTTGCCGGTCATTGCGCCACATCTTCCTCTGCCCGTGCCCCGGACCATGGGAACCGGGTCGCCCGGTGAAGGCTATCCGTGCCCGTGGTCCGTGCGCGGCTGGCTGGACGGTGCCCCGGCGGACGACCGACCGCCAGCCGACACGATGGCGTTCGCGCGCGACCTCGCCGGCTTCCTGCGCGCCATGCACGCGATCGATGCGAGGCAGGGTCCGCGCGCCGGTGACCACAGTTTCCATCGTGGCGGCGCGCTGGTTGCCTATGACGCGGAAACCCGGCGCAGCATCGAAACGCTCGGCGGGACGATCGATGCCCGATGGGCGCACGACATCTGGGCGGCGGCCCGTGCGAGCCGGTGGAACGACACGCCCGTTTGGGTGCATGGCGACATCGCGCCGGGCAATCTTCTCGTGGACAAGACCGGGCATCTGACCGCCGTCATCGATTTCGGCTGCATGGCGACCGGCGATCCAGCCTGCGATCTGGTGATCGCCTGGACAGTCTTCGATCGTGATGCGCGAGAGGTCTTCCACAATGCCCTGCCGCATCTGGACCATGCCAGTTGGCAGCGGGCCAGGGGCTGGGCGCTGTGGAAGGCGGTGATCACGCTGGCCGCGCCCGACATCGCGAGCCCGGCGGCAAAGGCCGTGGCGGATCGAACGATGTCCGCGCTCGCCGCAGACGCTCAGTAGAGCCCGACGGCGATCTGCGCTTCCTCACTCATGCGATCGGGCGTCCAGGGCGGATCGAACGTCATCTCGACTTCGACATCCATGACGCCCTCGACGCCGCGCACCGCGTTTTCCACCCAGCCCGGCATTTCGCCAGCCACCGGGCAACCCGGCGCGGTCAGCGTCATCTCGACCTTGACCGAGCGATCGTCCTCGATGTCGACGCGGTAGATCAGGCC
>CAZSFA010000155.1:0-6486 GCA_964606055.1 uncultured Oceaniradius sp. | reverse complement strand
CTTTCGTCATGTGGGGCGTTTTGCCGTTCTACCTGAAGGCCGTTGCGCACATTCCGGCGTGGGAAGTGGTCGCCCATAGGGTGATCTGGTCGGTGCCGCTCGCCGGTCTGATCCTCATCGTGATCGGTCGCACGGGCGATCTGCGCAAGGCGCTGGCATCGCCGAACGCGCTTGGTCGCGCGGCGGTGACCGCCGCACTGATCGGTCTCAACTGGGGTGTCTATGTCTGGGCAGTGTCCGTCGACCGGACGGTGGAAGCCGCGCTCGGCTACTACATCAACCCGCTCGTGAACGTGCTTCTGGGCACCTTGTTTCTGGGCGAACGGATCACCCGCCTTCAGACGATAGCCATCGCATTGGCATTTGCCGCGGTTGCCCTTCTGACCGTGCGTGCGGGCGGGCTGCCATGGGTATCGCTGGCGCTCGCTTTCACGTTTTCGCTCTATGGGTTCTTCCGCAAGACGCAGCCGGTGGGCGCGGCACAAGGCTTCATGCTCGAGGTGCTTTTGCTTTCCGTGCCCTCGCTCGCCTTCATCACCTGGCTGGCGAGCCAGGGCACCGGCCATTTCGGCACGACCGGCTGGGGCGACATCTGGCTGCTGCTCTTTGCCGGGCCCGCAACGGCGATCCCGCTCATCATCTACGCGCAGGGCGCACGCATGCTGCGCTACACGACGATCGGCCTGATGCAATACATGACGCCGACAACGATCTTCCTGATCGCCATATTCGTCTTCGAAGAGCCGTTTTCGGTCTGGCAACTGGCGGCGTTCGGCCTGATCTGGATCGCGCTTGGACTGTATTCGGTGTCGCTGCTGCGCCGGCCGCCGCCGATTGCAGGCACCGGGCCGGGCTGAACCAGGCCATCGCGCCTGCGCGCAACCGCGCGGCAGCGGCCGCGCGGTCGTTTGTTCAGGCGAGAGCTTTGGCTCAATCGAGGCCGAAGCAGTTGGCGTAGAACGTCGTCGTTGCCGGCCAGTCCGAGAACACACCGACGACACCGACATCCTCGTGCAGCACATGCAGAAGATTGAACACATCGCCGTCATTGTCGGTGACGTCCGCCACGGTCTGGTAGTACCAGCCGCCGCCCGTGTTCAGGTTGCCCGAGCGCTCGACGGTCCACGTGATGATGTTCAGACCGGCTGCCTTGGCCTGCTCGGCCCACACTGACGGGATCATCCGGCCATCGTCGCCAACAGTGACGAGGATCCAGGTCGGCGGCGCGATGTACCGAACGCCCATCTCGGCCAGTTCGGTCATCGTGTTCGGCCAGGTCGCCGGGGCCATCGGGTCGAAGCCGTCGATGTTGTAGTGGTCGACCAGGTAGACCGCCTGCGCGCCAAATTCGGGCTCGGCTTCGATCCAGTAGAGGACATCGTCCAGATTGAACGACTGCGGCCACACATCCGATGCCGGCACGCCGGCCGCCTTATACTCGTCGATCAGCTTCTGGGCGTAGTCCTGCTGGCTGAAGCCGTTGAACGGCATCTCGACCGAAGGCGTCTTGAGTTCCGGCGTGAACTTGGCGCCGAGCGATCGGAAAAGCTCGATCGATTCGGCGTGGCTCATCAGCGTCGCCGGATCGGCGGCGAACAGATCGGTCCGCCAGTTCGCCGTGCCGTCCAGATACGCTTCGACGGTCGTCGCCTGACGGTTGGCGGCATCCATCTTCGGCGTCAGCGTCATGAACTGTTCCAGCGTCAACTCAGACGTCCGGCACTCGGCCGCCGCCGCCTGATCGCCAGCGGCCGGGCTGAACGGCGTCACGCATGTGCTCGCCAGATCGGTCGCCAGGATGTTGGTGGTCGTGTGCAGGTCGTTTTGTGCGTGGCGGCAGACCAGTTCCTCGTCCTGGGTGAAGGTGACATCGCACTCCAGTATGCCGGCGCCCATGACGGCGGCGGCGACGTTGGATTCGACAGTGTGCTCGGGGAACAGCAGCGGCGCACCCCGGTGACCGATCGACCAGTTCGAGCGTTCGAACGGTCCGGCCATGCAGGCCTGAAGCTGCTCCTTCAGATCGCCATCGTCCATGTTGTCGATCAGAAAGAACGGGCGCGGGCCGAGCGAAACGGGCAGGTCCATCATGTCCTGGGCGATCGCGGCCCCGGCAACGGTCGTTGCGCAAAGCGCAAGGGTGAGGGTTCGCAACATGGGCGGGTCTCCGGTGAGTGCGGGTCAACACGCCCTGACAATCACCGTTGGGTGACAACGATCTGTCAGTTTGGCGAAACTACTGTGACCGGATTCACAACCGTTCGATGATTGCGGCGTCGCCTTGCGCGCCGTTTGCCGCCTCCAGCAAGGCCGGAATGACCGCTTCAGCGTTTTGAACGACCAGCGGTTGCACCAGGTGACCACTGTGGATGAAACCCTGTTGCCGCATGTGGTCGATCAGCGCCAGCAAGGGTTCCCAGAACCGACCGGTGTTGACCAGCAGGACCGGTTTGGTGTGGCGGCCCAACTGCGCCCAGGTGAGGATTTCGACAAGCTCTTCGAGCGTGCCGATGCCGCCGGGCATCGTCACGAACGCATCGGCCCGTTCGAACATGGCGTGCTTGCGCTCGTGCATGTCCTCGGTGACGATCAACTCGTCCAGACCCTTGAGCGCTTCCTCGGTCGCTTCCTTCTGCATCAGAAAGCGCGGAATGATGCCGGTGACCGTTCCGCCGGTTTCCATGACGCCCCGACTGACCGCACCCATCAGGCCGTTGGTGCCCCCACCATAGACAAGACCCAGACGGGCGCGGCCGATCTCCTGTCCCAGCATGTGGGCGGCACGCACATGAGTGGGATCGACACCGGGCGAGGAGCCGCAATAGACGCACACCGAACGAAGCTTCTTCATGGCCAAGGTGTGGCGTCGGCCCCGCAAAAGGTCAAGCCATTGGCACGAGGTGGCGCGGCAAGCCGCCGCCCGGGCGGCGGTTTGCAGCGGCGCCCGGCATTGCCTATTGTGCGGCCAAGTGCTTTGCCGGCTTCGATTTTGCCGCCGGTCCTCTGGAGTGTCTCATGAACAATCCGAATACGGCGTTGGTCGTCTTCTGCGCGCTGTTGGGCGCCATCACGCTGGTCTCGGTCAACGAGATGATCGATCTCGATGACTGGCGTCCGCAGTCCACCGCGCCGGTCGAGGTCGCGGAACCCGACCTGGCGCCCGCCGGCACCCCGGCCGATGCCGCGAGCACACGACCGGACGCAGAGCCCGAGCAAGACGCAGAGCCCGTGCAGCAGGCAGCAGCGCCGGACACGGCGCCCGCTCCGCCCGCCGCGACGCCCGATGCCGCCGCTGAACCGGACATGCAGCAGGCGGCAGGTGACGATCAGGCAAGCGATCCTGCCGCGGAGCCACCGGTCCCCCAGTTCGATCTGGTGCGCGCCGAGCCCGATGGATCGCTGGTCATCGCCGGCAATGGCCCGGTTGGGGCCGAGATCGAGGTCATCGCCGGCGCCGACACGGTGGCGACGGCCGCCGCCGGCCCCAATGGCGACTTCGCAGCCGTGCTCGACGAACCGTTGAAGCCGGGCGACTATCAGATCGTCCTGCGGGCGACGGCGCCCGATGGGGTGGTGGTGACCTCGCGGCAGACCGCCGTTGTCGCCATCCCCGAGGCCGGTTCGCAGGATGTGCTCGCGCTCGTCGAAGAACCGGGTGCACCCTCGCGGCTGATCACGACGCCGCAAGCGGGCGCGACGGCAATGGTTCCTGCGGCGACGGGCGATGAGCCAACGGTTGAGCCGGCGATGGATGACGTTGCCGCGCCATCGGTCGCAGATGGCCGCGTGGACGATGCCGATAGGGCCGGTCGCGCAGTCGCGTCCGGCGGACCCGAAACAGTGGTCGAACCCGATGCGATCGTTGCTGCCGGCGCGGCCGCCGAAGACGGAGAAGGCGCAACGGTCACGCCATCGCCGATGGCGGATGCGACAGCCGAGATCGCTTCCGAAGACGGGCGTGAACCGGACACCGGACCTGTCGCCGATGCTGCGGCCGTGGGAGAGGCTGCACAGCAGGACCAACAAGGGCAGTCCGAGCAGGACGCGCCGCAGGTCGCAGCCGGCGATGTCGCCGTGGCAGCTGCCGAGGACACGATGCCGGAGCGGGTCATCGAGACCGAAGGATCAGTGGCGGCTGCGTTTGAACAGGACGCCGCCGAGGCCGCGCCAGACATGGCAACCGCCGAACAAGACGGGCAGGGCACTGAGGGGATGGATGCCGATGGAACCGTGCCCGACACGCCACCGGCGTCTTCGCAAGCCGCGCCTGCGGTTGGCTCAGACGGAGACGATGCGACCGAGATTGCGTCCTTGCCGCAACCTGCCGACAACGCCACTGTACAGGCGCCGGCGCCTGCCGCGCCCGCCGCAATGCCGGATCAGGATGCATTCGACCTGCGCATCGAGGCGGTCGAGATCGACGGAATCGAGGTCTTCGTTGCCGGCGCCGCGGCGCCCGGAACGCGGCTTCTGGTCTATGCCAACGAGATCCTGCTTGGTGATACCACGGCCAGCGAAGTCGGCCGTTTTCTGGTTCAGGCGCGGCGGGACCTGCCGGTCGGCGACTACATCATTCGGGCCGATGCGATCGACCCGGGCACGGCCGACGTTCTGCGCCGCGCATCCGTTCCGTTCGTGCGGGGCGCCGGCGAGCGTGTCGCGGCGGTTGCCGCGCCGGCTGCGAGCGCGCCCGAAGCGACTGAGGCCACCGAACCGGCGGCAGCGCCCGCTTCACCGGCCCTTGCCCAACCCCGATCGGCCGAGGAGCCGCCAACGCTTCAGGCGCCAGGGGATGAGACGGTCGTCGCCAGCCTTCCGGCCGAAGCGGCACAGGTCGAGCAAGAGCCGGCGCCGGTGAACGATGCCATGGCCGAAACGGCGACCGAGCCTGAAGCGGAGGTCGCGCCATCCGCTGATGCCGCGGCCACGCGGACCACCGACGGACCGGCATCGGCCGCGCCCGAACAGGCCGCCGTTGCGACGGAGGACGAGGAACCGGCCGCCGCGCCGGCCGACGAGGTGGCCAGCCTGGCCGAGGAACCGTCTGCGGCCACAACGGCATCGCCGGATGAAGACGCGCCCGCTGAACCCGCCGCGCAGGTGGCGCCAGCCGCCGGAGAGGACGCTGTGGCAGACAGCGCCGCCGTGGCCGAAGCAGCCTCGGCCGACGCGATGGTTCCTGTCGAAGGCTCGGTGATCATCCGCCGTGGCGACACGCTGTGGCAGATCTCGCGGCGCGTATACGGCCGAGGTGTCAAGTACACCACGATCTATCTCGCCAATCAGGATCAGATTTCCGATCCCGGTCGCATTTGGCCCGGCCAGGTGTTCCAGGTGCCCGACGACGCCGACGAAGACGCCGAACAAACCCACCGCGAACTACGCAGCCAGCGCCGGTAACACGCACGGCTGGCTTGCAAATGCACGCTTCATCGTTTATCGGCGATGAACGATGAAGCGTGATCATGATCGTAGCGACCGCGCCGGCTGCGCGTACGACGACCCGGAACTGGCCCGACAACTGGGCGCGCTTGCGCATCCGAACCGGCTGGAGATCATGCGCTGGCTGGCCTGCCTGGAGCATGGTCGGTGCAAGGACGTCGTGTCGGCCATGCCGCTGGCGCAGTCGACCGTCTCACAGCATCTGAAGGTGCTGGCCGAGGCGGGCTTGGTGCGGCTGGAGGGTCGTCGGCCTAGCGCGCGCTATGAGCTGGACCGCCCGGCGTTGGCGCGACTGGCCACCGCGCTGACCAATTTCAGTCGCGACTGCTGCGACCCACGCGACGACGAAACAAATCCGGACCAATCCAATGTCTGACAAGACCGTCTCCGCGGACAGCGGCGCAACCCTGAGGACCATCGTCAATCTCTGGCCCTACATGTGGCCGTCCGATCGCCCCGATCTGAAGATGCGGGTCATCTGGGCCGCGTTCTACCTGGTGCTGGCCAAACTGGTTCTGATGCTGGTGCCGTACGGGTTCAAATGGTCGACCGACGCGCTCAACGGAGACCTGGAAGCGGCCGGTTGGATACCGGCCTTTTTGTTGGCGCCGATCATGCTGGTCTTGGCCTACAACGTTTTCCGCATCATCAATGTCGGCTTCAACCAACTCCGCGACGCGCTGTTTGCCCGCGTCGGCCAGCATGCGGTTCGCCAACTCGCCTATCGAACATTTGTCCACGTGCACAATCTGTCGCTGCGCTTCCATCTGGAGCGGCGAACCGGGGGACTGTCGCGTGTCATCGAGCGCGGCACCAAGGGCATTGAGGCGATCGTCCGCTTCACGATCCTGAACACCGCGCCGACGATCATCGAGTTTGGTTTGATCGCGATCATCTTCGGGTTTGCCTACGGCATCGAGTACGTGATCGTGACCGCCGTGACCGTCGGCGCCTACTCATGGTTCACGGTCCGCGCGAGCGACTGGCGGATCCAGATCCGCCGCGAGATGAACGAGTCCGACACCGAAGCCAACACCAAGGCCA
>CAZSFA010000154.1:0-6542 GCA_964606055.1 uncultured Oceaniradius sp. | reverse complement strand
GACAACACGTTCATGTTGAGCGGAATGCGGCTTTCCAGATCGGTCAGCTTGAACAGCGATTCCATCAACAGGTTCGGATCGACCGAGCGCGATTTCGGCTCGAGCACGATGCGCACGTCCTCGGCGCTTTCATCGCGCACATCTTCCAGAAGCGGCATTTTGCGCGCGATCAGCAGTTCGGCGATCTTCTCGATCAGCTTGGACTTGCCGACCTGGTAGGGGATCTGGGTGACGATGATCCGGTAGCCGCCCCGGCCGACATCTTCCCTTTCCCATCGCGCGCGCACGCGAAAACCACCGCGCCCCGTCGCATAGGCTTCCAGAATCTGGTCGCGCGGCTCGACGATGATGCCCCCCGTCGGCAGGTCCGGGCCGGGCACGAACTCGACCAGCTTTTCGATCGTCGCATTGGGGTGCTTGATCAGGTGCAGCGCCGCATTGCACAGCTCTTCGGCATTGTGCGGCGGAATGTTGGTCGCCATGCCGACGGCGATGCCGGCCGAGCCATTGGCCAGAAGGTTTGGAAACGCGCCCGGCAGCACGACCGGTTCGTCGTCTTCCTCATTGTAGTTGGGGCGGAAATCGACGGCATCCTCGTTGATGCCGTCCAGCAGCAGCGTGCCGACCTCGGTCATCCGCGCTTCGGTGTAGCGGTAGGCGGCCGCGTTGTCGCCATCGATGTTGCCGAAATTGCCCTGTCCGTCGACGAGCGGGTAGCGGACCGAGAAGTCCTGTGCCAGCCGCACCAGCGCGTCGTAGATCGCCTGGTCGCCGTGCGGATGGAAGTTGCCCATCACGTCGCCGACGATCTTGGCGCATTTTCGGTAGGCGGCCGCCGGATCGAGCCGCAACAGCCGCATCACGTAGAGGATGCGCCGGTGCACGGGCTTGAGGCCGTCGCGCGCGTCCGGCAGCGCCCGATGCATGATCGTCGACAGCGCATAGGCCAGATAGCGCTCTTCGAGCGCCGCCTTCAGGTCGACCGGTTCGATGTCGCCGCCCGATCCGTCTCCGGGCGGCGTGACTGTCTTTGACATGGCTCTTGACTAGCCAAGCGGCCGATTCGCGGCAAGGCGACCGGTCACCGGAGGTCTCACCCCTGCTGCTTTTGCAACAGGTCGCGGATTTCGGTCAGAAGCACGACGTCGGCCGCGGGCTTGGCCGGGGCTGCGGCCTTTTCCTCCTCGAAGCGCTTCTTCATCGTGTTCACCGCCTTGACCATCATGAAGATGATCCAGGCCAGGATCACGAAGTTCAGCACCGCCGTGATGAACGCGCCATAGGCAAGGACGGCCCCCTGCTCGCGCGCCGCCTCCAGCGATCCGGCGGTGACGGTCGCCGACAGCGGAACGAAATAGTTGGAAAAGTCCAGGCCGCCGAAAATCGCCCCGACCACCGGCATGATCACGTCGTTGGTCAGTGACGTGACGATGGCGCCGAACGCGGCGCCGATGATCACGCCCACGGCGAGATCCATCACATTGCCCCTGGCGATGAACGCTTGAAATTCCTTGAGCATCAATACCTCCAAATGATTGCGCAAACCGCGCCGAACGACCGCCAAAAAAGGACCGGTGCGGCGGCCGTTCCGCTCACCTGATAGCACGGCCGTGCGGTGATTCCATGCACCGGGCGGCAGGCACGCGGACCTCGCAACCAGCGCGGCCGCCACGATTAGACATCGCCGGCGCGCTCTGGTTGAATGTGCCATCGGAGGCTATTGATGCAGGGTTGGCTGGTCGCGCTTGCAGCGTTCGTTTATCTGGCCACGCTGTTCGGCGTCGCGGCCTGGGGCGACCAGCGCGCCCGTTCGCTTCCGACCAACAGCCCGCGCCCGCTCATCTATGCGCTCAGCCTTGCGGTCTACTGCACCTCATGGACGTTCTTCGGCTCGGTCGGTCTTGCGACGACGCGCGGATTCGAGTTCTTCGCCATCTATCTCGGGCCGATCCTGGTCTTCACCCTGGGCTATCCGCTGATCCGGCGCGTGGTTCGGCTGTCCAAATCCGAGCGCATCACATCGATCGCCGACTTTCTGGGCGCCCGCTACGGCAAGAGCGTCGCCGTGGCCGCCCTTGCCGCCTGCATCGCTGTGGTCGGCACGGTGCCCTACATCGCGCTGCAACTGAAGGCGGTGAGCGATGCGGTCACGCTGATGGTCAACCATTACGACCAGAACGGCGCCGTCCCCTCGACGCTGCCGGTCGACGTGTCGATGATCGTTGCGATCTCGCTTCTGGCCTTTGCCACGCTGTTCGGCACCCGCCACGCCGACGCCACCGAGCACCAGGACGGCCTGATCACCGCGATCGCGGTTGAATCGCTGGTCAAGCTGCTGGTGTTCCTCACCGTCGGCGCGGTCATCGTGTTCATCCTGTTCGGCGGCCTGCCGCCGATCGCAGACGCCTTCCGGTCCAATCCGGCCGTGACCGAGGCGATCGCGCGCGGCACATCGGTCAGCACCTGGCTCGTGATGACGCTTTTGAGCGCCTGTGCGATCCTCATGTTGCCGCGCCAGTTCCACGTGGCGGTGGTCGAACACCGCTCGAACGTCGAACTGCGGCGCGCGGTCTGGATGTTCCCGCTCTATCTGATCGTCATCAATCTCCTGGTCATGCCGATCGCGGTCGCCGGCATGATCCATCTTGGAAACGATGTGCCGGCGGACATGTATCTTCTGGCGTTGCCGCTCGCCGCCGATCAGGACTGGCTGGCGCTGGTCACCTTCATCGGCGGGTTGTCGGCGGCCACCGCAATGGTGATCGTCGCCTCGGTGGCGCTGGCCATCATGGTCTCCAACGACCTGGTGCTGCCGCCGCTGTTGTGGCGCGGCAACGCGGCGGCGCGCACCGCGGCCGGCGACTGGTCGCGCATCATCCTCAACATCCGCCGGCTGGCAATGGCGGTCATCATCCTTGCCGCCTTTGCCTATTACCGGCTGACCGACCACACCGTTCAACTCGCCTCGATCGGCCTTTTGTCGTTCGCGGCCATCGCGCAGTTCGCCCCGCCCTTCCTCGTCGGCCTGTTCTGGCGCGGCGCCAATGCGCGCGGCGCGTTCTGGGGCATGGCGGCGGGTTTTGCGATCTGGGCCTACACGCTGTTACTGCCGGCGCTGGCCGGGCCGCAGGCGGCCATCGTCGCCGACGGACCGCTCGGCATGGGCTGGCTGCGGCCCGCGGCACTGTTCGGCGCCGACCTCGACCCGCTGGTGCATGGCGTCCTGTGGAGCCTGGGCGCCAACATCACGCTGCTGATCGTCGGCTCGCTGTCGCGCGTGGCAACGCCGCTGGAGCGCATTCAGGCGATCACCTTCGTGCCGCGCGAGCCGCAGCAGAGCATCGGCCTCAAGCGCTTTCGCACCTCGACCACCATCGACGAACTCAAGGCCGCGCTCGCCCGCTATGTCGGCATTGCCCGCATGGAGCGCGCCTTTGAATCGTTCGAACTGCGCGAAGGCCGGCGGCTGGTCGGCACCGACACCACCGACATCGCCGTCGTGCGCTATGCCGAACAGGTGCTGGCGAGCGCGGTCGGCTCATCGTCGGCGCGGCTCGTCCTGTCGCTGCTGTTTGAAAAGGACGGCACCTCCTCGCGGGAAACGGTGCGGCTGCTCGACGATGCGTCCGAGGCGCTGCAACAGAACCGCGATCTTCTGCACAAGGCCCTGGACCAAATGGATCAGGGCATTTCGGTCTTCAACAACGAGTTCCGGCTGACCAACTGGAACGGCCAGTTCCGCCGGCTTCTCGGCCTGCCGCCCGAAATGGGCAATTTCGGCATGCCGCTCAAGTCGATCACCGGCGCCATGGTCGAGGCCGGCCAGATCGACGTCGATACCGAGCGCGAGGTGATCGAGAACGTCACCCGGTTCCGCCGCGCATGGCAGTTGCCACTGGCAACGTCGGGCCGGATCGTCGAAATCCGGTCCAACCCCATGCCCGATGGCGGGCTGGTGATCACCTACACCGACATCACCGGCCGGGTTGAGGCCGACGAAGCGCTCAAGCGCACCAAGGAGAGCCTTGAGATGCGCGTGCAGTTGCGCACCGCCGAACTGACCCAGGTCAACAAGGACCTGGCGGTGGCGCAGTCACGGGCCGAAGAGGCCAACATCGGCAAGACACGGTTTCTGGCGGCCGCCGGCCACGACATCTCGCAACCGCTCAACGCGGCGCGGCTTTATACCTCGTCGCTGGTCGAGCGCATTTCGACCAACGACGATGCGACCAACCGCGAGATCGCCGGCAAGATCGATTCGGCGCTCGAATCGGTCGAGCACATCATCGGCGCCGTGCTCGACATATCGCGGCTCGACGCCGGCGCGCTCAAGCCCAACCCGACGCGCTTCGCGCTCGGCGGCCTGCTCGAACAGATCAAGTCCGACTTCGCGCCGGTCGCCGCCAAGAAGAACCTCGAACTGACCATCGTGCCGACCAGCCTGTTCGTCGAAACCGACCGCAATCTGTTGCGCCGGCTGGTGCAGAACCTTGTCTCCAACGCCATCAAGTACACCCATGAGGGCCGCGTTCTCGTCGGCGTGCGCCGCAGCGGGCCCGACGCGGTGATCTGCGTTTACGACACGGGCATCGGCATCGCCGCCGATCAGGCACGCCACGTGTTCAAGGAGTTCCAGCGCCTGTCGGACGGCGCGCGCATCGCCAGCGGCCTGGGCCTTGGCCTGTCAATCGTCGACCGGATTTCGCGCGTGCTCAGCCTCGAAGTGTCGCTGACCTCGCGGCCGGGCGCGGGTACCGGCTTCACCGTCGCCGTGCCCACGGTCGAGGCGGTGCCGGTCGCCATGGCGCAGCCGGCGGCAAAACCGCGTGGCCGACACGCCCTGCCCGAAGGACTGCTGGTCGCCTGCATCGACAATGAGGAGACGATCCTCGCCGGCATGCGGGTGCTGCTGGAGGGTTGGGGCGCGACCGTCATCGCCGCGCCGCGGCGCGATCTGCTCGACCAGGCGCTGGATGCCCATGGCGGCGAGCCGCACGCCATCATCGCCGACTATCACCTGGACGACGGAACCGGCACGGAAGTCATCGCCGACATGCGCGCCCGGTTCGGCGACCAGATCACCGCGATCGTGATCACCGCCGATCGCTCGGCCGAACTGCGCGCCGAGGCCGAGCATTCCGGCCTGCACCTGATCAACAAGCCGCTCAAGCCGGCGGCCCTGAGGGCGCTCCTGTCGCAGATCGTGGTCGGCCGCAAACAGGCGGCGGAATAGGCGGCGGCAGCGGGCCTATGCGGCCGGCGACGGATCCTCGGTGGTCTCGCCGCGCAGCATGTCGCTGCCGATCTTCGACAGCCGGATGACCGCCTGCGTGCGGCTGTCCACGTTGAGCTTTTGCAGAACCGCCGACACATGCGCCTTGATGGTCGCTTCGGAAACGCCCAGCTCATAGGCGATCTGCTTGTTCAAAAGCCCCTCGGCCAGCATACCCAAGACGCGCGCCTGCTGCGGCGTCAGGGTGCGGATGCGGTTGATCAGGTCTTCCACCTCCGGATCGTGCTCGCTGCCCAGATCGATGTTCTCGGGCACCGCGATCTCGCCGTCGAGCACGGTCTGCACGCTGGCGCGAATCGTCTCGGTGTCCGCCGATTTGGAGATGAACCCCGACGCGCCCAGATCGAGCGCCCGCCGCACCGTTGCCGGATCGTCGCTCGCCGAGACGATCACCACGGGAACCGCCGGGTGCGAGGCGCGCATGGCGACCAGCGCCGAAAGCCCGCTGGCGCCGGGCATGGTCAGATCGAGCAGCAACAGGTCGATGTCGGGCTGTGCGTCGAGCGCCTCCACGGCGCCGTTGAAGTCGCCGGCCTCGATCATCGTCGTGTTGGCGGGACCGCCGTTGATATAGCCAAGAAGGGCCGACTTGATGGCATCGCGAAAGAGCGGATGATCGTCAGCGATCAAAATCGTTGTTGTCAATGCAGTCCTCCCCGAACGACAGTCTTTTCAGCCTGCGCGCCTTGCGGCCTCCCGCGCTGGCAAGTCGTCGGGCAATAAGACGTGCTGTACGACGAAAGGTCAAGTCGATCGGTTTTCGCCGCGCAAACGCCGGACCAGTTCGGGCCAGCGCACGACGAACCAGATCACCGCCCAAACGTTGCCCAGAAACGGCATCGGCGCGATCCAGAACAGCGCCATCCAGCCGCGCTCGAAAAAGCCGATCACCACGGCCGTGAGCACGAAGCCCAGATAGAGGTCGGCCAGCGTGACCTGCCCCCAGGGATCGGACGTGATCAGGTCGACGGCGTCCCAAAGGTTGGACTGGGTCGACGCCCAGACGATCATCACCGCAAATGCGGCCCCCAGAACGGCAACCAGCCCGCGTACCCAGTTCGACATCGCATCCTCGCATTTCCCGCCCGGTCGTCGGGCGACACCGGCATTGATGCAAAGGCAGATAGCGCCCGGTGGCGCGGGTCAATGCCGATTTATGGCGCGACGGACAGGGGCGGCAGGCGGAAGCGGCGGCCGCGGGCCCATCACGGCAACTGGCCCGATCACGGCACTTGCGCCGGAGCGCGCC
>CAZSFA010000153.1:0-6580 GCA_964606055.1 uncultured Oceaniradius sp. | reverse complement strand
AGCTGCGGGCCGCCCATGCGATGCGACAGGTCCAGCCCGTTGACGATGTTGCCCCACTGGTCCGAGCCGCCCATTTGCAGGATGCAGTCATGGCGCCGGTTGAGCTCGGTGAAGTCGTAGCCCTGCATGATCATGTAGTTGAACTCAAGGAACGACAGCGACTGCTCGCGATCGAGCCGCATCTTGACCGAATCGAACGTCAGCATGCGGTTGACGGAGAAGTGCCGGCCCACCTCGCGCAGGAAGTCGACATAGTTCAGCTTCATCAGCCAGTCGGCATTGTTGATCATCAGCGCGTCGGTCGGCCCGTCGCCATAGGCAAGGATGCGGCCGAAGATCTGTTTGATGCCGGCGATGTTGGCGTCGATCTTGTCCGGGGTCAGCAACTGGCGCTGATCGTCGCGGAAGGAGGGGTCACCGACCATCGAGGTGCCGCCGCCCATCAGGGTGATCGGCCGGTGGCCGGTCTGCTGCAGCCAGTAGAGCAACGTTACCGTGATCAGGTTGCCGATATGCAGGCTCGTGGCGGTCGCATCGTAGCCGACATAGCCGGTGATCGGTCCCTGCATGCACTTGGCGTCCAGGCCTTGGGCGTCGGAGACCTGATGGATCAGCCCGCGCTGATCGAGCACATTGAGGAAGTCGGACTTGTAGGTGGCCATGGTGCGATCTGGGGTTGGGACGAGGGGCCATCGGCGGCACGGTCTCTTGGCCCTTTCGGTCTGCCGGATCAAGCGTTGGGCGCGCTTTTGTTGAGCGGTTGGCCGCGCCTGGTAGGCACGGCGGGCATTGCTTGCGCCGGCCAGCGGCTTGACCTATGACGGCGCGGCCCGCGCGGCGCCCATTCGTACGTGACCGCCATTTCCGCACGTCGCCGGCACGCGACCCCGAACGCCCACGGTTATGAACGCACCGCTCATCTCCATCGTGATTCCGTGCAAGAACGAGGCGGCCAACCTGCCGCCGCTGTTCGAAGAGATCGAAACCCATCTTGCCGGCCGGGATTGCGAGGTGATCGTGGTGGATGACGGGTCGACCGACGATACGCCGCAGGTCGTTGCGACCGAACGGTCAAGGCGCCCGTTTGCTGTGCGCCACATCCGGCATGATCATTCGGGCGGCAAGAGCATCGCCATCCGCTCGGGCGCGTTCGCTGCCCGTGGCGCGATCGTCGCGATGATCGACGGAGACGGGCAGAACGATCCGGCCTATGTACCGGTCATGGTCGACGCGCTGGTCGAAGCAGGCCCCGAGTTCGGTCTGGTCGCCGGCCAGCGCATGGGCCGCACCGACACCAGGGCCAAGCAGGTCGCCTCGCGCCTCGCCAACAGGCTGCGCAGTGCGATTTTGCGCGACGGCACGCGCGACTCCGGTTGCGGGCTCAAGGCGATCCACACCGACCTGTTGCAACGGTTGCCGTTCTTCAACGGCACGCACCGGTTTTTGCCGGCGCTGGTCATACAGGAAGGCTATCGGGTGACCCATATCGATGTGGTGGACCGGCAGCGCTGGCACGGCCAATCGCACTACGGCATCCTGGATCGCGGCCTGCTGGGCGCGCTCGACCTGTTCGGCGTGTGGTGGCTGCGGCGGCGACGCCGAAACATGCCCCGGGCAAGCGAAACAACGAAAGGATAAGGCTTTGGCTGGATTTGGCGCGTGGCTGCACACCGTATTTGTCGAACAGATGAGCGGGTGGGTCATCCTGGGGTTTGTCGCCCAGGCGTGTTTCTCGATGCGGTTCATCATCCAGTGGATTGCCTCCGAGCGCGCCAAACGCTCGGTCATCCCGGTGGCGTTCTGGTTCTTCTCGCTTCTGGGCGGAGGCCTGTTGTTCGTCTACGCCATCCACCGGCAGGACCCGGTGTTCATCGCCGGTCAGGGGATGGGCCTCATCATCTACATGCGCAACATCTGGTTGATCGCGCGCGAGCGCCGGTCATCGCTGGTCGAGCAACCCTGATACAACAGCGGCCGACCGCAGGAGCCCCATCGTGATCCGTTACCTGGTGTTGGCGTTGATCGCCATCGTGCTGACCGCGCCCGGCATCGCACAGATGCCGGTGATGGACCGCGACGAGGGCCGCTATGTCATGGCCTCCAAGCAGATGGTGGAGGCGGGCGACTACATCGACATCCGCAATCAGGAGTTGCCGCGCTACAAGAAGCCCGTCGGCATCTACTGGCTGCAATCGGCGGCGGTCACGATCAGCGGGCAGGGCGCCGACGCCCCGATCTGGGTCTATCGCACGGTCTCGGTCCTTGGCGCGGTGCTGGCCGTGCTCGGCACGGCGTGGACGGCGGCACATTTTTTCGGGCCGCAGGCCGGGTTTGCCGCCGGTGCGGTGCTGGCCGCCATATTCGGCGTCGTCTTTGAAGCGCGCATCGCAAAGACCGATGCGATGCTGCTCGCCAGCGCGGTGTTTGCGCAAGGCGCGCTGATGCAGATCTATGTCGCCGCGCGCAAGGGACTGCCGACACCGCCCTGGCGACCGGTCATATTCTGGGTCGCGATCGGCGCGTCGATCCTGATCAAGGGGCCGATCGTCGTGCTGTTGAGCGCGCTGACGCTCATCGCGCTCCTCCCCTTCGATCGCGACTGGCGCTGGTACGGGCGATTGCGCGTGCCCCTTGGTCTGGCGATCGTCGTCGTCATCGCCGTGCCCTGGTATGTGGCCATCACTTTGCAGAGCGGCTGGGCGTTCTGGGACGAGGCGCTGCTCAACGACCTGCTGGGCAAGGTCGGAACCGCACAGGAGGCCCATTGGGGTCCGCCGGGCTATTACGTCCTGACCTTCGCGCTCTACGCTTGGCCATTCGGAGCGGTGATGATTCTGGCGGGCGTTGTGGCGCTGGCCCGGGCGCGGCGCGAGCCCGTGCTCCTGTTTCTTGCGTGCTGGTACATTCCGTTCTGGCTGTTCTTCGAGATCACGCAGACCAAGCTGCCGCACTATGTGATCCCGGCCTATCCGGCGTTGGCGATCGCAGTCGCCTGGGCGATGAGCCTTGGCAATGCGTTTCCCGGCGGCGAGATGCGTTGGTGGCAGGTGTGGCTCTTCCGCCTGACGCTGTTCGGACACGTTGCCGTCACGTTCGGGCTTGCCGCGCTTGCGATCGGCGGGCCCATCTATCTGGGTGCCGGCGTCAACCCGTTCGGCTTCATCGCCGCGCTTGCCGTTCTGGCGGCCGGCTACTTCACGTTTCCGCGTGAGCGCAGCCTGCCGATGATGCGGCGGGCGTCATACGGGCTTGCGGCTGTGGCCATGGCCTATGCGCTCCTGTTCACGACCGTGGTGCCGTCCTTTGAGCGCATGTGGATGACGCCGCGCCTGCACGAGGCGTTCGTCACCCATCGGCCGTGCGATGACACGGTGCTGGCGGTTGCGGAGTTCCACGAGCCAAGCCTTGTGTTCATGGCGGGGATCGCGACGCGCCGCACCAACGTCGCAGGTGTTGCGGACCATCTTCTGGCAGCGCCTGACTGCGCGGTCGGCTTCGTTGCTGACCGGCAGGCCGATGCGCTGCGCGCAATCGTCACCGACGCCGGCCGGTCGATCGAAATGCTGGCCGAAGTGCCGGGGCTGAACTACTCAAACGGGCGTGAACTGACGATGCAGCTTTACCGCATCGTCGCAGCGGACGAGGCTACCGCCCCGCAATCTTCCTGACCTTGTCGGGCACCAGTTCGCCGCGCAGACGCGCGTCGAGATAGCCGGCGCACTCATCAAGCAGCACTTCGGAATGGTCGGTGAAGAAGTGGTTGGCGTCCGGTATCGTCTTCTGGGTGATCAGGATGCCCTTTTGCGTGTGCAGCTTGTCGACCAGGCCCTGCACGGCGTCGGGCGGGGCGACGCGGTCCTTGGAGCCGTGGATGATCAGGCCCGATGACGGGCACGGCGCCAGGAACGAGAAATCATAGGTGTTGGGCTGCGGCGCGATCGACATGAATCCCTCGATCTCCGGGCGGCGCATCAGCAATTGCATGCCAATCCACGCGCCGAAGGAATAACCGGCGATCCAGCACGATTTGGACTCGGGGTGCAGCGACTGCACCCAGTCGAGCGCGCCGGCGGCATCGGACAACTCGCCCACCCCATGGTCGAACTCGCCCTGGCTGCGGCCGATCGAGCGGAAGTTGAAGCGCAGCGTCGTGAAGCCCCGCTTCTGGAACATGTAGAACAGGTTGTAGATGATCGGGTTGTTCATCGTGCCGCCGAATTGCGGGTGCGGATGAAGGATCATCGCGATCGGCGCATTCTTGTCGGCGGCGGGCTGGTAGCGGCCTTCAAGGCGCCCCGCCGGGCCGTTGAAAATGACTTCGGGCATTGGGTCTCCTGGCTGGTTCGGGGACCGGCGTCGCAACAAAGGCGCGCGGAGCCGAAAGAGGCGTGCGGCCACGGCACGGCCATGTCGTGGTTGATCGCGTGGGCGGAGGCCGTCATATGACCATTGATGCCGCAAATTCAAGCGATACTTGATCCCACAACGCCCGCGATGCGCCCATGAGCACCTATCTTGACTACAATGCGTCTGCGCCGCTCGTGGACGCGGCGCGCAACGCGATGCTGGCAGCGCTCGACATCGACGGCAATGCGTCGTCCGTGCATTCCAGTGGCCGGCGCTTGCGCGCCATGGTGCAAAAGGCGCGTCGACAGGTGGCGGCGCTTGTCGGCACCGCCCCCGATCATGTCGTGTTCACGTCCGGCGCCACCGAGGCGGCGGCGATGCTCTTGACCCCGCACTGGTCGATGGGCCGGTCGCCGCTTGCGATGGGGCACCTTTATGTGGCCGCTTCGGACCATCCCTGCCTTCTGGGCGGCGGGCGTTTTGCGGCCGAAAACGTCAGCCTGATGCCGGTCGACGGGGACGGGCTGCTCGATCTTGACGCGCTGCAAGCCACGCTGGCGAGCCATGATGCATCGGCCGGCCTGCCGTTGGTGGCGATCCACTGGGCCAACAACGAGACCGGCGTCATCCAGCCGGTCGACAAAATCGGCGCGATCGTGGCGCAGGCTGGCGGCGTCTTCGTGGTTGATGCGGTTCAGGCGCTGGGCCGCGTGCCGATTGCGCTGACGGACGGCGCGGCCGACTTCCTGATCCTGTCATCGCACAAGATCGGCGGCCCCAAGGGCACTGGCGCGATCGCAGCCAAATCCGACCTGATGATGCCGATGCCGCTGGTCCGGGGTGGCGGGCAGGAGCGGGGCCATCGCGGCGGCACCGAGGCCTTGCCGGCCATCGCCGGCTTTGGCGCTGCGGCCGAGGCGGCCGCGTCGCACATCGATGTCATGGCGGCGCTTGGGCCCTTGCGCGACCGGTTCGAGGCGGGCCTGCGCGATTTTGCGCCCGACGTTGTGATCCACGGCCGGAATGCGGCCCGGCTGCCCAACACGAGCTTCTTCACCCTGCGGGGCGCCAAGGCCGAAACGGTGGCTATCGGCCTTGATCTGGCCGGGTTTGCCGTTTCGTCGGGCTCGGCCTGCTCGTCGGGCAAGGTCGGAAGGAGCCACGTCCTGACGGCGATGGGGGTTGATGGCGATGAGGGCGCGGTGCGCGTCTCGTTCGGGCCGGCGACGCAATGGGACGATCTGGACGCGCTGCTTGGCGCGCTCGCACCGATCGTCGGGCGCATGCGCGCGGCCTGATCCGGCGGCGGCGGGCGCCTTTTTGGCGCGCCACGGGCAAACTTGTCGCAAAAAGTCAGTATTTTCCTCTTTAGAACTTTTCAAAACTGGTCTATGAGCTAGATGTGATGATGAGGCCGACAAAAGGCCTCCGCGCTCAATCTCGTTGGAAGGGAGAACCGCCATGCCCGCCGTGCAGGAGACCATCGATCAGGTCCGCAAGATCGACGTCGACCAGTACAAATATGGCTTTGAGACCGTCCTCGAGATGGACAAGGCGCCCAAGGGTCTGAACGAAGACATTATTCGGCTGATTTCCGCCAAGAAGGAAGAGCCCGAGTGGATGCTGGAATGGAGGCTTGACGCCTACCGGCGCTGGTTGACCATGGAAGAGCCGGACTGGGCGCGCGTCGACTATCCGAAGATCGATTTCAACGACATCTACTACTACGCCGCGCCCAAGGGGCAGACCGGCCCGCGCACGATCGACGATGTCGACCCCGAGATCCGCCGCACCTACGAAAAGCTGGGCATTCCGCTGGCCGAGCAGGAAATCCTCGCCGGCGTGCAGGAGCGCAAGGTCGCCGTCGATGCGGTGTTCGATTCGGTGTCCGTGGTCACCACCTTCAAGGAAGAGCTCGCGAAGGCCGGCGTGATCTTCATGTCGATCTCCGAGGCGATGCGCGAGCACCCCGAACTGGTCAAGAAGTACCTGGCATCGGTGGTTCCGGTCTCCGACAACTACTATGCCGCGCTGAACTCGGCGGTCTTCACCGATGGTTCGTTCGTCTACGTCCCCGAGGGCGTGCACTGCCCGATGGAGTTGTCGACCTATTTCCGTATCAACGAGAAAGACACCGGCCAGTTCGAGCGCACGCTGATCATCGCCGAAAAGGGCGCATACGTCTCCTATCTGGAGGGCTGCACCGCGCCGATGCGCGATGAGAACCAGCTCC
>CAZSFA010000152.1:0-6664 GCA_964606055.1 uncultured Oceaniradius sp. | reverse complement strand
ATCTGGGCGAGGCACTCGGCCAGATGGATTTCGAGACCGCCGCCAAGCTGTCGGGCGCGCGCTTCACGCTCCTGAAACATCGTCTGGCGCGGCTGGAGCGGGCGCTCGGCCAGTTCATGCTCGACACACACACGACCGAGCACGGCTACACCGAGGTCAGCCCGCCGCTTCTGGTGCGCGACGAGGCGCTGTTCGGCACCGGCCAGTTGCCGAAGTTCGAGGAAGACCAGTTCCATACCACCGATGGCCGCTGGATGGTTCCCACCGCCGAAGTGCCGCTGACCAACATCGTGCGCGAGGCGATCATCGACCATGATGACCTGCCGCGCCGCTACACGGCGCTGACGCCGTGCTTCCGCTCCGAGGCCGGCTCGGCCGGGCGCGACACGCGCGGCTATCTGCGCCAGCACCAGTTCTACAAGGTGGAACTGGTCTCGATCACGGACGAGACATCCTCGCTCGACGAACTCGAACGCATGACCCGCTGCGCCGAAACCGTGCTCGAGCGGCTCGGCCTGCATTTCCGCACCATGGTGCTGTCGACCGGCGATATGGGCTTTGCGGCGCGCAAGACCTATGACGTCGAGGTCTGGCTGCCGGGGCAGGGCGCCTATCGCGAGATTTCCTCCTGCTCGGTGTGCGGCGACTTTCAGGCGCGGCGCATGAATGCGCGCTACCGCGCCGAAGGCGAACGCGAGACGCGCTTCGTGCACACGCTCAACGGCTCCGGCACCGCGCTCGGCCGGGCGCTGATCGCCGTCATGGAGACGTATCAGCAGGCGGACGGTTCGATCGCCGTGCCCGAAGTGTTGCGGCCCTATATGGGCGGCCTCGACGTCATCGCCGCCCCAGCCTAAGGACACCACATGCGCATCCTTCTGACCAATGACGATGGCATCCACGCCGAGGGGCTGTCGGTGCTCGAACGCATTGCGGCGCAATTGTCCGACGATGTGTGGGTCGTCGCACCGGAAACCGATCAGTCGGGCCTCGCCCATTCGCTGACGCTCAACGATCCGCTGCGGTTGCGAGAGATCGACGAAAAGCGCTTCGCGCTGCGTGGCACGCCGACCGATTGCGTCATCATGGCGGTGACGCATGTGATGCCCGAAAAGCCCGATCTGGTGCTGTCGGGCGTCAACTCGGGCCAGAACATCGCCGATGACATCACCTATTCCGGCACGGTCGCCGGCGCGATGGAGGGCACGCTCCTGGGTGTGCGTTCGATCGCGCTCAGCCAGGCCTACAACTTCGCCGACAACCGCCGCATCGTGCCGTGGTCGGTGGCCGAGGCGCATGCGCCCGACCTGATCCGCAAGCTGGTCGACGTCGACATGCCCGAGGGCACGTTTCTGAACGTGAACTTCCCTCGCTGCCGGGCCGCCGAGGTGCGTGGCGTCAAGGTGTCCACCCAGGGCAAGCTGCTGCATGGCCTGTTCATGGAAGAGCGCCAGGACGGGCGCGGCTTTCCCTATTTCTGGATGCGGTTCGGCCGGTCGCCGATCGAGGCCAAGGGCGCGTCCGACATCGCCGCATTGCGCGACGATTTCATCTCGGTCACGCCGCTCAAGCTGGACCTGACCGCCCACGACGTGCTCCGGACCGTGGAGGCAGCGCTGACGTGAACCGCGCCGTTGCCATGGCCACCGGCCTTGCGACCATCGACCGGGAAGGCTTTGCCGCCTTCCTGCTGCGCATGCGCGCGGTCGCGCTTGACGGCAAGGCGCTGATGACGGCGATCGAGGCCGTGCCGCGGCGCAGCTTCGTCGAACCCGAATATCACAGCGCCGTCTGGTCCTCGCGCATGATCCCGATCGACTGCGGATCGACGCTCGAGGGCCTCGACCATCAGGCGATGATCCTGAGCGCGCTGGAGCTGGAGGAAAACCATCGTGTGCTCGAGATCGGCACCGGATCGGGTTACACCGCTGCCGTGATGGGCAAGCTCGCCAAGCGCGTCTATTCGATCGAGCGTTACCGGTCGCTGACCGAAGCCGCGCAAAGCCGCCTGCGCGCGCTGAAGATCGACAACGTCATGATCAGCCGAGGTGACGGTCTCGACGGCAGCACCGATGGCCCGTTCGATCGCATCGTGGTCTGGCCGGCGCTCGACAGCGTGCCGCGCGCCTATGCCGACCTGATGGTCTCGGGCGGCAAGCTGGTGTGCCCGATCGGCGCGCCCGACGAGGTGCAGATCCTGGCGCGGCTGACCAAGGTCGGCAGCCGCTATGAGCGCGAGGACATCGGCACGGTGCGCGCTCAACTGGCATCGACGGGTCTGCCGGAGGCGCTTTAGGCAACCGGTTGTCCGCTCATGCGGCACCCGTGCGGCACCCGCTTAACCGCGCAGTAACATTAACGCGTTCTAATTGCCTCGAATATGAACAAGGGCAAGATGAGTAATGCGTAACACAGCTGCCCCGAGGCGTCCGGCATCGGCGCTGTCGTCTGCTTCATTGCTCGTGCTGGCCGGTCTGGTCTCGGGCTGTGCGGGCGACGTCATGCGCTTCACCGACGGCATGTACACAAGCGCCGTGCCCGTGCGTCCGCCCGAACCCGTTCAGACACCCTTTCCCGGCGATGCGACGCGCCCCGCGCAGGCCGCCCCGCAAACGGCGCCGGTCCTTGCCCCTCAGGCCGCGCAGCGCATGGGTGTCGATCCGACGCTGACCGGCTCGGTGCGCAACGTGCCGGCAACGCCGGCCGCTGTCGGCCGCCAGCCGATGGCGCCGCCTGCTCAAGCCCGGCCCGCGCCTGTCGCGCAGGCACCGGCCGCCCAGCCGCGACAGATCCCGATCGTACACGCGCAGCCCGCCGCAGCGCCCGCACCGCAAGCGCCGACCGTACAGCAGGTGGCGCCGCAGACGCCCGCGCGCGGCGATGGCGAAGCGGGCTGGACCGCAACCGGCGGCACCTATGTGACGCTGCGCCAGGGTGAGACACTGTACAATCTGACCAAGCGCTATGGCGTGCCGGTCGACGCGCTGATGCGGGTAAACACGATCTCCGATCCGCGCGGCGTCCAGGCGGGCCAGCGCATCCTGATCCCGACCTATGTGCATGGCCGCACGGCCGGCATTTCGGCACCCGACGCCAATGCCGGCGTCCGTTCGGCGCGGGCCAGCACCGGCGGGCGGGCAGAGGTCAATCCCGCGCGGCTGCCGCTGCCGGCCGCACGGCCGCACGGCACCATTCCCGCCGCCGCGCCCGCTGTCGCCCAGGCGCCGGCTCCGGCGGTCCAGCCTGCCGCTGCCGCGCCGGCAACCGTGCAGGGCGGCCGCTACACGGTGCAGTCCGGCGACACGCTGTCGGCGATTTCGCGGCGCACCGGAGCATCGATCGCCGCCATCAAGCGCACCAACGGCCTTGAGAGCGACATGGTGCGCATCGGCCAGAGCCTGATCATTCCGGGCCTTGCCGCAACGCCCGCTTCGCCGACGCAGGTCGCGTCCGCCAATGTCGATCCGGTCGTCACCGGCGCGGTCGAGAACACGCCCGCACCGGCGCGGCGCATCGATCAGGGCTCGGTCACCCGTCTTGAGACTGTCGAGACCGCCCGCGCGCCCGAAGCGACCGGTATCAGCACCATGCGCTGGCCCGTGCGCGGTCGGGTCGTGTCGGCGTTCGGCAGCAACTCTGGCGGCCGGCCCAATGACGGGATCGACATTTCCGTTCCGGTCGGCACCGACGTCAAGGCGGCCGAGAACGGCGTGGTCATCTATGCCGGCGATGGCCTGAAGGAGTTCGGCCAGACCATTCTGGTGCGCCACGAGGACAGCGTGGTCACCGTCTATGGCCATCTCAGCGACATGAAGGTCAACCGCGGCGACACCGTTGAACGTGGACAGACGATCGCCGCGTCCGGCATGAGCGGCAGCGCCCGCCAGCCGCAACTGCATTTCGAGGTCCGCAAGGACGCAACGCCCGTCGATCCGACCCAGCATCTGAACTGAGGTCGATCGCGCGGCACGGGCGTGCCAGGCACGGGGCGTCAGGCGCCGCCCTGATCCCAGCCTTCGCTCAGCCGGCGGTTCAACTCGCCCATATCGGCCAGAACCAGCGCGCCGCGATTGCGCTCGATGGTGCCTTCGCGTTCGAGCTTGGCGATCTCCCGGCTGACCACTTCGCGACGGCAACCGATGCGCTCGGCGAGATCCTGCTGCACCGGCGGCGGACTGACGACGCGCTGCCCGTCGCGGCCGGGCCTTGGCCGCGACAGCCGGATGAGTTCGGAGTAAAGCCGGTACTTGGCCTTCAGGAATGAGTGTTCGGCAAGGCGCGTGTTGAGCATGCGAATGCGCGATGACAGCGTGCGCATCAACTCGACCGCGACATCGGGCGATTGGCGCAGGATCTCCAGAAAGACCGCTTGCGGCACGCGCAACAGGCGCGTGCGGACCATGGCCGTCACATTGGCCGACCGGCGCGCCCCGTCGATCGCCGCCAACTCGCCGAAAAACGCACCCTGACCGAACTCGCCCAGAATGATCTCGCGGCCGGTGGCGATCCGCAGGATCACCCGGATTTGCCCCGAGATGATCAGGAACACATCGTGCGTTTCATCATCGAAGTCGAGCACCAGTTCGTTCTCGCCGAAATCGGCGATCGCGCACTGGCCGGAGAACCGCTGGTCAAGCGCCGGGTCAAGGGCTGCGAACAGATCGAAGGCGGACAGGTTTTGCATGCGGGCTGCGCTTTGGCGATGGCTTTTTCAAGTGCCCTATCATGCCGGTCGGCGCGGACGATGACAACATGGCCGGTTTCCGGCGCGCGCTCATGGCCGCGCCAGCGCCACCGCGATTCGTCCGGCGAGTGCGGCGTTGTTTTCAACAAGCGCGATGTTGGTGGCAAGGCTGCGGCCGCCCGTCAGATCGACCAGCCGCGCCAGAAGCCATGGCGTGACCTCCTTGCCCGACACACCTTCGGCGGCTGCCTCGCGTGTCGCCTGATCGATATGGACGGCCATCTCGGACCGCGCGATCTCGTCGTCCGCCGGCACAGGATTGGCAACCAGAATGCCGCCATGGCCCAATGCGCCCATTTCGGTGCGCGTTGTGACCAGACGGGCGATCGCTGTCGGATCATCGAGTCGCAGCGGCGCGCGCAGCCCGCTGTCGCGCGACCAGAACGCCGGAAAGGCGTCCTGCCTGAAGGCGATGACCGGCACGCCCCGCGTTTCAAGCGCTTCCAGCGTCTTGGGCAGATCGAGGATCGCTTTTGCGCCGGCGCACACTGTGACGACCGGCGTGCGGGCAAGTTCATCAAGATCGGCCGAGATGTCGAATGTGGATGCCGCCCCGCGATGAACGCCGCCGATGCCCCCGGTCGCAAAGACGGCGATTTCCGCCGCATGAGCAAGCATCATCGTCGCCGCCACGGTGGTGCCACCGGTTCGGCCCTGAGCGCAGGCAAAGGCGAGGTCCGCGCGCGACAGCTTCATCGCTGCCCTGTTGGTGGCCAGCGATTGGGCGTCCGCGGAACCGAGCCCGATCCGCACCGTGCCGTCGATGACGGCGATCGTTGCCGGTTCGGCGCCGGCACCGCGCACCGCCGCCTCGACGCGGGCGAGCATGTCCAGATTGGCCGGCGCCGGCATGCCATGGGTCAGGATGGTCGATTCGAGCGCGACGATCGGCCGGCCTTCGCGCCGGGCCGCATCGACCTGTGGCGACCATGTCAGCCAGTTTTCCATCACATGCTCCTCTGGCGAATCAGATCGGGCCGAGATCGCTGACGGTCGCGTGCGCACCGACCATTGCGTCGAGATCGCATTTGGCCAGTTGCGGCGCAAACGGTCCGTCATGGCATGCAGTGACGCCGGCGGCCGCGATGCCCAGGCGCACGGCGTCGACCAGGCCGCTGCTCTGCGCATGCGCAATCACGACACCGGCCAGCGCATCGCCGGAGCCGGTCACATCGCGCACCGTGTCGGCCAAGGGCGGCACAGGAACCGACCAGAGCCGGTCCTCGGCCATGACAAGGACGGGACCGGCGCCATCGGTGACCACGGCAGCGCCGAGACCGGCGCGCGCCAGATGCCCAACATGGGCCTCGGACGTGGCTTCGACAGCCTGATCCAGCCGCATGGCCAACGCCGCCAGTTCCCTTCGGTTCATGATCAGCAGATCCAGCCGATCCAGCCAGGGCACCAGACGCACACATTTGGCCGGCGAAACCGCCAGCGCGACGACGGCACGTTGCGCCGCTTCGACCACCAAGCCGATCGCCTGTTCAGGCAGATTGGCGTCGACAGCAATGCGCGCCGCCGCCGCCATCTGCGCCCGGGCATCGGATCGCCGCAGATGGCGCGCCAATCCGGTCTCGTACACCTCCATATCGGCGAGCGCCGCCTGCACCCCGCCGGCCGAATCGAGGATCGCCGTGTAGCTCGCCGTCGCCCGGTCCAGAAACACGGCACTGTGGTCCGTGATGCCGTGTTCGACCAGCATCTGCTCGACGGCATGGCCAGACGCATCGCCACCGCGCGCCGAAAGCAGCCCGACATCGCCCGGACCCTGGCCGACCACCACACGCAGCACATTGCCCATGCATCCGCCGACCCATTCGCGCATCCGGCCCGGATTGGACGCGCCTTGCCGAAAGGCCCCGTCGACCCGCCCGATCCGGTCGACATGGGCCGCGCCAATGCCCAGCAAGGCGCTCA
>CAZSFA010000151.1:0-6736 GCA_964606055.1 uncultured Oceaniradius sp. | reverse complement strand
TCGGCCGACAGGATATAGGCGATGCCGCCCTTGCCCGACTGCGAGTTGATGCGGATGATCGCCTCATAGGTGCGGCCGACATCCTCGGGATCGATCGGCAGGTACGGCACCTCCCACAGCGGCGTCTGCGCCGACTGGATTGCCTTCATGCCCTTGTTGATGGCGTCTTGATGCGACCCTGAAAAGGCAGTGTAGACCAGTTCGCCCACATAGGGGTGGCGCTCGGGCACGGTCAGTTGATTGCAGTGCTCATAGACGTCGCGGACATGGTTGATGTCGGTGACATCCAGCTGCGGATCGAGACCCTGCGTGAACATGTTCAGCGCCAGCGTGACGATGTCCACATTACCCGTGCGCTCGCCATTGCCGAACAAGGTGCCCTCCACCCGGTCGGCGCCAGCCATCAGCGCCAGTTCGGTCGCCGCGACGGCGGTGCCGCGGTCGTTGTGCGGATGCAGCGAGACGATGACCGAATCGCGCTTGTCCAGGTTGCGGCACATCCACTCGATCTGGTCGGCATAGATGTTGGGCGTTGCCAACTCCACCGTCGACGGCAGGTTGAGGATCAGCTTGTTGTCAGGCGTCGGCTGGACGATCTCGGTGACGGCGTTGCAGATCTCCAGCGCCACTTCCAGCTCGGTTCCCGTGAAGCTCTCGGGCGAGTATTCGAACCGGTAGCCACCGCCGGCCCTGGCCGCCATGTCGGTGATCATCTTGGCCGCGTCGGTCGCGATCTGCCTGATCCCGGCAACGTCCTTGCCGAACACCACCCGCCGCTGCAACTCGCTTGTCGAGTTGTAGAAATGCACGATCGGGCGATGCGCGCCCTCAAGCGATTGGAATGTCCGGTCGATCAGTTCGGGCCGGCACTGGACCAGAACCTGCAATGAGACGTCGGCGGGCACATTGCCCTCCTCCACGCACCAGCGCGCGAAGTCGAAATCGGTCTGCGAGGCCGACGGAAAGCCGATCTCGATCTCCTTGAAGCCCATCTGCAAGAGCAGCGCGAACATGCGCGTCTTGCGCTCATGGCCCATCGGCTCGATCAGCGCCTGGTTGCCGTCGCGCAGGTCCACCGAGCACCAGACCGGCACTTCGGTGATCGCTCGTGTCGGCCAGGTGCGGTCGGGCAGGTCGATCGGCGGATAGGGCCTGTACTTGTCCGGTGCCGCCGGCATGCCGGCCTTGCGCGCCGCGCCGCCGGCGGCCGGGGTGATATGGGTATTCATCTGGTCTCTCCTCGCATCGCGCGCGATGCGTCCCGTCTGGCGGGTGTGTCGATCATTCGTTGATGGTTGTAAAGCCGACGGGGCGGACGGGCACGGGCCCGCCATGTTCGACCACCGGGCGCCCTGTCAAAGATCAGGCCCGGCAGCCGCCGATAAGAAGGAGAAGACCAAGCGCGCGGGTGCGGCCGGCCGAGGCCGGAGCGGCAGACAAACAAGCGATGTCGCGCATCGTGGACATGCAACGCTCTTAGGCGAGGCCGGCGCGCAGATCAACCGTCGGCGCGCGCCACCAGCCGGCCGACCACGTTCTCGATCATCTTCATGCCGGCGTCACCCCCCAGCGTCATGATGCTCTCGGGGTGGAACTGCACCGCCGCCACCGGCTCGTGCCGGTGCTCGATGCCCATCACCACGCCGTCATCGGTCTCGGCCGTCACATCGAACTCCTCGGGCAGGCGCACCGGATCTGCAAACACCGAATGATAGCGCCCTACGACGATCTCGGTGGGCAGACCGGCAAACACCGTGCCCGGCTCATGCACGCGAATGCGCGACGGCTTGCCGTGCATCGGCGTGCCAAGCTGGCGCAACTCGCCGCCATAGGCCTCGGTCAGTGCTTGCAATCCCAGGCACACGCCGAAGATCGGCAGGCTTTGCGCCCGCGCCTTCCTGATCGTCGCCTTGCAGTCGAAGTCGGCCGGCAGGCCCGGCCCCGGCGACAGCACGACAAGATCGGGCCGTTGCTCGGCAAGGACCGCTTCGCTGACCGGCGAGCGCACCGTACGCACCTCAGCGCCGGTCTGGCGGAAGTAGTTGGCCAGCGTGTGGACGAAACTGTCCTCATGGTCGACCAGAAGGATGCGCACGCCCTGCCCGACCCGGCGCGCCTCGCGCGGGCCCGGACTGGCGTTCGACGTGCCCGACTGACGGATCGCGGCCAGAAGGGCCGACGCCTTCAACTCGGTCTCGGCCTCCTCGGCATCGGGGTCGGAATCATAGAGCAGCGTCGCGCCGGCGCGCACCGAGGCGATGCCGTCGCGGACATGGATGGTGCGCAGCGTCAGGCCGGTGTTCATGTCGCCGTTGAACTTCACCATGCCTATTGCGCCGCCATACCAGGCGCGCTGGCTCTTCTCATGCGCCTCGATGAAACGCATCGCCCACAGTTTGGGCGCGCCGGTCACAGTGACCGCCCAAGCATGGCTGAGAAACCCGTCGAATGCGTCCATGCCCTCGCGCAGCCGACCTTCCACATGATCGACCGTGTGGATGAGGCGCGAATACATCTCGATCTGGCGACGCCCGATCACCTTGACGCTGCCGGGTTCGCACACCCGGCTCTTGTCGTTCCGGTCGACATCCGAGCACATGGTCAGCTCGGACTCATCCTTCTTCGAGTTCAGCAGTTTTAGGATTTGCTCCGAATCCGAGATCGCATCCTCGCCGCGCGCGATCGTGCCCGAGATCGGGCAGGTTTCGATGCGCCGTCCCGTGACGCGAACAAACATCTCGGGCGAAGCACCGATCAGGAACTCGTTGCCGCCGAGATTGAAGAAGAACGAGTAAGGCGCCGGATTGGTCGCCTTGAGCCGCCGTGCGATCGCCGAAGGCGTCGTCGCTACCCGCTCATGGAACATCTGACCGGGCACGACCTCGAACAGATCGCCGCGCAGGAACCTGTCCTTGGCGGTGGCGACCAGGCGCGCATATTCGCCCGGCGCGTGATCGCCGCGCGGCGGCTCGACATCGGTCGGCTGGAACGGGTCGGTAACCGCATCGCGCGCCATGCCGGCGGTGCTCCGGCCGCCCGCCTCGAACTCGTAGGAATCGACCCAGGCGCGCGCCGAATGGTTGTCCGCGACCAGGATGGCGTCGGGAAAGAACAGCACCAGATCGCGCTGATCGGGATCGCGCGGCAGTTGTTCCTCGATCGGATCGAACTGGAAGGCCAGGTCGTAGCCGAACGCGCCAAACAGCATCAGGTCGTCATCGTCGGGCGAGGAGAAATGCGCAATGATCGCGCGGAGCACCGAAAAGACGGTCGGCGCGCGCGATCGTTCTTCCTCGGTGACGACGCGACCCGGCTCGGCGATGGTGATCGCAAGCCTGTCGTCGCCGCGTTCCATGGCGGCGATATGGCCGTGCCCCTCCAGCGCGTCGGCGATCATCGCGATCATCGGCCCGCCGCGCGCATTGAGCGCCGAGATTGTCATCTGCCGCCGCCGGGCGGCGATCATCACCGGCGGATCGACGATTCCGGTGTCCCAGCGCTGGTAGCGGCCCGGATACTCGTAGTTCGACGACAGGACCGCGCCCAGGCGCGTGTCGAGCGCATCGATATAGCCGTCGAGCGCGCTGCCGTAGTCGGCCAAGCGCCGCGTGCGCGTGACGCGAACGCCGCCGCGCGTTGTGTAGGTTTCGGTCTCGTCGCCGGACCGGTCGGCACCAAATGCGGTCATGCCGCTCTCCTGTCATGCCCAACCCGCGACCAGCCACAAAAAAACCGCCCTCGGGTGCAGGGCGGTTGGCCGTCATGTCGAACATGCGTGCGCGCCGCCTTAAGGCGACAGCCACCAGCCGACATTGACGCAGATCGTGTTCATGACGGCGATGTTAGCGGCCAAGGCCGGTCAGTGCAATCGCCAAGATGGTGGCCATTGGCATGACGGGCTGGCAGCGGAACAATGGACAAAAAAAAGGAGAGACCGGATCGGGCGGATTGACCCGGTCTCTCCACGGCCCCAAGGCCGTTTCACAGGACTGGTGTAAGCAGGGGAACCAAACCTGTGATCCCGTATAGGTTGCTCAACCAGTATTATACAACTATTAATATGTAAACAAAAAACGACACAACCTGGGCGATTATTGTGCGCAACGAGAACCGCTGCCCCAAACCGGCACGAAAACCCGGTCTGCCGAAGCGAAAAACGCAAGCACCATGCCCGACGCGATCGGCCAGCGGCTTGGCCTTGCCGCCGGCATCACCAGGATCAGCGATCGAGGATATCGCGCATTTCGACCAGGTTTGAGCGCACGCGCAAAAGGTCGAACCCGATCGATTCCAGGTGCGACTTGACCAGGCTCGATGCGCTGCCATTGGCGACGAACGGCGGCCGGACCTGCAGCGCGTTGGCCAGTTGTTCGTCGATGCGCTCCCAAAGGCTGTCCAGATTGCGCTGCTCGAACACATCGCGGAAGTCGCTGCGGGCGGCGGTCAGAATGCCGTAATAGCCATAGAGCTGGCCGTAGGTGAACCAGAACCGGTCATCGGCCCTGCGGTCGAACCCGAAGAACGAGGCCTGCTCCATGCGCCGCTGCAGGATCTCCGATGTCGAGCCGATATCAGCGGTGATCCGGTCGATGAACTGCAGGAGGTTGTCCGCACGGGCGTCGAAATCGGCCTCGCACGCTTCCAGTTCCTCGTTGAAGGCCAGAAGATGGCCGCGCGCGTCGCGCATCCGCGCCTGCGTGGTCGGTTGCAGGAAGGGCGGGCTGAAGGTGACGAACCAGGCATCTTCACGATAGTTCGCCGCTTCGCGCGCCTGCTGCAGGTTGGTGTTGATCGACGATGTGCCGCGGACCCGGCCCAGCCGGTCGACCATCTCCACCGCCGTGCGCCGGATCGCCTGGTTGGTGCCGAGCTGGAACGCGGCCTTGTTGTCGAAGAACGGCGTGTAGCGCCAAGGCGTGATGAAGAAGAAGCCCGCCTTGTGCAGCGGATTGGACGATACCCAGATGTCCTGATTGACGTTGCGGTCGAGCAGGTCGGCGGTCATCTGAACCATCGCCGAAGGCTGGCAGCTGCCGTCTCCGGTCTGCTCGCCGGCGCCAACCGTGATGGCGCTGTAGTCGTAGCCGGCGACATAGTCCGGATCGAAGCCGCGCCAGAACTGCGTGATGTAGAACATGTAGCCGTAGCCGAGCACCAGAAGGACCAGGACGGCGAAGACCGGGATCTTGACGAACCAGCCGCGCCCTCGCAGCCAGCGCCGAAACGCCCCGAACGGCCAAAACAGCCAGGCGATCAGACGCCTCAGTCCCTGGCCAATCGCGCTCAGCACGCGGCGGAAGAAAGCGATGATGGGATCGAGCATGCCGGGCTACTCCCGTTGGGCGGCTCAGGGAAGGCCGAACAGCCGCCTGCGCAGCCCGGCCTTGTCGGTCAGATAGGTGCTTTTCAGCGTCTCCACAACATGCTCGCGCAACACCTCGTTGTAGTCGGCATAGTCGGCATAAAAGCCCTGCTTGTTGAACACGTAGCGGGACACGAAATCACGCGGCGTGAATGTGCTGATCAGGCGATTGGTCAGCCAAGCGTCGGGATGGTCGGGCTTGGCGCGCACGATCTGGAACCGGTGTCGTGCCTCGACATTGTCGATATCGACCCGGCCGGTGCGTGCCAGTTCGCGCTTGGCGGTATGAAGGAAGGGGTAGATCCCGTCACGATTGACGAGGCCGGCGTTGCGCGTGAGCCAGGCTTGCTGCCAGATCGGGTCAAGCGCGGTCAGATCGCGATCGGGTTCGACCTCGTGCACCAGACCGCGCAGTGCCATGTCCATGCGATGGTCGATGAAGCCCGCGCCTTCCAGCCATGACGCACGCGGCAGGTCGATGCGGCCGCTGCGCGCCAGAAACTGGAACACGCGCTCGGCATCGTCGATCGACAGATAGCTGACCTGCCAGGGCCGCGACCGCCGAAAACCGGGCGCCGACGGATCACAGACGACCGTCGTCATCGGCTTGTCGACGAAGATGAAGGTGCCGCCGAAATGTGCCGTCCAGAACGCATTGTGGCGGAACACCACCTGGTCGGGCACAAGCTGGTTGCCGCGAATGTCGCCGGTGACCTTGGCCAGATCGACCATGCGTTCGAGCATGTCATCATCGCGCCATGCGTCCGGCTCGGTCTTCAGCCGGTCGACCAGCGTGCGCAGTTCGGACGCCTTGCCCAGCACGTTCTCCGCCGACAGCACCTTGAAGCGCACCTGTTCGATGGACAGCAGATCCTCAATGTCGTCGATGCGCGAGACATTGTCTTCGATCTCGCCATAGATCACGTCCTTGATCGTCAGCGCGTGGATCGAACGGGCATTGGCCGTGTAGAATTCGTACATCAGCGCGCCGGTATTGGAAAAACGCGTGTGCACCACGGGCAGCCGCGCCTGCATCGGCGTCAGGATGATGAAGCGGCGGTTGATGCCCTGCGGGTCCAGATAGTCCTCATTGCCCAGTTCGGCGGCCACCTGCGGCGAAAACCCGGTGCGGTCGATCTCGAAACTGTCAAGCTTGGTGACCGGCAGGCGAAACGATTGAAGCGCCCGGTTGTAGCGTTCGACAAGATGCGGCCGGTCGACGGTGAACAGCCGGCCGTAGATCAGCGCGTTGTCATAGAGGCGTTTCATATGAGCTTGAGAACCAACACTGAAGTGTGTATATAAATGCGCATCATCGGGGCGATTTATGATCGAAACCAATTCGAGAAAGATCATAAAGCGCTTGGAAAAGGA
>CAZSFA010000150.1:0-6786 GCA_964606055.1 uncultured Oceaniradius sp. | reverse complement strand
AGCGGCTTGACGCTGGATGCAACCGGCGCAGCACCCGACAACGCCCCCCGGCAAAGGGTCGTGCTGCAATGACGCCGGCCGCCATCGACATCCCGGTGATCGAGACCGAACGGCTGATCCTGCGCGGCTGGCGCGAGGACGATCACGCCGGCGTTGCCGAAATGGGTCACGATGCCGAGGTGACGCGCTTCACCGGCGGCACCCGCAGCGACGCCGACAGCTGGCGCATGATCGCCATGCTGATCGGCCATTGGGCGATGCGCGGCTACGGCCTGATGCCGATCGAGGAAAAGGCGACCGGCCGCTTCGTGGGCTATTGCGGGCCCTGGCGGCCGTTCGGCTGGCCCGACGGCGAGATCGGCTATTCGCTGGCAAAGGCCCATCACGGCAAGGGTTACGCGACCGAGGCCGCGCGCGCCGCGCTGCGCTTTGCCTATCAAGACCTTGGCTGGACAACCGCGATCAGCCTGATCGATGCCGGCAACGGCGCTTCGCAGGGCGTGGCCCGCAAGCTTGGCGCCACATGCGAGCAAGAGGGCGTCACGGTCACCAGTTTCACCGCCGACATCTGGCGCCACCTGCCACCCGAAACCTTCCTGTCCGGGCACGCGAGCACATGAGCTACGGCGCAATCGACATACCGGTGCTTGAGACCGAACGGCTGGTGCTGCGCGGCTTCACTCCGGCCGATCACGCGCCGTTGTGCGCGTTCTACGCCGACGCGCGTACGGCGCGCTTCGTCGGCGGACTGGAAGAGCCGCGCGTCGTGTGGCGGCGCATGGCCAGCTATATCGGCCATTGGGCCTTGCGCGGCTACGGCATGTGGGCGCTCGCCGACAAGCAGACCGACGCTTTCGTCGGCTATGTCGGCAACTGGTTTCCCGATGGCTGGCCGGAACCCGAAATCGCCTACGGGCTGGTCGCCTCGGCGCACGGCAGGGGTTTGGCGGTCGAAGCCGCATCGCGCGCCCTGCGCCACGCCTATGAGAACCTGGGCTGGATGACGGCGATCAGCGCCATCGATGTCGACAATCGGGCCTCGCAAGGGGTTGCCCGCAAGCTCGGCGCGACGCGCGAAAAGACCGGCGTTGCCATGTCCGGCTTCACCGCCGACATCTGGCGCCACCTGCCGCCCGACCGGTTCCTCGACGGCCAACACGCAGCCTGACTGATCCGGCCCGACCCGACACGCCCGACCCGACCTGCCACAGAAGACGAGACCCGCCCATGACGACTGCCGATAAAGACACCGAACGCGCCCGCGTGCTGCTGCGCGACATGCGTGCCTCGATCGACAACATCGACGCGGCCATCATCTACATGCTGGCCGAGCGGTTTCGTTGCACCGAGACCGTCAGCCGGCTCAAGGCGACCCATGATCTGCCGCCGGCCGATCCGGTCCGCGAGGCCGAGCAGGTCGAGCGGCTGCGCACGCTGGCCAACGATGCGCGCTTCAACCCCGATTTCACCGAGGTCTACCTCAACTTCATCATCGCGCATGTCATCCGCCATCACGAGGCGGTGGCGGCCGGCGAGACCGGCGTGGACCTGGTCGCCCGCGCCGACGACCCATCAACCGACACGAACCAGATCTGAACAGGAGAAACACTGAAAATGGCAATCAAACTGCGCCTTGCCCGCGGCGGCTCCAAGAAGCGGCCCTATTATCACATCGTCGTCGCCGACGTCCGTTCGCCGCGCGACGGCCGTTTCATCGAGCGCGTCGGCGCCTGGAACCCGATGCTGCCCAAGGACGGCGACAAGCCCCGCGTGACGCTCGATGAGGAGCGCATCAAGCATTGGCTCGGCGTCGGCGCACAGCCCACCGATCGCGTTCTGCGCTTTCTGGCCGAGGCCGGTCTTGCCGAGCGCGCGCCGCGCAACAACCCCAACAAGGCCAAGCCGGGGCAGAAGGCCCAGGAGCGGCTGGAAGAGCAGCGCATGAAGGAAGAAGAAGCGGCAGAAGCCGCCAAGACGGCGGCCGAGGCACCTGCCGAAGACGCGCCCGCCGAGGCCGAAAAGTCCGACGCATAGCCTTGAATCCGCGCCCGGGCGGTATGCCCCGATCGCCCCCTGGGCGACCGGCGCGGTGCCCCGGGGGCGGCGGGCGGCGTTGCGCCGAAAGTTTGCATTCTGCGGGGCTTGGTTAGCCCCGCGTTAACCTTGTCTTTTCTTTCTTTCGCCTTTTTATAGGACCACGAAGGGACGCAGGCGTCGATCATTGCGATCGCGCATCGCAAGCCGGGCGCCGATCGTCATGATCGCGCGTCGGCATTGATGCGGCGGTCGGTGCGGTCGCATGCAAGGCACAAGGCGCGGATCGGCACGACCGTGCAATATGGAGACACCCATGGGCACCAAACCTCTCGGTTCGATCGTCGCCATCGTCGCGACGGCGACGCTGGTTGCAGCATGCACCAGCCCCCGGTTCGGCAGTCTCAACACACAGCCGGCGCCCTTGTCGCCCGCCCCGTCCGGCACCGTGACCAGCGGCCAGTTGCCGCCGCCCAGCGGACCGCAGACGGCGCAGGGCAACTTCCCCACCGCGCCGGGCGGAACCCAGCCGGGCCTTGTTGCGCCCGTCGATCCCAACGACCCCAACGCCATCGGCACCACGGACGGCACCGGTGTCGGCGTTGACGGCGGCACTCAGGTGGCTTCGACCACGCCCGTCAGCCGCGACACCATGGTCGGCGCGTGGCGCGTTTCGACCCAGGGCGCAAGCTGTCAGATGTTCATGGCACTGACCCAATCGGCCGCCGGCCTGCGTGCCGCCTCGCGCGGCTGCCCCGGCGAAGTGGCCGCCATCTCCTCATGGGACGTGAGCGGCAATCAGGTCGTTTTGAACGATTCCAGCGGCAATCGCGTCGCCTCGCTGTTCCAGTCCGGCGAAGGCCGCTTCGACGGCCAGACCACCAGTGGCCAGGCGCTGAGCCTGGCGCGCTGATCTGCGGAGGCCGATGCCATGCCGGAGCGCGTCAGCCCCGGTGACAGTCTGATCGATCGCTACCGCGAGATCGCCGCCGACGGCGCGATCGTGCTCGACCAGGCGCAGGAAGCGCTGGTCGCCCGGCTCGATGCGCTCAACAGTGACATCGCCGCCGCGCGGCTCGCCTCCAAATCGTCGTCGCTGGGCTGGCTGTTCGCCAAGCGCGCACCGCGCCGCAACCAGGTGCGCGGGCTGTACATTCACGGCTCGGTGGGCCGCGGCAAGACCATGCTGATGGACATGTTCTTCCGCGCCTGCCCCGAAAAGCGCAAGCGGCGCGCCCATTTCCACGATTTCATGGCCGACGCCCATGACCGCATCGCCGCCCATCGCAGGGCGCTGAAGGAAGGCGCCGTCAAGGGCGACGATCCGATCCCGCCCGTTGCGCGCGCGCTGGCCGACGAGGCCAAGGTGCTGTGCTTTGACGAGTTCACCGTCACCGACATCGCCGACGCCATGATCCTGTCGCGGCTGTTCTCGGCGCTGTTCGAGCGCGGCGTGGTGCTGGTGGCGACCTCGAACGTTCCACCGGACGATCTCTACCGCGACGGGCTCAATCGCAGCCTGTTCCTGCCCTTCATTGATGTGCTGAAGGCGCACACGGAAATCTTCAATCTCGACGCGCAGCGCGACTACCGGCTGGGGCGGCTCGCCGAAACGCCGCTCTACCGGACGCCGCTCGGCCCAGAGACCGAGATGGCGATGGAAGCGGCGTGGATGCAACTGACCGGTGGCGCGCCGTCGCCGTCGACCGAGATCCGGCTCAAGGGCCGCGCCATACCCGTGCCCGCGGCCGCCTTCGACGCGGCGCGTTTCACCTTCGCCGATCTGTGCGAGGCGCCGCTCGGCGCCCGCGATCACATGACGATCGCGCGCAGCTATCATACGCTGATGGTGGAGAACGTGCCGGTGATCGGTCCGGCACAGCGCAACGAGGCCAAGCGCTTCATCAACCTGATCGACACGCTCTACGACAACCGCAACAAGCTGGTTGTCTCGGCCGCTGCCGAACCGGACGATCTTTACGCCGGCACCTCCGGCACCGAAGCCTTCGAGTTCCAGCGCACGGCATCGCGCCTGATCGAAATGCGTTCGCGGGACTGGCTTGCGGGCGCGCAAACCATCGCCGCCGAATGACGGCGCGCATTTCGCTCATCACCCTTGTGGTCCCCGACCATGCGGCGGCCATCGCGTTTTATTGCGACGCACTTGGATTTGACCTCATTGAAGACACCGATCTGGGCGGCGGCACACGCTGGGTGCGGGTCGCGCCCGCTGGCGCCGGAACCGCCCTGCTGCTGGCGCGCGCTGACGGCGCGGCGCAAGAGGCCGCCATCGGCAACCAGACCGGCGGCCGGGTCGGCTTCTTCCTGGAGACCGACGACTTCGCCCGCGATCATGCCGCGTTCATCGCCGGCGGTGCGCAGTTTCTCGAGGACCCGCGCCAGGAGCCGTACGGCATGGTGGCCGTCTTCCGCGACCCGTTCGGCAATCGCTGGGACCTGATCGAGCCGGCACGCGCACCGAACCGCTAATCCGTCGACCGGCATTGTCGGCCCGACGGCCGCCCATTAGGATAGCCGCGCGCCGATGTACCGGGCAGAGAATCCGGCGCCGCGGCGGTCTGAGGGAGACATCCATCATGCGTGTATTGATCATCGGCGCGGCCGGCATGGTTGGCCGGCGGCTTGCCGAGCACCTGATCGGCGCCGGCACTCTGGGCGGCAAGGCCATCGACACCATCCATGCCTTCGACGTCGTGCAGGCGAACCTGTCAACGGGCGGCCCGGCGATTGAGGAAGAGACCGGCGACATCGCCGATGCCGCGACGGCGGCACGTCTGATCGCCCACAGGCCGGACGTCGTCTTCCACCTGGCCGCCATCGTGTCGGGCGAAGCCGAAGTGGCCTTCGACAAGGGTTATGCGATCAACATGGACGGCACGCGCTACCTGCTGGAAGCGGTGCGCCACGCCGGCGACGGTTACACGCCGCGCTTCGTCTTCACCTCGTCCATCGCCGTTTTCGGCACACCGTTCGACGATCCGATCGGCGACGAGTTCATCCATGCGCCACTCACCAGCTACGGCGCGCAAAAGGCCATCGGCGAACTGCTGCTGGCCGACTACACGCGCAAGGGCATGGTGGACGGCGTCGGCCTGCGGTTGCCGACCATCGTCGTCCGCCCCGGCAAGCCCAACAAGGCCGCCTCGGGCTTCTTCTCCGGCATCATCCGCGAACCGCTCGCCGGCCAGGAAGCGATCCTGCCGGTCAGCGACGACGTGCGCCATTGGGTGGCGAGCCCGGACGCGGCAATCGGTTTTCTGACCCATGCCGCAACGATGGACACGGGCGTACTGGGCCATCGCCGTTCGCTGACCATGCCGGGCCTTTCGGTGACGGTCGCCGAGATGATCGATGCGCTGCGCGATGTCGCCGGCAATGACGTCGTCGCGCTGATCAAGCATCAGCCGGACGAGCAGATCGTCAAGATCGTCGCCGGTTGGGCGCGCGACTTCACGGCGACCCGCGCCAAGGCAGCGGGCTTTGTCGCCGACAGCGATTTTCACGCTGTCATCCGCGCCCATATCGCCGACACCCAGAACTGAGGACCAACCATGCCGCTCAAGACCATCACCGTGATCGGCACCGGCATCATGGGCGCACCCATGGCGCGCAACATCGCCAAGGCGGGCTTCGACGTCACGGTCTGGAACCGCACGCCGGCCAAGGCGCAAGCATTGGCCGATGTGGCGACCGTCGCCGATGACGCGCGCCAGGCCGTCGCCAACGCCGATGCGGTGATCACCATGGTCGATGATTCGGCCGCCGTGACGGCGGTCTATTTCGGCGACGAAGGGCTGGTCGAGGCCGCACCCACCAGCGCGCTGTTCGTCGACATGTCGTCGATCCAGCCATCGGTCGCGCGTGACCATGCGGCGAAGATCGAGGCCGGCGGTCGCCGCCATCTCGACGCGCCGGTCTCCGGCGGCGAACGCGGCGCCATCGACGGCACGCTGGCGATCATGGCGGGCGGCGCGGCGGACGACTACGCCGATGCGGAACCGCTGTTTGCGGCCATGGGCCGGTCCACCCATGTCGGCGTGCACGGCGCCGGCCAGGTCGCAAAACTCGCCAACCAGACCATCGTCGCCGTCACCATCGGCGCGGTGTCAGAGGCCATGTTGCTCGCCCAGGAAGGCGGTTGCGATCCGGTCGCCCTGCGCGAGGCGCTGATGGGCGGATTTGCCACCTCCCGCATTCTGGAGTTGCACGGCCAGCGCATGATCGACCGCGATTTCGTGCCCGGCGGGCCGCTCGAACTGCAACTCAAGGATCTCAACAACGCCCTGGAAGTGGCGCGCGATGCCGGGCTGAGCCTGCCGCTCACCGAGAAGACGCGCGATGCGTACCACGCCCTCGCCCATGACATGGCGATGCCACGCCATGACCATTCGGCCTACCTTTTGTGGCTGGAAGCGCTCAATGGTAAGCGGTTGGGCACGGAGCCCGACAAAGCGCCGTAACCGTTGACTTATATTTCAGGCGTAGTGCTTGCGCTTTGACGTCTTGCCGATGCCCGGATTGAGCGTGTTGGTCGGATCGCAGTCCTTGTAAAAGGCGGCCAGCTCCGGCTTGGCCGGGTAGAGATGCCCGACATTGTGTTCGGCCGGGTATTCGGCGCCGCGCCGGTCCAGAATCTCCAGCATCTTCGCCTTCAGCGCCGCCGGGTCGTGCCCTTTGCGCACGATGTAGTCCTGATGCAGCACGTGGCAGAAGAAGTGCCCGTAGTAGAGC
>CAZSFA010000149.1:0-6848 GCA_964606055.1 uncultured Oceaniradius sp. | reverse complement strand
CGAAGCCAAGGACTTCATGAAGATGCTGATGCCGGGCCAGACCGGCCAGGTCAAACCGTGGAAAGACACCGCGCCCATTCTGGCGCGGACCGGCATCGAGGCGCAGCTCGACAAGCTGATCCATCCCCAGGTGACGCTCAAGTCGGGCGGTTACATCATCATCAACCAGACCGAGGCGCTGGTCGCCATCGACGTGAACTCGGGCAAGTCGACCCGCGAACACTCGATCGAGAAGACCGCGCTTGCGACCAATCTGGAAGCGGCCGAGGAAGTCGCCCGTCAGCTCAGACTGCGCGATCTGGCCGGGCTGATCGTCATCGACTTCATCGACATGGAGGAAAACCGCAACAACCGTGCGGTTGAAAAGAAGCTCAAGGATTGCCTTAAGCACGACCGGGCGCGCATCCAGGTCGGCCGCATCTCCCATTTCGGCCTTTTGGAGATGAGCCGCCAGCGCATGCGGGCGTCGGTGCTTGAGAGCACCATGCAGGTGTGCAGCACCTGCGCCGGCACCGGTTACGTGCGCTCGCCGCAATCGGTGGCGCTGCATGTGATCCGCTCGCTCGAAGAGCATCTGCTGCGCAACTCGCGGTTCGACGTCACCGTGCGCACCAGCGGAGACACCGCGCTCTACATCCTCAACAACAAGCGCGACACGCTCGCCGAGATGGAAGCGCGCTTTGGCGTGGCGATCACCATCGCCATCGACAACGAGATCGGCATCGACATGCTGGCGATCGATCGCGGCGCCGTCTCCGACCGGCCCAGGCAGGCCAATGGCGCGGTCGCAATCGGCGATTGGGGCGATGAGGACGACGATGCCGTCGCCGCCGACGATGATGCCGACACCGGGATCGAGGCACGCGAGGGCACGGATGATCCCGATGACGACGAGGACGGCCGTTCCAAACGCCGCAAGCGACGCCGGCGGCGCGGACGTGACCAGCGCGGCGAGACCGAGGCGACCGAAACCGAGGCGCGCGCCGTCGAAGACGAAGGCGATGACGAGGACGACGCATCGGGCGGCCGCCGCCGCAAGCGCCGCTCGCGCGGCCGACGCGGAGGCCGCAACCGGCGTGGTCCGCGGATTCCGGCAGCCGAGCCCGTCGGCCCGCTGGCCGATCTGATCGCCGCCGAAGCTGAAGCTGCCGCCCAGGCGGCCGAGGCCGAAGCCGCGGCAACGGCAGCCATCGAAGTGGAAACGCCGTCCCCGATGGACGAGACGCCCGAGGAACCGGCAATCGAGGCCGCGCCGACTGCCGCCACCGCCAACGGCGAATCGCATGATGATGCGCCGGCCGAAACGACCGAAAACGGATCGGCCCCTGATGAACCCGCCATGGCGACCGACGCGGCCGAAGACGGCGCCGCCGAGGACGCGGGTACTGAAGACGCGGTGGACGCCGATGACACAGCGGACGCCGAAACAGCCGATGCCGAGCGCACCGAGCGCGTGCGCGCGACCGAGCAGACCCTCAATCTGGACGTCGAACCGGTGATCGTGTCGGACAGTTCGGACGAAGCGCCCAAGAAGAAGCGCGCCGGATGGTGGGCGCGCGGCAAGAGCTGGTTCTAGGGTTGAGGCGCGCCTCGCGCGCGTCATTCTAGATCCAGCGTTCGATGCGGTCGAGCGCCTCGGCGATCCGATCCGGGTCGCCGGCATAGGAAAAGCGCATGAAACGGTCTCCGGCCGCCGGGTCGAAATCGGCGCCCGGCGTCGCCGCGACGTGGATGTCGGCCAGCATACGGCCTGCAAAGGCAGCCGAATCGTTGGTGTGGCGCGAGACGTCGCACCACGCATAGAACGCACCGTCGGGCGGCGCGGCGAACGTTATGCCGAGCTTCGGCAGCCGTTCCAGCAGCAGCGCCCGGCTGGCGCGATACCGGTCCTTGATCGCCTCGAAATGCGCCGTGCAGTCAAACGCATGGCGCGCCGCGATCTGCGACAGGTCGGGCGCCGAGATGTAAAGGTTCTGCGCCAGCCGCTCGACCGGCCGCACCAGCACCTCGGGCAACACCATCCAGCCGATCCGCCAGCCTGTCATGCAGTAGTATTTCGAGAACGAGTTGATCACGATGGCATCGTCCCCGAAGGCCAGCGCTGTCACATCGTCTCCGTCATAGCGCAGGCGATGATAGATCTCGTCGGAGATGAACGCGATGCCTTCCTCGCGGCAGGCCGCGATGATGGCGCCCAGATGGTCACGGTCGATCGCGGTACCGGTCGGGTTGGCCGGACTTGCCAGCAGCAGCGCATCGATGGACCGCTTCCGATGCGCCGCGATCAGCGCGTCGAGATCGAAGGCCGCCTGCCCGACGGGCAGTTCGACCGGTTCGAGCGACAGCGCGCGGATGATGTTGCGATAGGCGGGATAGCCCGGCGCGGTGATCGCCACCCGCCCGCCCGGATCGGTCAGCGCCAGGAACGCCAGCGAAAACCCGGCCGACGACCCGGTTGTCACCGCGATCCGGTCGGCGGGCACGTCGACGCCATAATGGGCGCGATAGTGATCGGCGATCGCCGCGCGCGTTTCCTTGCGGCCAAGCGTGTCGGTGTAGCCGAGCGGCCCAGAGGCCAACGCCTGCGCCGCTGCCTCGCGGACGGGAGCCGGCAATGGCGACGACGGTTGGCCGACCGCAAGCGAGATGACGTCGGCGCCATCGGCCGCCAGACCGTTGGCCCGAGCCAGTACGTCCATCGCCAGAAACGGCGCAACGTCGCTGCGCTCAGACAGTTTCATGACCGCTCCATCCCGCCGCGACCGCGCCCGGCGGCCTGACATTGCCGTGACCCGCCATGATTTCGCTGTTATTGGCCAGCAAACGGCGATACCACGGCGCTAGGACATCGGCCCGTCGCGCGCAATCGAAATCGCGACGCGGAACCGGACAGGCGGGCCGGGTGGAACAAGGCCAGTTCGGACAAGGCCAGGTCAAGAAGGTGCAAGGCGTGTTCCGGCCATTCAAAATCGCATGTCTGGCGCTGGCCATCGTTGTGACCGGCACGATGGCGGCGTTGGCACAGGGCCGCGTGCCCGTCGTCCGCGATGCCGAGATCGAAGCGCTTCTTTACGACTACGCCGCGCCGATCCTGCGGGTGGCCGGCGTGCGGCGCGACCGCATCGAGATCGTGCTCGTCAACGACCGCTCGTTCAACGCGTTCGTCTCGGGCCGGCGGATCTTCATCAATGTCGGCGCGATCGTACAGTCCGAAACACCCAACGAGATCATCGGCGTCATCGCCCACGAGATCGGCCATCTGGCCGGCGGCCATCAGGACCGGCTGCGCCAGCAGATCGATCGTGCCCAGACCATCGCCGCCGTGACGACGATCCTTGGCGTGGCCGCCGGTGTGGCGGGTGCGGCGTCCGACAATGACGCGATCGCCGGCGCGGGCAGCGGGCTGGTGCTTGGCGGAGCCGAGGCGGCCCAGCGCGGGTTTCTGGCCTATCGGCGCACCGAGGAACTGGCCGCCGACCGCGCCGCGGTCGATTATCTGAACCGCACCGGCCAGTCGTCCAAGGGCCTTTTGACCACGTTCGAGCGGTTTCAGCGCAACCTTCAGATGGCCGGCCGCAACGTCAATCCGTACCGGATCAGCCACCCGCTGCCCCGCGACCGGCTGGCCGCGCTCGAGACGATCGCCAAGCAGAGCCCGCACTTCAACAAGTCCGACCCGCCCGCGCTGCAACGCCGCCATGACCGCGCCCGCGCCAAGATCCTGTCCTATGTCTACGGCCAGGGCGCCTCGCGCCGCGCCTTTCAGGACAATCCCGGCTCGCTGGCCGCGCGTTACGGCGAAGCGATCAGCACCTTCCTGCACGGTTCGCCCCAGGCGGCCATTCCCATGATCGACGCACTGATCGCCTCGGCGCCCAACGATCCCTACTTCCACGAGATCAAGGGCGAGATCATGCTGCGCGCGCGCAATGCGCAGGGCGCGGTCAGTGCTTTCACGCGCGCCGTCGAACTCACACGGGGCTCCGAGCCGACCATCCTGGTCGCGCTCGGCCACGCGCTGGTCCTCGCCGGCGGCGAGGCCAATATGCGCCGCGCGGTCGGCGAACTTGAGGTGGCGGTCACGCTCGACCCGGCCAACCCCCGCGCCTATCAGCATCTGGCGATGGCCTATGGCCGGCTTGGCGCGACCGGCGATGCAGAACTGGCAACGGCCGAGGCCAACTTCCATGCCGGCCGCTTTGAAGAGGCCAAGCGCTTTGCCGCCCGCAGCAAGCGGCGCTTTGAGCGCGGCGCGCCGCAATGGCTGCGCGCCGACGACATCCAACGCTTCCAGCCCCCGCAACGCCGCCGGCGCCGATGACCACGCATCGCCCGATGCCGCGCCGAGCCTGAAAGGACCCGCCATGCACCGCCGCAAGCCGCGCCATCGCGCCTTCACCACCGCCATCCTGGCCTGCGCGGCAAGCGCCGTTCTGTTGATCGCACCGGTCAAGGCCCAGCAGTTCAGCGACGATCAGCGCTCGGAGATCGGCGAGATCATCCGCGAGTACCTGATCGAGAACCCGCAGGTGATGATCGAAGTGCAGGAGGCGCTGGAAGCGCAACTGGCCGCCGAGGAAGAAGCCCGGCGCGCCGAACTGATCGCCTCGGCCGGCGACCGATTGTTCGACCACGACACAGATCCCGTGCTCGGCAATCCCGACGGCGACGTTACCATCGTCGAGTTCTTCGACTACAATTGCGGCTTCTGCCGCCGGGCCATGGACGACATGAACGCGGTGATCGCCGCCGACCCTGACGTGCGCTTCGTGCTCAAGGAGTTCCCGATCCTTGGCGAGGACTCGCAGGCAGCCCACCGCGTTGCGGCCGCCTTCAACCTGATGATGCCCGAACACTATGCCGAGTTCCACGAGCGGCTGATGAACGTCAATGGCCGCGTCGGCGAGCCCGAGGCCATGGACATCGCGCTGGACCTTGGCGCCGACGAACAGGCGCTGCGCGCGCGCATGAACGAACCGGCCGTCGCCCAATCGTTTGAAACAAACTACCTGCTCGCCGACGCCCTGGGCATTTCCGGCACGCCCAGCTATGTCGTCGGCAATGCGCTCCTGCGCGGCGCACTCGGAGAAACGGCGTTGCGGGAGGCTGTCGACCAGGTGCGCCAGCAACGCTGAGCGTCTCCGGCCGATCGCCGTCATGGCAAACCCGCCCGACCGGCGATGAAGCACAAGGGCCTGCGCGGCGCCATGCCATGCTTCGGTCTACTTGCCCGCGAGCCATGCACGCATTAGGCATGCGGGCCGCAACCACAGGAAAGCCCACGACAATATGGGAACCCATGTTCTGGTCCTGCACGGACCCAACCTCAATCTGCTGGGTCAGCGCGAGCCGGAAAAATACGGGCATCAGACGCTCGACGAGGTCAATGCGGCCTGCGAGCGGCTCGGCGCCGAACTTGGCCTTGAAGTCACACACATGCAGTCCAACCATGAGGGCGAACTGGTCACCGCCGTGCAGGAGGCGGGACTGGCCGGCAAGGCGATCGTCTTCAACCCGGGCGCCTACTCTCACACATCCATCGCGCTGCGCGATGCGATCGCCGGTTCGGGCGCTCATGTCATCGAGGTGCACATCACAAACATTCATGCCCGCGAGGCGTTTCGCCACCACTCGCACATCACCTCCGTCGCACAGGGCATGATCTGTGGCCTGGGCAGCGAAGGTTACCTGCTGGCGCTGCGCACTCTTGCGGCGCGCGCCCGGCAGGCTTAAGCGGGGCGTCACGCCCGACACCGCGGGACGCCCAGGCCGGCGCCCGACGCGACAATGAGGACAAGATGGCTGACAAGAAAGCATCGTTCGACAAGGAGCTTGTGAGCGACCTCGCCCGCATCCTGAACGATACCGACCTCACCGAAATCGAGGTCGAGCACGGCGATATGCGCATCCGCGTCAGCCGTGAAGCCGCCACGCATTACGTGGCACCGGCCCAACCGGCCTACGAGCCCACACCGCAACCGGTCGCCCTGCCGCCGCAGAACCCGGCGGCGACCGCGCCAGGCGCTGCTGCCAGTGATGCCGGCGACACCCACAACGCCATCCCCGCGCCGATGGTCGGCACGGCCTACATGGCGCCGGCGCCCGACGCCGATCCGTTCATCTCGGTCGGCGCCACGGTCAGCGAAGGTGAAACGCTGCTGATCATCGAGGCGATGAAGGTGATGAACCAGATCCCGGCCCCGCGCTCGGGCACGGTGACCCGCATCCTCTTCGAGGACGGCGAACCGGTCGAGTACGGCCAGCCGCTGCTCGTCATCGAATAGCGGGCCGCGACCGACCATGTTCAACAAGGTTCTGATAGCCAATCGTGGCGAAATCGCCCTGAGGATCCTGCGTGCCTGCAAGGAGCTGGGCATCCCCACCGTCGCGGTGCACTCGACGGCCGACGAGACGGCCATGCACGTGCGTCTGGCCGATGAGAGCGTGTGCATCGGGCCGCCGCCCTCGCGCGACAGCTATCTGAACATCCACCAGATCGTCGCCGCTTGCGAAATCACCGGCGCGGATGCGGTGCATCCCGGTTACGGGTTTCTGTCCGAGAATGCCAAGTTTGCCGAGATACTGGAAGCGCACAACATCACCTTCATCGGCCCGACCGCCGAGCACATCGGGGTCATGGGCGACAAGATCGAAGCCAAAAAGAGCGCTTCACGCTTTGGCATTCCGGTCGTGCCCGGTTCGGAAGGCGGCGTCAGCGATGCCGTGACGGCGAGCCGCGTTGCAGCCGAAATCGGCTACCCCGGGATGATCAAGGCCGCCGCCGGCGGTGGCGGGCGCGGCCAGATGGTGGCACGTAGTTAAGACGACCTGGCGGTCGCGCTCTACAC
>CAZSFA010000148.1:0-6915 GCA_964606055.1 uncultured Oceaniradius sp. | reverse complement strand
CCTTCGCCGCCAAGGGCTTCCTGCGCCAGTTCCTGCTGGTCACGCAGATGCTGTCGCCGATCGTCCTGGTGATCGGCCTGTTCCGCATCGCTGCCGCGCTCGGCCTGGTCGACAACGTCAACTCGGTCGTCATCGTCTACGGCGCCTTCGCCATCGCATTCACCGTGTGGATGCTGCAAAGCTACTTCGCCACCATTCCCAAGGATCTCGAGGAAGCGGCCTGGCTGGAAGGCGCCTCCCACGCCTCGGCCCTGATCCGCGTGTTCCTGCCGCTCGCGCTGCCGGCGATCACCGTCACGGCGATCTTCGCCTTCATCAATGCGTGGAACGAGTTCGTCATCGCCTTGACCATGCTGCGCCGGCAGGAGAGTTACACGCTGCCGATCCAGATCTTCTCGCTCGTCGCCGGCCGCTACACGGTCGAATGGCACCACGTCATGGCCGCGTCGCTGGTGGCCACCATACCGGTCGCCATCATCTTTGCCTGGCTGCAACGCTATCTGGTCAAGGGCCTGGGCGTCGGCGCCGTCAAGTAGACTTCTCACGAGACCATCCCCCAAGAAAGGACACTCCATGACTCTCGCCCATTTCGGTCAATCCCACGTACCGCTTTCCCCGGCCGTGCGCGCCGGTGACTTCGTCTACGTCTCCGGCCAGGTGCCGGTGGTCGACGGCGCGGTCGTCGGCTCCGATGTGCGCGAACAGACCGATCAGGTGATCGAAAACATCAAGTCGGTGCTGGAGATGGCCGGCTGCTCGCTGTCCGACGTCATCAAGACCCATGTCTACCTGACCAACCGCGACGACTTCGCCGCCTTCAACGAGGCCTATGGCAAGCATTTTGCGACCAATCCGCCGGCCCGCACCACCGCCGAGGCGCAACTGATGATCGACATCACCGTCGAAATCGAAGCCATCGCCTACAAGCCGCTCTGAGGGCGGCGCGCCCTTCCATCAAACCCAACGGGAGCCGAACCATGCGCGTGTTCACCGCTTCGCTGGCGACCGAGACCAACACGTTCGCGCCGGTGCCGACCGATCGCGCCTCGTTCGACAGCGCGTTCTATGCCGGCCCCGGAGACCACCCCGACACGCCGACGCTGTGCTCGGCGGTGATCCCGGTGTTGCGCCGTCGCGCGGCGGCCGACGCCACGCTCAAGGTGATCGAGGGCACCGCCACCTGGGCCGAGCCCGGCGGGCTGGTGCGCCTTGATGTCTATGAGGCGCTGCGCGACGAGATCCTGGGCCAGTTGCGCGCCGCCATGCCTGTCGACTGCGTGGTGCTTGGCCTGCACGGGGCGATGGTCGCGCGCGGGCTCGATGATTGCGAGGGGGATCTGCTTGCCCGGGTGCGCCAGATCGTCGGCCCGGAGGTGATCATCGCCGCCGAACTGGACCCGCACAGCCACCTGACCGCCAAGCGCGTCAGGCACGCCGACATTCTCGCCGCGTTCCTGGAGTTCCCGCACACCGATTTCGAGGCGCGCGCCGAACACGTGGTCGATCTGGCGCTCGCCGCCGCGCGCGGCGAGACCCGGCCGGTGATCTCCACCTTCGATTGCCGTATGATCGACATCTTTCCCACCAGCCAGCAGCCGATGCGAGGCTTCGTCGACGCCATGGCCGCCCTGCAGGGCAAGGACGGCATCCTGTCGGTGTCGATGATCCATGGCTTCATGGCCGCCGATGTGCCCGAACTGGGCACGCAGATGATGGTCGTCACCGATGGCGCCAAGGCGAGGGGCGACGCGCTTGCCGAGAGGCTCGGCCGGCAGGTCTTTGCCATGCGCGGCACCACCAAGATGACGATGATCCCGGCCGAGCAGGCAATCGAGCGCTCCCTCGCCGGTTCGGCCAGCGGCCCGGTGGTGATGGCCGATGTGTGGGACAATCCGGGCGGCGGCACCGCCGGCGACAACACGCGGCTCCTGTCGGCGCTGATCGATGCCGGCGTCGACAATCTGGGCGTTGCGACGATCTGGGATCCGCAGGCGGCGATCATCGCCCATGGCGCGGGCGAGGGCACGCGGCTCGAAATGCGGATCGGCGGCAAGACCCACCGGACCAGCGGCCCGCCCATCGATGGCGTGTTCGAGGTGCGCGCGCTGGCCGATCCGGGCTGGCAGTCCTTCGTCGGCAGTCAGGTGACGCTCGGGCTGGCCGCCGCGCTGCGCCTGGTCGGCACGCAGATCGACATCATCGTCAACACCAACCGCACGCAGACCTTCGAGCCCGACATCTTCACCAATCTGGGCATCGATCCGACGCGCAAGCAGGCGCTGGTCATCAAGTCGACCAACCACTTCCATGCCGGCTTTGCGCCGATCGCCGGCGAGATCGTCTATGTGTCGGTGCCCGGCGGCTATCCGTCCGATCCGCGCCTTGCCCCCTACACCAAGCTCGACCGGCCGATCTGGCCGATTGTCGACGATCCGTTCGGCGATCTGGCGGCCTGACCGGCCCGATTGACTCGACCGGCCGCGATGGGCAGGTTGCGGCGATGAGCAGGGACCGCGTCAATGCCATGTGCGCGCGTTTTGCGGGCGCCGAACGCAGCGACCCGTGGGGCGGCGGCCACGATGCGTGGAAGGTCGGCGGCAAGATGTTTGCCTGCATCGGCGCGGTGACCGCCGGCGTCAGCGTCAAGACGCCCGATGTCGAGACCGCGCAACTGCTGATCGACCACGGCCATGCCGAGCGCGCGCCCTACTTTCACCGCAGCTGGGTGCTCGTCGACTGGGACACCGACGACGAGGAACTCGAACACCGGCTGCGCACCTCCTATGAACTGGTCAAGGCCAAACTGCCCAGGAAGGTTCAGGCGGCGCTCCTTGCGTCCTGAGACCGGAGCGCCCTGACGCAGCGATGACCAGGATCGGACTTGCACTGGGTGGCGGCGGCGCCAAGGGCTTTGCCCACATCCTCATGCTCGAAGCGTTCGAGGAACTGGGTCTCAAACCCGCCCATGTCGCCGGCACGAGCATCGGCGCGGTGGTCGGCGTTGCCTATTGCGCCGGCCATGACGCGCGCACCCTGCGCGCTGCGATCGAGGACATGTCGGTCCTCAAGTCGGACACGCTGCAATCGATCGGCAGCAAGAACATCTTCAAATGGCTCGATTTCGTCGCGCCGCATTTCGAGCCCGGCGGCGTGGTCAAATCCGGGCGGTTCATCAACTATCTGATGGACATGATCGCGGTCGACACGTTCGATCAGTTGCAGATCCCGCTCAGCGTGGTCGCGGCCGATTTCTGGAAGCGCGAGGCGCGGGTCTTCGACGCCGGCCCGCTGGCGCCGGCGGTGCAGGCGTCGATGTCCATTCCCGGTGTGTTCGCACCGGTCGAGATCGACGGCGCGATCCTTGTCGATGGCGGCGGGGTCAACCCGGTGCCGTTCGATCTGTTGCCGGCCGATTGCGATCTGACGGTGGCGATCGATGTCACCGGTCAGCGCACGCCGGGCCCGCGGCACATGCCCAAAGTGTCCGAAGCGGTCGTCAACATGTTCCAGATCATGCAGAAGACGATCATCGACGAGAAGCTGCGCCGCATCCGGCCGGACATCTACATCGACATGCGGTCCGAGGGGGTCGGCTCGCTCGATTTCCATCGCGCCGAAACGGTGTTCGAGCAGGCCGAGCCGTCCAAGGACGAACTCAAGCGGGCGCTCGAGGCACGGTTGGGCCCATAGCCCGACGAAAAAGGCCCGGCGCGACGGCCGGGCCTTTCAAAACGCGATGCGTGCCGGTCAGCGAACCGAAACGGTCGCCCAGGCACCGTCGGTGATCACCCACTCCTGATAGGAGCCGGCAGCCTCACCAACCTCGGTGAGCTCGACCACGGTCGCGCCCTGGTAGTCGATGTCGGTGCCGGCCGCGAGCAGTTCGAGGCCCTTGGCCAGTTCGCCCGGTCCAATCGGCTCGCCGGGCGCGTTGGCGATGTTCATGATGTTCTCGGCAATGCCGGCACGGTCGGCCGAGCCGGCCGCCTGCATGCCAAGGATCAGAAGCGCCGCCGCATCGTAGCTTTCGCCGCGATAGGGGATCATCGACTCGACGCCGCCCGCCATGGCGAACGAGTCGAAGTCGCCTGCGTTGGCAGCGTCCGTGCCCGGCGCGGTGCCGACGACGTCGGCATCTTCAAGGCCCGGCAGGTCGAGCAGCGAGTCGCCGATCATGCCGTCGGCGAGCAGGAACGTTTCGAACGCACCGGTGTCGATCGAACCTTCCATGACGCCACGGCCGCCGCGGTCGATGTAGCCGAACACGGCAAGTGCGTCGCCGCCGGCTGCGGCAAGCGCGCCCACTTCGGCGCCGTAATCGCCGCGGTCGTCCTCATGGGCGGCGCTGATGGTGATCGTGCCGCCGGCCGCTTCAAAGGCCGCCGCAAAGGAATCGGCCAGACCCTTGCCGTAGTCGTTGTTGACATAGGTGATGGCCATGTCCTCAAAGCCGCGATCGCGCGCGACGTCGGCGAGAACTTCTCCCTGACGCGCATCGGACGGCGCGGTGCGGAAGAACAGGCCGTTGTCCTCGATGGTGGTCAGCGCCGGCGAGGTCGAGGCGGGCGAGATCATCGTCACGCCATTGGGCACGGCGACGTTGTTGGCGACCGGGATCGACGCGCTCGAACAGGCGGCGCCGACGATGGCGTTGACGTTGTCCGAGGTGACCAGGCGTTCGGCGGCGGCCGTCGCTGCTGCGGCGTCGCTGCAGGTGGTGTCGCCGCGCACGGTGGTGATCGTTTCGCCGCCGAGGAAGAGGCCCGACTCATTGGCTTCCTGAACGGCCAGTTCGGCGCTCAGCGCCCAATCGGGCGCCAGCGACTCGGTGCCGCCGGTGAAGCCCAAAAGGATGCCGATCTTGACTTCGGCCTGGGCCGCCGCGGTCATGGCCAGAACGCTGGCCGCTGCGATAAGCGTTTTCTTCATCACGATTTTCAACTCCCTAACTCTGTCGCCGACCCGAGACTTCTGCGGTCCATCCCGCCGGGTCTACGTGGCGCCGCCTTAATCCAAGCATAAGGACAAGACAAGACAAAGCAGTTTCCGGGCTTTGTTGCGCAAATGCGCCGGGCTTCAGCCCGAACGGGTCCCGGCGCCCTTGAAGCTGAAGCCGGGCAGCGAGGTGAACGCATTGCGCAGCGCTTCGCTCCATCCCTCCGAGATCGTCGCGAAATAGGGATCGTTGAGTTCGATCCGCCCGCTCGGACCAAGCGTGAACGTGTCGCGTTCGTAGATCTGGAAATCGATCGGCAAGCCGACCGAAAGATTGGCCTTGATGGTGGAGTCGAACGAGACCAGCAGCAGCTTGATCGCCGCCTCGAAGCTCATGTCCGGATCGTAGGCGCGCACCAGGATCGGCCGGCCGTATTTGGTCTCACCGATCTGGAAGAACGGCGTGTCGGCACTGGCCTCGACGAAGTTGCCTTCCGGATAGATCATGAACAGGCGCGGCTCGGACCCTTCGATCTGTCCGCCGACGATCATCGTCGCATTGAAGGCGGCGTCGGCGCGCTGCCCGCTCTCGGCGTGGCCGGAGATCACCTCGCGCAGCGTCTCGCCGATCATCCGCGCGACCTGGAACATGGACGGGGCTTCAAGGATGGTCGGCTGCCGGTCGGCCGGCGCCTTGGAGCGTTCGTCGAGCAGGCTGACCACGGCCTGCGTGGTCGCAAGATTGCCCGCCGTCATCACGACGATCGCGCGCTGGCCCGGCTTCTGCCAGCTCTGCATCTTCTTGAAGACCGAGATGTTGTCGACGCCCGCATTGGTGCGCGTGTCGGACATGAAGACGAGCCCGCCCTTCAGGCTCAGGCCGACGCAGTATGTCATGCGGGGACGCCTCGATTCGTCGCGTTTGGAAAGCCTATTGCTGGACCTGGAGCGTGACAACCATGTCCTCGCCGCGCGCGCCCATCAAAATGCCGGAGACCGGCGCGGCCTCGGTGTAGTCAAGCCCGGTCGCGACGCGCACATAGCGCTCGTCCGGCGAAATCGCGTTGGAAACATCGAAGCCGACCCAGCCCAGCCCGTCCACATGGGCTTCGGCCCAGGCATGGGTCGCGTCCTGCTCGATGCGGTCGTTCATCATCAGGTAGCCAGACACGTAACGCGCCGGATAGTCCAGCATCCGGGCGATGGCGACGAAGATGTGCGCATGGTCCTGGCATACGCCATGGCCCGCCTCGACCGCCTGTTCGGCGGTCGTGCCGGTGTGCGTGTTGCCGACCTCGTAGCGCACATTGTCCTCGATGGCGTTCATCAGCGCGTGCAGGTTGGCGACGTCGTCGCCCTGGGCGGCATGGGCGTGCTCGCGCGCGATCCGGCGCAGCGCCGGCCCGGATCGCGTCAAAGGCGTGGTCCGCTTGAAGTACCACAGCGGCGCATAGCCGCCCTGCGCGCCGACAATGCCGGTGCCGTTGGTCGAACTCACCGTGCCATGGCAATGGATCGTCACCTCGCGGGCACCATCGTCGAAGCTGATCAGTTCGACATGGTTGTTGTGCTGGTCCTCATAGGCGATCTGCTTGGTGCCGCCGGTCACCTCGGTGTCCCAGGCGATGATCGTCTGGCCGGCGCGCGATTTGGGCGTCAGCCGCACCTGCTGCAGGGCGTGGCTGGCCGGCTGGTCGTAGAGGTAGCGCGTCGTGTGCGAGATAGTCAGTTGCATGACTTTATTCTTTGTTCAGCGATCAAAGCGGTAGTCCTGCTCGATCTGCGCGCCCAGTGCCTTGTTGTCGGCGATGAAGCGGACGATGTACTCGTGCAGGCCCTCGTTGAAGATGTCGTCGATCGACCGGTCGCTGATCGCCCGCAGCCGCGCCGCGGCCAGCGTCTGCGAATCCAGCCGCGCCCCGTACTCGGTTTCCAGATAGCCCAGATTGTCGTTGATCTTGGCGTAGCAGAACGCAAGGC
>CAZSFA010000147.1:2060-6947 GCA_964606055.1 uncultured Oceaniradius sp. | reverse complement strand
ATCGTGCCGCAAAAGCGCGACATCTCGATGGTGTTCCAGTCCTATGCGCTGTTCCCGCACATGACGGTGCGCGACAACATCGCGTTCGGGCCCAATGTGCGCGGCGAGAACGCCGCCGAGACCGACCGGCGCATCAAGGATGCCAGCGCCGTCCTCAACCTGACCGACTATCTCGACCGCAAGCCGGGCCAGCTTTCGGGCGGCCAGCGCCAGCGCGTTGCCATGGGGCGGGCAATCGTGCGCGACCCCAAGGTGTTCCTGTTCGACGAACCGCTGTCGAATCTCGACGCCAAGCTGCGCGTGCAGATGCGCACCGAGATCAAGGCGCTGCACCAAAAGCTCAAGACGACGATCGTCTACGTCACGCACGACCAGATCGAGGCGATGACCATGGCCGACCGGATCGTGGTGATGAACGGCGGCGAGATCGAACAGACCGGCGCGCCGCTCGAACTCTACGACCGGCCGGCCAACCGGTTCGTGGCGGGTTTCATCGGCTCGCCCGCCATGGCGTTCCTGTCGGCGCGCTATGAGGCGGGCGGCAACGGCCCGACCGCGATCCTCGATGATGGCGGCGTGCTGCCTGTGGAAGCGGCCAAGGCCAAGGACGGCCAGGCGGTGACGGTGGGCGTGCGTCCCGAATCGTTTGTGCGCGATGCCGAGGGACCGTTGGCGATGGACATCGAGGTGATCGAGCCGACGGGCCCGGAAATTCACGTCTTCGGCCATATCGGCGACACCGACGTGCGCGCGGTCTTCCGCGACCGCGACATGCCCAAAAGCGGCGACACGATCCGGCTGTCGGTCGACAAGGCAAACATCCACATGTTCGACCGGTCGACCGGCGCGCGCCTGTGAGCGACGCCGCTCCGACCGACGAAGCGGCCGGCCGCGCCGGCCAGACCATCGACATTGTCGGGCGGCTGCATGAGCGGCTGGAAAAGGGCCGCGATGCCGAGCGGCGGCTGGTGGAATCGATCCTGGCGGATCCGCAGTTTGCCGCCCACGCGCCGATCGCCGAGATCGCCGAGCGCGCCGGCGTCAGCGAGCCGACCATCACGCGCCTGGCTCGCGCGCTGGGATTTGACGGCATGCGCGACATGCGGCTGCATCTGGCGCAGGCGCTGGCGATCGGCGGCGCCTATCTTCGCAAGCCGACACCTGCGCCCGAGGACACATCCGATCCCGGCAATCCGGTCACCGTCATCGCCACCGGCGCACATGCCGCGCTCGACCTGATGGCGATGGGCCTGCCCGAGGAAGGCGTCACCGCCGTCGCGACGCGGCTGGCGCGGGCGCGGCAGGTTCTGGTCTGCGGTACCGGCGGCGGGTCGTCGATGGCCGCCGTCGAGTTGCAGAACCGGTTGTTCCGGCTGGGCCTCAACGTCACGGCGCAGACCGACCCGCAATTGCAACGCATGAACGCGTCGGTGTTGATCGACGGCGACGTGATCATCGGCTTTTCGCTGTCGGGACAGGCGCGCTCGGTGCTCGATTCGATGCTGATCGCCCGGCAATACGGCGCCCATGGCGTCGCGGTCACCGCGCCGGGGGTGCCGCTGGCCGGCACGGCCGACACGGTGCTTCCCGTGACGTTCCGCGAAGACACCGACCTCTACAAGCCGTCGTCGTCGCGTTACGCGCTGCTGGCGGCAGTCGACATTTTGTCGCTGGCGACCGCCCACGCGATCGGTCCCAAGGCGCTTGAGCATTTGCGCCGCGTGCGGCAGAGCCTTGCCAGCCAGGACATTCGAAACCCCAGACTGCCGATCGGAGACTGAGTACGTGACCCAGTGGACGGACCTCGACACGCCCGCCGTGCTGATCGATCTCGACCGCGTCGAGGCCAATCTCAAGCGTGGCCAGGACGGCGCCGACGCGGCCGGCCTGACGCTGCGCCCGCACATCAAGACGCACAAGCTGCCGATGTTCGCCAAACGCCAGATCGAACTTGGCGCGCGCGGCATCAACTGCCAGAAGCTGGGCGAAGCCGAGGTGATGGCCGACGCCGGCATCTCCGATATCCTGATCACCTTCAACATCATGGGTGCGGGCAAGCTGGACCGACTGGCGGCGCTGCACGACCGGGTGACGCTGTCGGTGGTTGCCGACAGCGCCCGGACGATCGCCGGTTATGCGCATCGCTTCACCAATGCGGCACACCCGTTAACGGTGCTGGTCGAATGCGACACCGGCGCGGGGCGCTGCGGCGTGCAGTCGCCCGAGGACGCGCTCAAGCTCGCGCTTCAGATCGACGCCGCGCCGGGGCTGCGCTTTGGCGGGCTGATGACCTACCAGCCGGCCAACCGGATCGCCCATGTCAACCAGTGGCTGACGCGCGCGCGTGACCTTTTGCATGCGGACGGGCTCGAACCGCCGGTCATCACGGTCGGCGGCACGCCGGACATGGACCGCATCGCCGGTTTCACGGCGGCGACCGAACACCGGCCGGGCACCTACATCTATTCGGACCGGATGCAGGTCGGCTGGGGCCATGGCACGCTGGACGATTGCGCGCTGACGGTGCTCGCCACCGTCGTCAGCCGGCCGACCGACACCCGCGCCGTGCTTGACACCGGCTCCAAGGCGCTTGCCGCCGACCGGGTCGATGCGCCCGGCCACGGCCACATCGTCGAGTACCCGGACGCGGTGATCACCGTGCTGAGCGAGGAACATGGCGTTGTCGATCTGTCCGCCTCGTCGGCCAAACCGAAGATCGGCGACAAGGTGCGGGTGATCCCCAACCATGTCTGCGTGGTCACCAACCTGTTCGATACCGTGACGCTGATCCGTGGCGATGCGGTCGAGGGCACGGTGACGGTGGCCGCCCGCGGGCTGGTGCGTTGAGACAACAGGAACGACACGATGAACTATGAACAAAACCCGTTTCCGCCCGGTGACGCGGACCGCCATTACCTGTGGAACATGCTGGTCACGCGCGACATCGACGCGTTTCTGGCGTGCGACTGGTCGATGGTGGAGAACGATTTCGCCACCGACCGGTTCTTCGGCCTGCATGGGCACTTCCTGTCCAATCCCGATGGCTGGCGGCTCGCCTTTCCCACGCTTGAAGCCTATCGCGACGAATGGCTGCGCCAGGCCGAGGAATCGGCCAGGGTCGAGTATGCCGAGCCGGTGCGGCCGGCGCTCTTCCAGACCACCAATCTGCGCGACATGGAGATTTCCGGCGACAGGGCGGTGCTGCACAAGAAGTTCGACGGTTCGCTGACCCGCGCGGACGGCACGGTCGACCGGCTCAACTGGCAGACGCTCTATTTCTGCCACCGGATCGACGGCACCTGGAAGATCGCAAGCTTCGTCGGCTACATCCCGTTTCCGCTGAGCTGAGCGGCCACCGAACGGCCCGCCATCGGCGGCGCGCGGGCGGCGAAGGAACCGTTTCCCTTCGGCGCCCAGCCGTTCTATGCATCGCGCCATGGCCACACGCATCTACACCCATCCGGTGTTCCTCGAACACGTCACGCCGCCCGGCCATCCCGAGCGGCCCGACCGCCTGCGCGCCATCGAGGCGGTGCTGCAACACGACATGTTCGCCGGCCTCGACCGGGTTCAGGCGCCGCGCGCGGACGCCGAGGCGGTGCTGCTCGCCCACCCCGCCGAGCACCTTGAAAGCGTGCGCGCGCAGATCCCGGAAACGGGCCTGTCGCGGGTCGACGAGGACACCGTTGCCAGCCCCAGGAGCCTTGAGGCCGCGCTGCACGCCATCGGCGCGGCGATGGCGGCGGTCGACACGGTGTTTGCGGGCGAGGCGGACAATGCGTTCGTTGCCGCGCGGCCACCGGGCCACCACGCCGAAAAGACCACCGCGATGGGGTTCTGCCTGTTCAACAATGCGGTGATCGCGGCCCGTCACGCGCAGCGGGCGCACGGCGCCGAGCGTGTGGCGATCATCGACTGGGATGTGCACCACGGCAACGGCACCCAGGACATCGTCTGGGACGATGCCAGCATCCTTTACTGCTCAACCCATCAGATGCCGCTCTACCCGGGCACCGGCGCGGAGGGCGAGACCGGAGCGCACGGCACCATCGTCAACACACCGCTCGCGGCAGGCGATGACGGCGAGGCGTTCCGCGAGGCGTTTTCGACGCGCATTCTGGGCGCGGTCGATGATTTCGCGCCCGATCTGATCATCGTTTCGGCGGGCTTTGACGCCCATCACCGCGATCCGCTCGCCAACATCAATCTGGTCGAGGACGATTTCGACTGGGCGACCGGACAGGTGATGGCAGCCAGCGACCGGAATGCGGGCGGCCGGCTCGTCAGCCTTCTGGAAGGCGGATACGATCTGAAGGGGCTGGCCGGCTCGGTGGCGGCCCATGTCAACCGGCTGATGGGAGGATGAAAGGCGATCATGGCTGACCAGACACACAAGGACGTGCAGGCGCTGCCGTTTGAAAAGGCGCTTGAGGAACTGGAGACGATCGTCGACCGGCTGGAGCGCGGCGATGTGGCGCTCGAGGAGAGCATTGCGATCTATGAGCGCGGCGAAGCGCTGCGCGCGCGTTGCGACGCGCTGCTCAAGGCGGCCGAACTGAAGATCGAGAAGATCAAGACCGGCCGCGCCGGCGAAGCGACGGGCACCGAACCGCTCGAAGGGTGAACATCAAGCTCCCAACGGGCGTCAGTTGGTGAACGATCCGTGCAGTCGCGGCCGCTCGCGCCCATCGTTGCACCGCTCTATGTGTGGGTTGGCGCGATCACGCGCCCGATGTTCAAGCGAGGCCCATCATGAGTTTCTTTCCCGGACCCGATCCCGAAGCGGGCGATGCGTTTGCCTGCGACGCCCTTGAGACGCTGATCATTCCCGCCGCCAAGGATCTGGGCGGCTTTCAGGTGCGCCGCGCCCTGCCCTCGCGCAAGCGC
>CAZSFA010000147.1:0-1960 GCA_964606055.1 uncultured Oceaniradius sp. | reverse complement strand
CGCCAAGGATCTGGGCGGCTTTCAGGTGCGCCGCGCCCTGCCCTCGCGCAAGCGCAAGATGGTCGGCCCGTTCATCTTCTTTGACCGGATGGGTCCGGCGGTGTTCCGCCCCGGCCAGGCGATCGACGTGCGCCCGCATCCGCATATCGGCCTGTCGACGGTGACATACCTGTTCGACGGCACGATCCGGCACCGCGATTCGCTGGGCACCGAAATGGTCATCGCACCGGGCGACATCAACCTGATGACGGCCGGCCGCGGCATCGTGCATTCGGAGCGCTCGCCGGAGGAAACGCGCGGCACGCCACGCTCGATGTCCGGCCTTCAGACCTGGCTGGCGCTGCCTGACGGGCAGGAGGAGATTGCGCCCGCCTTCGAGAACACGGCGGCCGCCACGATGGGCGCGATCGATGGCGACAAGGCCAGCGCGACGGTGCTGATCGGCGATTTCCACGGCGCCAAATCGCAGGTGAGCCAGTTCTCCGAGACGCTCTATGTCGATGTCCGGCTGGACGCGGGCGGCGCGATCGACATTCCCGCCGATACCGAGGAGCGGGCGATCTACGTCATCGACGGCGCGATCAGCGTCGCCGGCGACCGGTTCGCCGCCGACCAGCTTTTGGTGTTCCGGCCGGGCGATGAGATCGTCGTGCGCGCAGCCGACGGGCCGGCGGCGTTCATGATCTTCGGCGGTGCGTCGATCGGCAGCCCGCGCCATATCTGGTGGAACTTCGTGTCCTCGTCGAAAGAGCGCATCGAGCAGGCCAAGCAGGAATGGAAGACCGGCCGCTTTGACATCGTGCCCGGCGATGAAGAAGAGTTCATTCCCCTGCCGGGCTAGGTTGTATCGCCTCAGAAAGCGCGCGGATTCACCGGCTGTTTACCGCACGCCTTTGCCAAGCTTTCACCGCGTTTCTTTGCGTCGAAATAACGCACCCCTGATATCCCGTCATTCAAAAGCAAGAATGACGGGGCGTCAGAACAAATGCTTTCAGGGGCGAAACTATCCAGACGGCTTGCCGTCGCGGTGGTCATGGCAGTGTCCACCGTTGCGGCGAGCGACGCGGCGGCAGAGCCGCGCTTTGATCCGATGATCGCACAGGCCGTGGCCGACAAGGTTGCCGCGCGCATGGGCGAGATGCGCGGGACCATCGCCATCGGCGAAACGCCGGTGTTCCTGCCCGATTTCATGACCACGCAGTCAGTCTCGGCGACATGGTCGCCGGCGCGGCTGGGGCTGGGCGTGCCGCTAGGGGTGCACAATTTCGCGCCGCGCCCGGTCCCGGCCGAGCGGCGCTCGGTGCGGATCGTCTATGCGGGCTACGCGCACGCGGTCTTCTGAGACCGCCGGACACCGATGCCGGATGCTTGCATGATCGCCCGCACCGGGCGATCACGCGCCGATGGCAAACCCGACCGACAAGGACCGGCTCGACCGCGCACTCGTTGCGCGCGGCCTTTGCGCAACGCGCTCCCGCGCCCGCGACGCGATCGGGCGCGGCACGGTGCGCGTCGACGGCAGGACCGCCGACAAGCCGGGCATGCTCGTCCGATCCGAGGCGACGATCACGATCGACGATCCGGCCCGGGCCTATGTCTCGCGGGCCGCGCTCAAGCTGACGGCGGCGCTCGAAACGTTCGACGTGCCCGTCGGCGGCGCGGTCTGCCTCGATCTGGGCGCTTCGACCGGCGGCTTCACGCAAGTCCTCATCGAACATGGCGCAGCCACGGTGCACGCCGTCGACGTCGGGCACGGGCAGCTGGATGCGTCGCTGCGCGGCGATACCCGCATTGTCCTGACCGAAGGGCTGAACGCGCGTGATCTGACGCGCGATCATCTGGGCGGGGTGCGGCCCACGGTGATCGTCTGCGATGTCAGCTTCATCTCGCTCAAAATCGCGCTGCCGCCGGCGCTCGCACTGGCGGCGCCGGGCGCGCATCTGATCGCGCTCGTCAAGCC
>CAZSFA010000146.1:0-6974 GCA_964606055.1 uncultured Oceaniradius sp. | reverse complement strand
GTGACCGAAGCGATCACCGGCATCGACCTCGTGCACGAGCAGATCCGCGTCGCCTCGGGCGGCGGCTTGTCGGTGACCCAGGACCAGATCACCTTCAACGGCCACGCCATCGAATGCCGGATCAATGCCGAAGACCCGCGCAGCTTCGCGCCCTCGCCCGGCACGATCACCCACTATCACACGCCGGGTGGATTGGGCGTGCGCGTCGATTCGGGCGTTTATGCGGGCTATGCGATCCCGCCATATTATGACAGCCTGATCGGCAAGCTGATCGTGCACGGCCGCAATCGCGTCGAGTGCATGATGCGGCTGCGCAGGGCGTTGGGTGAGTTCGTCATCGACGGCATCTCGTCGACGCTACCGCTGTTTCAGGACCTGGTAGACAATCCGGACATCGCCAATGGCGACTACGACATTCACTGGCTGGAAAAGCACCTCGCCGCAACCAGCGGCCAATAGCGTCGGTCGGCGACCGGTGCGCGGGCATTGCCATGTCTGCCCATGACGGCAAGTCGGGCGAAGGCCGCATCACCCCGCAGGTGCTGCTCAAGGCCTATTCGGTGGGCCTTTTCCCGATGGCCGAGGACGCGGCGGACCCCACGCTCTACTGGGTCGAGCCGGAGATGCGCGGCATCATCCCGCTCGATCGGTTTCATGTGCCGCGCAGCCTGGCCAAGCTGGTCCGCCAGCGGCGGTTCCACATAACCGTCAACACCGCCTTTGGCCCGGTCATACGTTCCTGCGCCGAACCGGCGCCGGATCGCGGGCGCACCTGGATCAACCGGACCATCCTCGATCTCTACGCCGAACTGCATCGCATGGGGCACGCCCATTCGGTCGAGGCATGGGAGGACGATCAACTGGTCGGTGGCCTTTACGGCGTCACGCTCGGCCGCGCATTCTTTGGCGAGAGCATGTTCTCGCGCGTTCGCGACGCGTCCAAGGTGTGCCTGGTGTACCTTGTGGAGCGGCTGAAGGCGCGCGGGTTCATCCTGCTCGACACCCAGTTCACGACCGAGCACCTCAAGCGGTTCGGCGCGGTCGATGTTCCCCGCACCGACTATGAACAGATGCTGGCCGAGGCGTTGATCGGCGACGCCCGGTTCGATGGCGCGATCGACTGACGCGGTCGCCGGGTCTCAGGACTGCGGCGGCGGCACCGACGAATCGGCCTTGCAGCTCTTCAGCCAAACATCATAGACCGCGTGCTCAATCGCGTTCAGGCCCGGACTGTCGGCGAACATCCAGCCCGCGAAGATGCGGCGGATCTTCCTGTCGAGCGTGATCTCGTCGACCTCGACGAAGGTGGACGAACCGGGCGCCGCGTTCTGCGGCCGCGAGTTGCACACGCGCGGCGTGATCTGCAGCGCGCCGAACTGCACGGTTTCGTCGATATAGACATCGAACGTGATGATGCGCCCGGTGATCTTGTCGATGCCGGAGAACTCGGCGACGGGATTGACGATCTTGGGCGGTGGCGCCTGCGCGACGGCCGGTGCGGCCGTCATCAGGGCAATGCTGGCAATGCAGGCGCTCAGAAAACGAATCGGTGTCATGCAGGGACGATACGGCATTTCGCGGTTCCAGTTCACGTCCGGTTAGGCCCGCGATGTGGTCAAATCATGGGGCCCAACGCGCAACGCCATCGCGGCCGGCGACGATGAAGCGGCAACGATCACCCTCAAGCACCGCGCAGGTCAGACGCCCCGAACTGTAGACGCCGGTGTCGACCGCGATGCGATTGGGCAGGATCGTCGGCCGCTCATGGATCGTATGGCCATGCACGATCACCTTGCCAAACGTGCCGGTGTGGTCGAGGAACGGCTCGCGAATCCAGATCAGATGCTCGATCCGCTGATCGGCCAGCGCGACGCCGGGCATCACGCCGGCATGCACGAACGCGTAGTCGCCCTCGACGTGCATCCTCGAAAGGCTGTGCAGAAAGGCGCGATGGCTGTCCGGCAAGGCATCGGCAAAGCGCTGCGACAGCGCATCGAGATCGCGGTTGAGCCCGGTGCCGGTGATGCCGTATCCGGCGAGCGTGGCAAGCCCGCCCCAGGTGAGCCAACTGGGCGCGGCGCCATGCGGGTCGGTCAACATGTCCCGCATCAGGACGTCATGATTGCCGAGGATACAGACAAGGTTGGGGTCGGTCGCGCGCCGCGCGATCAACCGGTCGAGCACGCCCGGCGTGTCGGGGCCGCGATCGCAGTAGTCTCCCAGCGTGATGATCCGGTGTCGGGCGGGCGGGTCGTCGGCCAGTTCGGCATCAATCGCATCCATCAGCGCGGCGAACTGATCCAGATAGCCGTGAATGTCGCCGATCGCATAAACGCGCATGCCGTCGGGCACGCGCGACTCACCGAAGAACATGGATATGGCCGATCAGCCCGGCGTCCAGGCGTCGTAATCGCCATCGGCCTCGGGTCGGTCGGCCGGATTGAACATCGATCCGCGCGGCCGATAGGCGCCCGGCGTGCCGGTCAGATTGGCCTCGTGCGGCTTTTGCCACTCGCGCGGCTGATAGTCTTCCTGGCTCGGCGGCAGGTCATGGCGGTGCTGCAGCCAGCCATTCCAGCCCGGCGGAACCGCCGAGGCTTCCGCATAGCCGTTGAAGATCACCCAGCGGCGGGTCTCGCCATCGGCGTCGGTGCCGCCCTGATAGTAGACGTTGCCAAACTCGTCTTCACCCACCCGCTCGCCGCGCCGCCATGTGAACAGCCGGGTTTCCAGCGTCTGGCCGTTCCACCAGGTGAAGAACTGCTTGAGAAATGTCAGCATGCGAACCGGACCCTTGTCGTGTGCGGTTGGTTATGCGGCGGTCGATGCTGCAATGCAAGAGACCCGAAGGTCAACACGCCGCCGCGACCGCCCTCCACCGTCAGGCCCTTGGACCGATGATCGTGATCACGACCAGGTTGGGATCGAACGCGACAAGGCCTTCCAGCACGGCCGAACCTGGCAGCGGCCGGTCATAGGTCCATGCGATCTCGTCGCCATCCGCGCTCAGATAGGACGCATCGCCCTTGAGCGGGCAATGCGTCGATTTGCCATCAACCTGCTGCACCGGCGCCCCGACATCGGCGCGCGGCAGATAGACCACCGGATCGTAGACGTCGCGGCCGGTCTCCTGAAGCCACAGCGCATCGCGCGTGTCGGCGACAAGCCTGCCGTTGCGCTCGATGGTCACGCGCCGGCCGATCGGTTTGATGCGGGCGAAATGCGCCGCATTGTCCGGGTTGCGGATTGTCGTATCGACCATGGCGTCAACTCCCCGATGCAAAGTCCAGTGTCGCCGGCGAGAACAGGACCGAGAAGCGCTCGCACCAGATCACCACCGAGCCGAAGTCGGCGATGTCGGTGCCGGCCGGGACCATGTAGCTCTGATCGCCGATATTGCCCTTGAGCGGGCCGAGCGAGACCCATTGGCTCGCGGTCACATCGCCAGAACTCTGCGGATCGGCCTCGGCGACCAGCCAGACCTTGAGGTCGGGTCCGTTGGTCACCTCGAAATCGGTGAACCGTACCATGTCCTCGCCCGCATCCGTGCGCAACACCTGCACGGTGCCCTGCCCGCGATGCGCCCGGTCGGCGTCACGGAACGCGCCGCGCGCGATCTCGGTCACCGCAAGGCCCGCCGGCAACTCCTCTGAGACCACCTGATCGATGAAGAGCGGCGAGAACAGGTACCATGCAGCGCCGCCCGACACGAACCCGATGACAAAGACCGGCACGGCGATGATCAGAAAACGCAGCATGGCGACACCCACCTCACGCGCGGCCGTAATGCCGCGTCCGTGGGAGACTAATGTGCCATCGCCGGTGGCGATAGGTTGCCCACGATCACAATCGCAAGCCGGTCACATGCGCGTGCCACAACGCGCGAGTGCAAGCGGGAATCTCGAGCCTAGGCTTGGAATCTTTGGATGGACTGCACAGCACCAAAGCGCGTTGCGCGCGCCTGTTCGGTGAATCCGATTGCGCCCAGCAAGGCAATGGACCGTTCGTTGGCCACCTGCGTCTCGGCCAGCATCGTATCCACGCCGAGATGGTCGAGCCCGCCGGCAAGGGCTGCCGCGACGGTCTCACGCGCGAGCCCTCGTCCCCAGTATCGCGGCAACAGTTGGTAGGAAATCTCGTAAGCCCCCCGTCTCGATGCCGATCGATGCTGATCAGGCCGATGAAGGTGCCGCCCTGCCTCAACCGCACGGCCCAGTGAAGCGCGCGCACAGCAGCGAGCATGCCCTCGAATCGGCGGATGGCTTGGTCGCTATCAAGCGGGCCGCCCAGAAAGGCTCGGACCCGCTGATCTGCACAAAGATCCTGAAAATCCCCAAGATCGGATGTCACAACGGGTCGCAGCGTGCATCTGTCCGTCTGTATCGGCGCTGTGTTGCCGATGGGCATGCGGCGCTGTCTCGCCGCCCTTCAGGCGCCCGTGGTCGAGCCGGGAGCGCCGACGCGCGCACCGGGATTATGGCCGCGCGGCAATGCGCCGACCTCGTCATACTTGCCGGTCAGCGCGTTGACGATCGACTTCTCCCGGGCGCCATACTTGATGGATGCGCGCGAAAACAGGTGCGCGCTGACCGGTGCGGTCGCCAGGATGAAGATCACCGCCGCCAACGCCTTGGCGATGACAAGGCCCTGCCCCGAGCCAAGCCCGGTCGCCAGCAGGATGACACCCGCGCCAAGCGTTGCCGCCTTGGTCGTCGCATGCATGCGCGAATAAACGTCATCGAGCCGCACCAGCCCGATCGCCGCAAGCAGCACGAAACCGGCGCCGATCACGCACAGGATGGCAATGAAGAGTTGCGCAAGTTCAAGCATCAAGATCGCCTCCGCGCTTGGCCACGTTGATCAGGTACTGCGCAAAGACGACCGTCGCCAGGAACGAGACCAGCGCCAGCGCCACCGCGATGTCGAAGTACCAATATTGCCCGATCAGCTTGCTGTAGAGCCCGATGAAGGCAACGCCGGAGACGGTCAGCGTGTCGAGCGCCCAGACCTTTTCGTCGAGCCCGCGCCCGACGACGATGCTCCAGACCTCTATCACGAACGCGATGGCCAGCATCGCCATCGCGAGCAGGACGAGCGCCTGGGTTATTTCTGCTGCATAGCCCATATCACATTGGCCTCGAAGCTGGATTTGACGTAGTTGATGAGCTTGCCATTCCTGTCGCCGGCCCGGTCGGCGGGGTCGGACGCGTCCAGAACATGCATGTAGAGCGTCGAGCTGTCGTCGGACACATCGACCGACAGCGTGCCGGGGATCATGGAGATGGTGTTGGCAAAGATGGTGATCTCGACGGGATCGCGTGTGTCGAGCGGCACCGGAATGATGCCGGGCGCATACTCCCAGCGCGATCGCGGTATGATCAGCATCTTTGCGATGGCGATCGAACCGAGCACGAGTTCGCGCACGAACACCCAGAACAGATACATCAGCCGCAGCGGGTGCCGGAAATAGTTCTTGGTGCGCTCGCGGCGGCGTTCGGCGAGTTCGGCCCGGATGAGCCAGGTGGGCACGGCAGCCGCCAACACGCCAAGAACGATGTTGGGCCAGGTCAGGTCACCGGTGAAAAAGCACCAGATCGTCACCAGGACGATAACGAATGTCAGGGATCTCATGGCGCGGAGAGTTAGCGCGAAACCGTGCCGTTGTCAGTATCCGTCGGACCGATTTCGGTGCCGACCAACTGCCCCAGCACGAACAGCGCATTCATCGTGACAAGGGCGACGATGGCGGCAAAAAGATGCTCGGTGAAAGCCCCGCCGGCAACGACGAGTGACGAGACCGTCGTCAGCCCACCCTGCTGGGACAAGGCCAGTTGAACGCGCTGCGCCCTGGGCAGGCCTTGCCAGACCAGCATCGCGGCGACCGACTGCGAGGCGAAGACGACCGCGGCAATGGTCAGCCCCAACCAGAAGTCCTGCATGGACAGCTCGTCGAAGGCCCCCGCGTAAAGCCCGATCAGGAACGCCGACGCCGGAAACAGAATGCCGGCGGCGCGCCGCATCAGCCGGGGCGGATAGGTCGACTTGGTGAACGCCCCGCCCAGCGCCGATGTCACCACCCAGCCGCCGATGATCGAGGTGCCGATGGCAAAAAGGTCCACCGGCAGCCATCGCTTGAGAACCATGACGCCCTCGCGCTCAAGTTCGCGCAGCAGGAACAGCATGATCGTCGTCACGAGAACGAAGACGACGTTCCAGAACACGAGCGACTGGCTTGCACCCCGGTAGCCGCCCAGCACCTCCTGATTGGCGCTGATGATGAGCGTGATCGCCGACACGACGACAACGGCGTCGAGCGCGGACCAGAACTTGAGAATGTCGACAAGCGGTCGCAAACGATCGGCCTTCGAGCCAAATCGCGATGTGTAGGAGACATAGATGGGATCGATCTGCGAGGTGAGACCGGCAATGATCGCAAGCTCGATGTTGCGTGATACCAAGTATATCACGCCAAAACAGACCGTGAATTTCACGACGATCGAAACGACGACATTGATCGTGACACTCAGCGTGTCGGAGTCGATGTCGATCTTCATCTTGTAGAAGCTGATGAAAACGCCAATCGAAAGAAAGATCGACGACAATGCCGAAAACAAGCCGTGCCCGAGAGCGGACCAGTTGAAGGCAAGTGCCGTTGCAAGACCCAGGGCAATCGCGAGCACGAACAGGGCAAGCTGACTGAAGCGGCGCATCAGACCGTCAAGATCACGCGGTGCGTGCGAAGTTGCCGGCGCCCACCACCTCGGACTGGATCTGCTTCAGCTGCGCCATTGCCACCCCGTCCTCCACCGCTTCCTGGTCGCGTGTGGCGCCGAACAGATAGGCGACGTCGGTGCTTGCGTCCGAGGACGGCACGACAATGGTGATGAAGCCCCCGTTGACCACGTCGAACAGCATTTTCCGCATCCGTCCCTGGCCCATGTTCTCGAACTCGTGGTTCAACTTGCCGATCAGAT
>CAZSFA010000145.1:0-6985 GCA_964606055.1 uncultured Oceaniradius sp. | reverse complement strand
TGAGCGGGCGTAGCTCAGGGGTAGAGCATCACCTTGCCAAGGTGAGGGTCGTGCGTTCGAATCGCATCGCCCGCTCCAGTTTTCCATTAATCGTGATCAGGCCCTCAACGGGCCGGACCGTGCGCTGACAAGGCGGCGCGTCACCTGGATTGACGCCCAGCGATCATGCGCCGTCGAGCGCGATCCCCATCCGGCTGACAAGATCGCCCTGCCACCACATGGGAAAGTTGGTGCCCCATTTGTTGGTGTACAATACCAGCGACAGCCCGTCCCGCCACGCCGGCGGTCTGGCCGGAAAGTCCATCAGATCGATGCCGTCGGGCGTCGCCAGCCCGGCATCGCGCGGGGTCAATGTCAGTTTCCGGTTACCGATTTCGGTGCGCGCCGCGAACAGGCCCTGAACCGCGCCGCCACCGCGCCCGGCGACATGGCCGGCGTTGCACCACAGCCCCGTCTTGAAAAGGTGCCAGCCCGATGCCGCTTGCGGAGACAGCGTCGCAAACCCGGCTTCCGGCATCCGGTTGGCCGGTTTGTCGGCGAGCACCAGTGTGATGTGCAGGCCCTGCATGTCGGAGGTGATGCGCCAACGCACATGCGCCGGCGCGCCGAGCAGCCGGTGCGCATCAGCGGGCATACGCGCTGCGATCTCGATGGTGTCGCCTTGCCGGCACAGGCCGGACAGGATCGGCGCGAACCGTGCCGAGCGCGCGGTTTGGGCATGTTGCAGCCCCGGCTTGTCATGGTCGAGGATGGCCCATTCCGGACGGTCGATCAGATAGGTGTCCAGATGCCGCCGCATGTCGGCGGCATCGAAACTGGCATGGCGGTACGACAGAAGCGGCCCGCCGTCGCGTCCCTCGATCCGGGTGCCATCGGACGCGACGACGGCCGACACGTCGCCGGTCGTGTCGTCGGCTTCGATGCGCCAGCCACCGACCTCCGGCGTTGCTGAACCAACGGCTGTCCCCTGCAAGGCCGGCATCGCCAGCGGCGGTTCGGCGGCGCGCGCCCGCGCACGGTCCTGCGGCGACAATGCCTCGATCGCCGAGTCCAGATAGGCGCGCTGCTCGGTCCACGAGGCTTCGCAGAACGCAAACCGGCTGTCGCGTTGCCGCGCGGTGTCAAACGCCTTGCGGTCCCAGGCGGCTTCGTCGCGCAGGTAGGTCTTGATGTCGACGCCCCAGGTGTGCTCGGCGACCAGACACAGCCTCCGGCCGAACGCCAGACGGCCCTCGGTCAGCCCCTCGTCCTCGAACGTGTCGTAGATCCGCTGCAGCGCGCGGAACCGCGCCAGCTTGAGCGGATCGCTGGCCGCGCCGTGCAGCCAGCTGTCGCCGATTTCCAGGTCCACCACGGGCAGCGCCTCGCGGTGCTCCCAGAGCAGCGCGCCATAGTCCTCAAGCGTTGCGGCACGCATTGCGGCATCGGGAAACCGCCTGGCCATCTGCCGCCACACGGTGACGGTCTGCGCCACCGATTGCGGCCCGATATTGTCCTCGGTGTGGGCAAACGAGATGGCATCGTCCATGCCGTCCGGCAGACAGGTCTCGCCATAGGAGTTCTGGTACATGACGACGATCTCGGCGCCGTCCGGGGCGCGCCAGCGAAACACCGGCGGCACGTCGGGCACGGGGCAGGCGGTGTTGACGCCCAAATGCAGGAACCGGACGCCGGCGGCCGCCAGCAGCGGCACCAATGCGATCGTGTGACCGGGCACGTCGGTCATCTTGGCGGCGTGGGTGGTCATGCCGAAGCGGCGATCCAGCTCCTGCGCATAGCTCAGTCCGGCGCGCACGAGCGCCGGGCTCATCAACTCCGAATGGGTGGTGAACGGCAGGGCATGCCAGCGGATCAGGCCGTTTTCGATCGCCCGTTCCAGCCGTTCGACCTGTTCGGGACGCCCGGTTTCCAGGTGGTCGTGGATCAGCCACGCGCCCGTCGTCCAGATGAAGGCGGGGGCGGCCGGATCCTCGCCGAAGAAATGTTCGGCGGTGGTCAAGGCATCGGGGATGAAGCGCTCATGGTAGAGGCGCCGCACGGCGCCGGCATGATCGGTGAAGCCGATGTCGAGATGGGTCTTGAAGACCAGATGCAGGGTTTTCGGGCTCATTGCGTGCGGCCGGGTCAACCGACCGTGCCGCGCACGACGAGCCGCGTTCCGATCCGTTCGGACAGCGAGGGCGCATCGGGCTCGTTCAGGCGGCGCATGATCAGCCGCACAAGGGCCTGAACGCGCTGTGTCAGGTCGATCTTCACCGTCGTCAGATTGTAGGAATCCCATGCCGCCTGGCTGATGTCGTCAAAGCCGACCACGCGCACGTCGCCGGGCACGGACAGCCCGAGCACATGGCGGATGGCGTCCATCGCGCCGAAGGCGCTTTCGTCGTTGGCCGCAAACAGGACTTCGGCCCCGCCCTCGACGCGAAACAGGTCGAGCGCGGCGCGATGGCCGCTGGCATAGCTGAAATCGCCATCGACGACGATCGGCGGCGGCAGGCCGCGCGCCCGCAGCACACCGGTCACCATGGCGCGGCGCGCGTTCTCGGCCTCGCTGCGCGCCTTGCCGGACAGATAGGCGATGCGTTTGAGCCGGTATCCCTCGATCAGCGAAACCGCCTGTTCGATGCCGGGTTTGAGATCGACCTCAAGCCGGTCGCAGAGCGTCCGGGGTTCGTCGTCGGCGGTTCCGGTCATGTGGTCGATGTAGATCGGCACGGCGCGGTCGAGAAACGAGGCCAGCCGCCCGGGCAGCACGGTTTCGGGAAAGACGATGACCGAATCGGGATTGAACGCACGCAGGTTGCGCAACGGCATGTCGTCGATGTCCAGGTCGGCGCGTGTCTTGAACAGCACCGCGCCAAAGCCCTTTTCCTGCAGCACCGTGGTCAGCGCATCGATCTCCTGGGCTTCCCAGGGCGAGCAGGCGTCGGGGACGATCAGCCCGACAAGATGCGACCGCTGCGTCTTGAGCGCGCGCGCGGCGCGGTCGGGAACATAGTTCAACTCGCGTGCCACGCGCAGGATGCGAGCGCGCTTGTTGGGCGCCAGCGACGCGTCGGGGTTGAACGCGCGGCTGACCGCGACGCGACTCACCTTGGCAATCTCGGCGACGCTTTGCGCGGTCGCCCGGCCCTTCCCCCGCATCTTGCCGCTCACATCCACAATCCTGTCATGAACACGTCTTCAAAACGTCATCCGATTTTCAGATTTCACCGCAAACAGGTGGTTCACGGATGAACCAGTTTTGGCTGTATTCCCATGATTTCAAGGCTTCTTTCGCGATCTCGCGTCGATCAGACCTGAAATAATCGTTTGACTCAAGTGAAAACGTGTTCATTCTTGTGCAGAAATCAGGGTGAGAAGCGCCATGTCAGTCGACCGCGCTTCGCAGTTGGAGGGAAAACCCATGAAGCGCCGGAACCAATCATTGCTCGGCTCAGTCGCCGTGCTTGTCGCCTTTGCCGGAGCGCCTGCCCTGGCGCAGGATTTGACCATCTCCTGCCGCTGCGTGTCCGGCGGTGCGAACGGCGAACTCGCCGACTGGATCAAGCAGAGCGTGATCCCGAGCTTTGAGGCCAGCCGCGAGGGCGTGTCGGTCTCGCTGAACGAGTTCGCCGGCGGCGACGAACAGATGACCCAGCAGATGGCGCTCGATTTCTCGACTGGCGCCGGTGCCGACATTGCCGGGTTTGACGGCTTCCTGATCCCCAACTTCGTCGAGGCCGGCCTGCTGCGCCCGCTCGACGATCTGGCCGGCGACGCGGTCAACAGCTGGGAAGGCTGGGACCACATTTCGGAGGGCTCGCGCGCCCTGATGTCCTACGCCGGCGACACCTACGGCATCGCGCTTGGCACCGATGTGCGGATGATCTTCCTGCGCACCGACCTGCTCGAGAGCGCCGGCCTTGACCCGGCAACGTTCCAGCCCACCAGCTGGGATGAACTGCTCGATGCCGCCCGCGCGATCAAGGAAGCCAATCCCGACAGCTATCCGCTGCAGCTCAACGCCGGCGTGCCGATGGGCGAGGCGACCACGATGCAGGGCTACTGGATGGCGATCCTGGGAACCGGCGAGGGCGTCGTCGACGCCGACGGCCGCTACATCGTCGAAAGCCAGGGCATTCTGGACGTGCTCAACCTCTACAAGACGATCTATGTCGACGAGGCATTGGGCGATGCCCGCGCGCAGCAACTGGGCGATGGTCGCAACCGCACCTTCGCCAACTTCCGCGACGGCGCGACCGCCATGCTGGTCGAGGGCGACTGGTTCTACCGCTCGGTCACCGCGCCGGGCTCGGAGTTCGCCGTCGAGAACCGCGACGAGATGATGACCTGGGCCAAGATGCCGGCCAAGGCGCCCGGCGAGGGCTGGAACGGCCAGGACTTCGTGACGATCTCGGGTGGCACGGGCTGGGTCATCAACCCCAACACCGATGAGCCGGCGCTGGCCTGGGACCTGCTTGCCTACATGAACTCGCAGGAGCAGCTGAACGCGTTTCAGCAGTTCCAGCCGCGCATCCGCATCCGTGACGACGTTCCGGTGCCCGCCGACGCCTTCCTGACCGAGACGTCCGGCGCGCTGCTGCCGTTGACCACCGCGCGTCCCAATGACGAGAACTACAACGCGGTGTCGGCCGAAATCCAGCGGATGACCGAGGGCGTCGTGTCCGGCTCGCTGACGCCGGAGGAAGCGATGTCCCGCTACAAGGACGCCGTGATCGACATCGTCGGTGAGGAAAACACCGTTTCCAACATCTGACGGCGAAAGGGGCGCGGATCCTCCCATCCGCGCCCCGATCCACGATGAAGGCATTTTCCCTACTCTCCCATCGTGCGGGGGCAGCGTTCATGGCGCCGGCCGGGCTTCTGGTCGGCGCCTTCGTGATCGTGCCCTTCTTCTGGGTGATCTTCGTCAGTTTCACCAACCGCACGTTGCTTGGCCGGACGGCGGCCAATCCCGAATTCGTCGGCCTGCAGAACTACATCGATCTTTTCACCTCGAACCGGTTCCTCGAGCCGGGCGAGTTCGGCTTCTCGCTGATCCTGACGATCCAGTTCGTCCTGTTTTCGGCGCTGATCGGGCAGGCGATGCTGGGTATGCTTCTGGCCTGGCTGATCCAGCACGTTCCCAAGACCGCCAAGAACCTGACCGAGACCGTGGTGATCGGCGCGTGGATCCTGCCCGAAGTGGTGATCGGTTTTGCCTGGTTCGCCTTCCTCGACTACGACAACGGCACGCTGAACGGCATATTGCGCGCGCTCGGCCTGCCGCCCGGCGACTGGCTGCTCGACCACGCCTTCTGGGTGATCGTCTTCTTCAACACATGGCGCGGAACGGCGTTCTCGATGATGCTGTTCAGTTCGGCCTTTGCATCCATTCCGCCCAGCTACTTCCAGGCCGCCGACGTTGCCGGTGCATCAAGCTGGCAGAAGTTCCGCGACATCGGCCTGCCGCTGATCCGCGGCCATGTCGTCACCGACCTGATCCTGATCACCATGTGGACCTTCAACGTGTTTACGCCGTTCCTTCTGACGCGCGGCGGACCGGGCGGCGAGACCGAGGTCCTGTCGATCTACACTTACCGGATCGCGTTTCGCGACTTCGAGTTCGGCATGGGGGCGGCCGTCGGCGTGGTGGTGATGCTGATCAACCTGGCCTTTGCGCTGTTTTATCTGTGGGTCGCGCGCCAGCGCCGGCCGGGGAGGGCGTGATGGCGGCGATGCTGCGCATGTTCGTCGGCCGGGCGAGCTTCACCTTTCTGACGGCGCTGATCGGCGTGATCTTCGCGCTGCCGTTGATCTGGTTCCTGTTTGCGCCCTTCAACCCAAGGGCCGAACTGGGCCTTGCCATCCCCGATCCGTTTTCCCTGTCGAACTTCCGCGAGGTGTTCCAGAACACGTTTGCCATTCGCGCGCTGGGCAACAGCCTGATCCAGAGCATTGGCGGCACGTTCCTGGTCGCGCTCGGCGCGACGCTGGCGTCCTATGCGCTGTCGCGCTCGACGCTGCCGGGCAAGGGCGCGGTCACCTATGTGCTGCTCCTGTTTTCGTCGGTCGTTTCGGGATCGGCGGCGATGGTGCCGATCTTCCTGATGATCACGCGGGTCGGTCTGATCGACACGCATCTGGCGGTCATCCTGGTGTTCGCCGGCGGCCTGCTGCCCACGGCGATGTTCATCCTGCGCGATTTCATCGACAGCATTCCGCGATCCTATGAGGAAAGCGCGATGGTGGCCGGCGCTTCGCCCACCCAAGCGTTCTTCGACGTCGCGCTGCCGGTCATCCGGCCGGGCGTGATCGTCGTGGTCGTGTGGGCGTTCGTGAACATCTGGGGCAGTTTCCTGATCCCGTTCATCCTGCTGCGCTCGTCGGAGAAGATGCCGGCCTCGGTCGCCATCTATTCGTTCTATTCCGAAGCGGGCACGCCGATCGTCACGCTGCTGGCGGCCTATTCGCTGCTCTACTCGCTGCCGGTCATCGCTCTGTATCTCTTCGCCAGCTGGAAGTTCGGCTTCCGGTTCTTCGGCGGCATAAAGGCTTAGGTCATGGCATCGGTCACATTCGATCACGTCACCAAACGGTTCGGCGCCTTCACCGCGGCCGACGATCTGACCTTCAAGGTCGGCGACGGCGAGTTCGTCTGCCTGCTCGGTCCGTCCGGCTGCGGCAAGACGACGACGCTGCGGATGATCGCAGGGCTCGAAACGCCGACCGAGGGCCGCGTCTCGATCGGCGATCGCGATGTCACCGGCATCCACCCCAAGGACCGCAACATCGCCATGGTCTTTCAGGATTATGCGCTCTATCCGCACATGACGCTGGACGACAACATCGCCTATCCGCTGAAGGTGCGCGGCCAGTCCAAGGCCGACCGCCACGCCGAGGCCCAGCGCGTCGCGGACGTTCTGCGCATCGGGCATTTGCTGGAGCGGATGCCGTCGCAGATTTCCGGCGGCCAACAGCAGCGCACGTCGCTGGCGCGCGC
>CAZSFA010000144.1:5488-7032 GCA_964606055.1 uncultured Oceaniradius sp. | reverse complement strand
CTGCCCAAGAATCGCGACATCGCGATGGTGTTCCAGAACTACGCGCTCTACCCGCACATGACGGTGGCCGACAACATGGGCTTTGCGCTGCGCATGGCGCGTGTGCCGGCCGACGAGAAACGCCGCAAGGTCGAGCAGGCGGCCGCGATCCTGGGGCTTGAGGACCTGCTCGGCCGCTATCCGCGGCAATTGTCCGGCGGTCAGCGCCAGCGGGTCGCGATGGGCCGCGCGATCGTGCGCGATCCGGCGGTCTTCCTGTTCGATGAGCCGCTCTCCAACCTCGATGCCAAGCTGCGCGTGCAGATGCGCACCGAGATCAAGGAACTGCATCAAAGGCTGTCGACAACGGTGATCTATGTCACGCACGACCAGATCGAAGCGATGACGATGGCCGACAAGATCGTCGTGATGCGCGACGGCAGGGTCGAGCAGATCGGAACGCCGCTTGAACTGTATGATCGTCCGGCAAACGAGTTCGTCGCCGGCTTCATCGGCTCGCCTTCCATGAACTTCCTTGCGGCTCACCGGGACCCCGATGGAACGGCACGGCTCGGCGGCGGCAGAACGCTCTCGCTGCCCGGCAACAGCAGCGCGCCCGGTGCGCCGATCAGCGTCGGCATCAGACCCGAGGACGTTACCCTGTCCACCGATCCTGACGGCATTGAGGGGCGGGTGGTGGTCGTCGAGCCGACCGGCGCTGAAACACTGGTGTTCGTCGATGTCGGTGGGCAGGTCCTGACGGTCTCGACCCGGGAACGGACCGATGCGCGACCGGGGGATCGGGTCCGGATCGCGGCGCCGGTCGACAAGCTGCATGTGTTCGACGCCGCAAGCGGCGCCTCGTTGCAGGGCCGCTGACGCCACGGTCGATCGAATGGCCGTCAACCGGGCGTCCGGCTGGCGGTTGCGCCTCAAGCGCAAGTCGGCATGATGGTTTTGTCAGGCATTCAAAGGCCGGTTGCCGGGCGCGCGACTGCCCGCGTCGGACACTGTTCGCATGGGACCCCCTGGAACGAGGGGGCGGAGACGGGTGCCTGCCGGGGCAGAAGGGGCGCAGGCTGGCGTTGTTGCGGAACAGATGGGGGGCTTGCCGGTGAGACTTCGGCCCGCGCCGGTCCTGGTCATTGTGGCGGCGGTTGTGGTCGCCCTCGCTGCGGCAGCCGTGACAACGTCAGTTGCAGTCAACCAACCGTGGATGGGCCTGCAACTGTCCGGCGACGGCTTGCAGCGAGGCGTGAAGGTTGTCGGCGTCGTGCCCGACGGGCCGGCCAATGCAATAGCGCACGGCGTTGTCATCGAGCGGATCGGTGCTGGCCAAGGCGGCGGCTTCGCGCTTATGCCGATCGATATCGCCGAAGAACCTGACGCGGTCGTTCAGAGCTACGCCGAGTTCGAGCGCTTCTATGCGCGCCAAGGCGCCATCGCCGAAATCCTGGCATCGGGCCGGGTGCATCTTCATCTCGCTGGCGGCACGACGGTTGTCATCACTCCAACACCGATGCGCCCGCTCGGCGACTTGCCCGCGGGCTATTGGGTCCAGCTTT
>CAZSFA010000144.1:0-5388 GCA_964606055.1 uncultured Oceaniradius sp. | reverse complement strand
TATGTCGCCATCGTGTTGATCTTTCTGGCGCTGGACCTTGCACTAATAACGGTCATCGCGCTCGACTATCTGCCGGCATTCGGAATCTCCGTTGCTGCCGTGGCGCTGATCTATCTGCCGCTGCGCGACCTGTTGGCGCGCCGGATCATGCCCATGCCGCCCGACCGCAATCGCTTCTTCGATTCCGTTGTCGACGTCGCCATGCTCGATGAGGCCAAGGCGCGCGACCATCAATGGGAGCAGCTCTTGCGCGATGCGTTTGATCCGCTTTCGTTGGAGACCACGCCCGAACGTGACGAGCCGTTCATTGTCGACAATGGCGCCTATCTGAGTGTTCCGGGCTGCGGCGTGGTCTCACCGCGCAAGCTCGGATTTGCGAATGGCGCGCGGCGATTGTTCAATCCACGCGATGTCGATCTGGCGGCAGAACTGTGCCGCATGCTGTCCTACGCGCACCAAAGCCGCCTGGCGCATGAGGACGGCGTTGCCCAAGAGCGTGCGCGCATCGCCCGCGACACCCACGACAATATCGGCGCCAAGCTGCTGAGTGCCCTTCACGGGCCGGAACCCGAGCGCAAGAATGCCATGATCCGCGAGGCATTGTCCGACCTTCGTGACATCATCAATGCGTCGAGCGGAGCGCCGCGGACGGCCGAAGAAGCGTTGGCCGAACTGCGCCGTGAAACCGCCGAACGCCTGTCGGCGGCCGGGCTGGAACTGCGCTGGTCGGTCAACGGCGCGGACGCGGCGGGCGTGCCGCCGGCCATTGTCCATCCGCTGCGATCAATCGTGCGCGAGGCCGTCAGCAATGTCATCCGCCACGCCGGCGCGACGGTCGTCGACGTGACAGCCACGCTGGATCCGGACACCATGCACTTGCAGATCTCCGATGACGGCGCCGGGTTCGATCCGTCCGGGGCGGCCAATGGCCATGGCCTGGACAGCATGAAAACACGCGCCCAAGCCCTTGGTGGATTGTTCGCCGTGGAGACGGGCGATGACGGCACGACGATACGGATCAGCCTGCCGCGCGGCGCAGCCATTGCCGAAGACTGATGGCGTCCGGCGCGTTGCGCCTGCCCGCGTCAGCCCTGCCGGCTGTGTGCCGATGTGCGCAGACCAAGGCGCGTGGCATGCCAAGATGCCTCGGCGCGCGATGAGATGCCAAGCTTGCGGTAGATGTCCTTGATGTAGCCGGTGACCGTGGTCTCGGCCAGTCCGAGTTCGGCCGCGACCTCCGCGTTGCGCAATCCGCGCGCGATGAGGGCAAGAACGTCGGTCTCGCGCCTGGTCAATTGCACCTCGGGCGCCACCGGGCCGGTATCGCGGAAATGGTTCATGATCCGCCGCGCGATGACCGGCGAAAGCGCCGGTATCCCGAGGCTCAGCTGGCGCAGCTGATGGGCGAGCATCGCATCGTCCTGATCCTTGAGCAGATAGCCTTCGGCGCCCTGCGACAGAGCGGCAACGACGTCGGCGTCGTCTCCCATGACCGTGGTGATGACGCACGCGGTATCGGGGTGCTGCGCACGCAGGAGCTTCAGGAGTTCCAGGCCCGACCCGTCGGGCAGCCGCAGGTCGATCAACGCCAGATCAGGCGCCGTTGCGGCGGCCGCGCGACCGGTGCGCAGGTTGTCGGCCTCCACGATCTCGGCCTTTGGAAACGCGGCAAGCGCGATCGCCGCCAGCCAGCGGCGGGTTTCGGCGACATCCTCAAGGATCAGAATTCGTTTCACGCGCTCGTATCCGCGCTGAACTGCCCGTTAACCAAGGCGAATAAAGCGCGCCATCCGCCCCCCTGTCACCCCCCGTTCGGGGGGCAGACCCCGCGCGCGGTCCGATGTTGTTAGGCGCCGGGTCAAAAATGGGGTCACGGGATGATGCAGGGTCTACTTGTGCGGCTGGCAACGACAACGGTGCTGGTCGGTAGCGCGACCGTCGCGGCAATGGCGCAAGACAGCATTTTCGAGGTGTTCGGCACCGGCAGTCCGCCGCAGTTGAGGGCTTGGGGCGTTTCCGATGACGGCACCATCGTCGTCGGTGAAATCGGCAGTCAGGCGATGCGGTTGGACCTGACGTCCCAGCCGCTGACACCGACCGGGATTGGCGGCCAGGATGCACGCGCCATTTCCGGCGATGGATCGACGATCGTCGGTTTTGAGGTTGTCGAAGCCGACTCCTTTGCTGTGCGCTGGAATGGCGACGGGACTGGAATGACCCGGCTCGATACGACGTTGCCGGGCGATGTCGCGGTGCTCGGATCCTGGGCCTATGGAGTTTCCGACGATGGCGGCGTGATTGCCGGGTTTGCCCGCAATGTAGACGATTTGAGCAGATCGGCAGTCCGCTGGTCTGGAACCAATCTGGATTTGACCACGCTCGACGGGGTTCCCGATGGCAACGAATCGATCGCCTTTGGCGTTTCCGGCGACGGGTCGACGATCGTTGGCAGCTACTTTGATGCTGAACCTGAAAGCGACGGCAAGGCGTTCGCCTGGACTGCTGCGGGCGGTTTGGTGACGCTTGATCCGCTTGGGGACGGGACGGCCGTCATTGATGCCAGCGCGATCGCCCGTGCCGCCGACCAGGACGGCAACGTCATCGTCGGCACCATCCGCACCGGCCCGTATCCGGTGACGCAGGCTGTTCGATGGGTCGACGGCGGCACTCCCGAGAGCCTCGGTTCGCTGGCGGGACCGGTCGGGATATCGGAGGCATGGGACGTTTCAGACGACGGGTCGGTCATTGTCGGCGAGACGCAAGTGATACCCGGCCTGATCATGCGCGCGATGCGCTACACCGATGACGACGGGATGGAGACCGTCGAGGGTTGGCTGCGTCGCAATGGCGTTGACATCGGCGAAGACGTGACCCGTGTTGCCCATGGCGTCAGCGCCGACGGCTCGGTCATTGTTGGTGCCGCCCATGACGACCGCATGTTCATTGCGCGCGGGCCGGCGGTTGCCGGAGGCGGGAATGGCGACGGCGGAGATGGTGGTGACGGGGGCGACGACGGCGACGGGGGCAATGGCGGTGACGGCGGCGGCAACGGCGGTGATGGCGGCAACAATGGGGGCAACGGCGGAGACGATCCTGATCCGGGCCTGATCATGATCGACGATCTCGCCCGGTCGCTGGCCGATGCCGGCACCGCCGGCGGCGCGGTGGTTTCCAATCTCAACACCATGCTCAATGGCGCGGGCAGCAGGCCGCTCGATCGCCGCGCCGCGCCCGGGGGGGCGATCTTCTGGGCGACCGGCGATTTCGGTCGCGCCGATCATGGCGAACAGGATGGCGGCTTCGTCCTTGGCGAGATCGGCGTCGGCCGCGACTTCGGCGCGGTGCAGGTCAATGGCGCCTTCGGCGCATCCCGGCAGGTCCAGAACACCGCGCTGGGCGGCGAAACGCGGGTCAACAGCTGGTTCGCCAAGCTTGAAGCGATGTCGCTCCTGTACAGCCACCAAGACGGCGGCGTCTGGGCGGTGTTGACCGGTGCCGGCGCGCGGGGCAGCGCCGAAATCGGCCGCAACTATCTGGCCAATGGTGGGCTGGTCCAAACATCTTCGGGCTCGACCGATGTCTCGGGCTTCGGCTTTCGCGGTCGCCTGCAGTGGGAGAACGCATTCAACAACGTGTCGCCCTATGCGGAACTGTCATGGTCACGTGCCTGCATCGACGGCTACGCGGAAAGCGGTGGGCCTTTCCCGGCCAGTTTCGATGACCAGTGCGGATCGGAAACGCTGGCTCGCTACGGCATCGATGCAAGTGTGCCTGTCACCGACCGCGTCCGTGTGACGGCGACGCTCGAGGGCGTGCACCGCATCGGCGGTTCGGCGGGCGTCACCAGCGGCGAGGTCAACGGTCTTGGTGCGTTCAGTATGGCGGCACCGGATGGCAACGATGCGTGGGCGCGCGGTGGCCTGGGCTTTGAAGCCGATATGGGCAACGCATCGGTGCTGAGCGTGATGGTCAACGCCACAACGCGCGGCAGCGCACCGAGCAGTTGGTTGTCCGCCACCTGGCGCAAGCGGTTCTGAAGCCATCGGGGCGGCCGCGAACCCGTTCACCGGGTTCGGTGTGCCCGGTTCAGGCGGGGCCTGCCGGCCCCTACATGTCCCCCAGCTTGGGGGCTGCCTTGTCCAGCGACAGGCGGCTGCGCGAGAACCGGATCGGCGTGCGCAATCCCGGAACGCCCTCGGGCGCGATCCGCATGCCCCGAGCGTGCGTCTGCGGATGTTCGAGGGCTTCGGCGACACCGTTGATCGGGCCTGCGGGAACGCCGGCCGCGTCCAGCGCATCGGCGAGCGCGTTCCGTGTCCATTGACCGGTGGCCTGTTCGATCCGTTCGCTCAAGCGTTCGCGGTTGGCGACGCGCGCCGGGTTGGTGGAAAACGCCGCATCGCCGGGCAGGTCGTCGAGGCCCAGAACGGTGCAGAGCCGCCCGAACTGACCGTCATTGCCGCAGGCGATGATCAAGTGCCCGTCCGCAACGGCAAACACCTGATAGGGCGCGATGTTGGGATGTGCGTTGCCCATCCGTGTCGGCGCAACGCCCGAGGCGAGATAGTTCATCGCCTGATTGGCCAGAACCGCAACGCCCGCGTCAAACAGCGACAGGTCGACATGCTGGCCGAGCCCCGATCTGGCCCGTTCGGCGAGAGCGGCCTGGACCCCGATCACGCCGTACAGCCCGGCGAAGATGTCCATGAACGCGACGCCGATCTTCTGCGGATTGCCGTCGGCCGGGCCGGTCAGGTCCATGATGCCGGACAGGCCCTGGATCATGTAGTCGTAGCCGGGTTTTGCGGCCCACGGCCCGGTCTGGCCGAACCCGGTCACGGATGCGTAGATGATCCCGGGATTGAGCGCCCGGACGCTGTCATAGTCCAGACCGAACCGGACCAGTCCGCCAACCTTGAAGTTCTCGATGAGCACGTCGGCGTCGGCGATCAGACGTTTGAGGTCCGCGAGCGCGGACGCGTCACGGAAGTCGCAAACGATCGACGTCTTGCCTCGGTTGGCGGCGTGAAAGTAGGCGGCGCTGCGGTCGCTGCCGCCGTCCCGTTCGATGAAAGGCGGCCCCCAATGCCGGGTCTCATCGCCGCCCGGGCTTTCCACCTTGAGCACCTCGGCGCCCAGATCGGCCAGCGTCTGCCCGATCCACGGGCCGGCGAGAACGCGGGCCAGTTCGATCACCTTCAAGCCGGCCAGTGGCGGGGCGCCGTCGGCCTGTTCATCGCGCTCGCCGTCCATGGCTAGAAGAACGCCTGCAGACCGGTCTGCGCACGCCCCAGGATCAGCGCGTGCACGTCGTGCGTGCCCTCATAGGTGTTGACCGTCTCAAGGTTCGCCATGTGGCGGAAGACGTCGTACTCCTCGGAGATGCCG
>CAZSFA010000143.1:0-7191 GCA_964606055.1 uncultured Oceaniradius sp. | reverse complement strand
CGGCCGCACCTTGGCGGCGGCGTCGGTGCCGCCGTGATGCAACGATTTCTCGATGCGAAATGGGCGCGCCGCAGCGCCCAATCCCGCGCCATCGTGTTTTCACCGGACGGCCTGCGGCGCCTGCAAGCCTGGTTGCGATGAGCGTTCCGGGCACCGCTCGTCGGGCCGTGTTCCTGGATGACCACACGGCTCGAAACCGCGCCTGGGCCGGGAGCAATGCCGATGCAGCCGCAAAGTCCTCTTGTAACTGTCAATGCCCTGTATTTATTTTCATTTCGACGGTATGCTTTCGCAACAGGAGGCATTCATGATCAAACGCACCGCGCCGACCGTTATCGCCCTTGCCATCTTCGGATCGACGGCAGCCGCCGAGGGGTGGTCGGTGGTCAACTTCTCATCGATGGGCGAGCAGAGCGACTGCATGGCCAGGGCAGAGGCGACCATCGCGCAGTACCGCCAGACCTACGACACGCAAGGGCCGACGCGGTCCACCGAATGGACCGTCGCGGGCTTCAATCTGCGCGGCGACGTGATCGACGCGATCTTCATGTGCCCGATGGAGGCTGGTTTGGCCGCGCCGTTCCTCATTGTCTACAACACCGACGATGACAGCGCGGCGCGGGAGGTGATCTCCGATCGCCTGCAGGACATCTGGCGAGAGGTCGATTTCAGCGGCCCCACCAGCGGCAATCAAACCGACACCGGTTCCGGCGCTGACGAGGCCGCAGACGACGGCGTGGTGAACTTCAACTAGGCGTCATGTTGCGCCGAGCCGGGTACCTTTCCGACGGCTCACAAGAAAAGCGCGGCCTCGGGCCGCGCTTTCGCTTTGCAAGACGACCGGGCGAGCGCGCCGGCCCTGCCGTCAGAAAAACGTCGAAATGAGTCCGTAGTCGAACGGAACGGCTTCATCATGCGACTGAAGCGTCGAGCCGGGCGAATCGTAGAAGACGCGCAGCCCGACGATGCCGGTCAGCGCGGTCACGTCCTCGACAAACGTCGCCTGACCGGAGACGAACGCGCTGACGGGCAGGCCTTCGAACCTGTTTTCGACGACGCCGCCGAACGACCAGACCGTTTCGTTGAACCCGCCACCCCACAAAATCTGGCCGTTGATGCCGGCCTTGAGGTTTGGCGTGAAGTAGTGGTCGAGTTCCAGTTTGCCGGCATAGGCCGTCTCGCCGTCCGCAAACAGCGCCGAGAACTGCCCGCCGACGATCTGCTGGCCGAAGTCATATTTGCCTTCCAGACCGACGACCGTGATCGTCTCGGCTCCGCTGCCCGCCGGGAAGATCGCGCCGCCAAAGACGCCGTAGAGAACGTCGCCGTCGCGGCGCCACAAATGGCCGGTGGCCGTCGTGAACACCGCATCGTCCACATCGAACAGTCCGGCCACGTTGACATCGACCAGAACGCCGACCTGACTTGTCAGCGGGACGTTCACCCGCCCGGCAAGGCCGTAGAGTTCCTCGGAGTCATCGTCGACCGAGATGATGCCGATGCCCGCCTCGGCATGGGCCGCAAAACTCTGGGCCGATATCGGCTGGCTGTAAGTCGGCGAAGGTGCCGGCGTGTAGACCACCGTGGCATCGGCGGCGAGTGCCGGAGAAACGGTCAATGCGACGGAAAATGTCGCCAGTGCGAAAATGTGTTTGTGCATCAATGCCCCCTGCAGAACGGACCTGAGCGGGCAGGCTAGCGTGTGATCACATCACTGCAAGACACAATTTGCCGGATCGCAAAAAATTCATCGCCTGTGACAGGCCCGCAACAACGGGACCAATGTCACTCGACGGAGCCGACGATCATCTGGTCGGGCATCTCGATCGACACCCAGTGTCCGGCATGGCGTTCGGACTGGCGCTTGAGATAGGTGTATTCGGTGTCGCTCCACAGGCGCACATCGGTGCGCAGATTGTCGAGCACGAAATCGCCCCGGTCGGTCCGCACCGTCAGCACCGCGTGGCCCTCGCCGTCGGGTTTGCGCACGACGGTGATCAGCAGCGCCGAGGCCGGCACGCCCCGCTCGATCAGCATCTGCCGCTTGAGCAGCACATAGTCCTCGCAATCGCCGGCGCGATCGGGGAAGGTCCACACCTCCTCGCGACCATAGATCTCAAGGTCGCTCATCGGCTCGATGACCATGTTGACGGCCATGTTGATGTCGAGCACGTCGTTCCAGATGTCGCGGGTCAGGGTCAGCGGCGCATAGGGCCCGCGTTTCTGGCGGCATTCGGTCTGGTAGGTGCGGCAGAACTCGTAATGGCCGATCGGCTGCGACGTCAGCCCGCCGGTCAGCATCGAGCCTGCAAGCGACGAGCCCGCCAGCGCCGGCATCATCATCCCCGTGAACGCCGCGATCGCGGCCAAACGCCTGGTACCCATACCCACTTGCCCATTGCCGCGCGCACGGCGCGTCCCCCGATGGCTCACGACCGGCCGCGCCGGTTAACCAAATGTTAACCACCGCCCGGCGCGCATGGCAACGCCGTCGCGATCACACAGTGGAGTTATGGTTACCGGCGCCGGTGCCGCTCATCGGCGGTGCTGTGGATATCGTGCGGTCAGGACGCCCACAGCGACGGCGGCTGCCAGGGCGGCGGCACGCGCAGAACGCCCCGCAGCGCCAATGGCCGCTCGCTCAAGGCAAGCGACTGCCAGGCCGGGGACCAGTCGTCGGGGATCGGGGACGGCGTCGTCACCGACGATTCGGGGGCAAACCCGAACCGGCCATAATAGGCCGGATCGCCAAGCACGAAGACACGATCGGTGCCGGCACGGGCAAGCCGGCCAAGCCCGTCTCGCACCAGCGCGGTGCCGATGCCTTCGCCCTGGCAGGACGGCAGGACGCCGAGCGGGCCGAGCAGCGACAGGCGGGCGTCGCTGCCATCGACGGCGCAGTCGGTGAAGACGACATGGCCGACAAGCGTGGTGCCGCGCCTTGCGACCAGCGAGATGACATCGGACCGGCCATCAAGCAGGTTCCGCACAAGCGGCAGAAGATCCTCGTCCGGAAAGGCGGCCGGATAGAGCGTATCCAGCCCTTCTCGGTCGGCCGGCTGACTGACGGTGATGGTCAACGCTCAGGCCACGGCGCGAATGCGCGAACGGCCCCCGCGCGTGCTCTTGTGGGCGCTTTCCTGTGCACGCATGAAGTTGAGCATACGCGGCGCAACCTCCTTGCGGAAGCGCGAGCCGTTGAAGACGCCGTAGTGGCCGACGCGCGGCTGCTGGTAGTGCATCTTCATGTCATCGGGCAAGGCCGTGCACAGCCCGTGGGCGGCACGGGTCTGGCCGCGCCCGGTTATGTCGTCGTTCTCGCCCTCGACGGTCAGGAGCCCGACGCGGCGGATCGCGCCCGGATCGACCGGCTCGCCGCGATGGGTCATCGTGCCCATGGACAGGGCGTGGCGGATGAACACGGTGTCGACGGTCTGCAAGTAGAACTCGGCCGTCAGGTCCATCACGGCAAGGTATTCGTCATAGAAATCGCGGTGCTTTTCGGCCGAATCGCCATCGTCACGCACCAGGTGCATGAAGAAGTCCTTCTGCGCGATCATGTGGCGGTCAAGGTTCATCGACATGAAGCCGGTGAGTTGCAGGAACCCCGGATAGACCGGCCGGCCGAACCCCGGATTGGGAAACGGCACGTGCATGACGACGTTTTCCTCGAACCAGCCAAGGTCCTTTTCCTCGGCCAGCCGATTGACCGCGGTCGGGTTGCATCGTGTGTCGATCGGCCCGCCCATCAGCGTCATGGTGATCGGCGTTGCGGGGTCGCCACGCTGCTCCATCAGCGAGACCGCCGCCAGAACCGGCACCGAAGGCTGGCAGACGCCGACGACGTGCGTGCCCGGCCCCAGATGGTCCAGCATCTCGATCACGTAGTCGATGTAATCGTCGAGATCGAACCGGCCCTCAGAGACCGCCACGTTGCGGGCGTCGACCCAGTCGGTGATGTAGACCTCGGCCTCGGGCAGGAAACGCTCGACCGTGCCGCGCAGCAGCGTTGCGTAGTGGCCCGACATCGGCGCGACCAACAGCACCCGCGGATCATTGGGGCGCGGCTTGGCGAGATCGCGCTGGAAATGCTTGAGATCGCAGAACGGCTTGGACCAGACCGTGGTTTCGACCACAGGCACGGCGTGCGCGTCGATCGTCGTCTGCTGCAGATCGAAAACCGGCTTGCCGTAGCGGCGCGTGGTGCGCTCGAACACCTCGGCCCAGGCGGCGACCGAACGGCCGAAGCCGGTGCGCGACATGGGGTTGAGCGGGTTCTGGTAGAACAACCGGGTGGCATCGACCGCGGCGCGCCACGGCTGGATGGCCGCATGGTTGAACTCATACATGTGATAGAACACCGGCTATCCCCCTTCCGGTCGGGCAAGGCCTTGCCGAGCCATGGGCGTCGTCGATCCGCTGTCGCTGAACCGCGCCGCTTTTTGTGCATGGCAACAAGTCATTGAAGCGACGCTAGCATATTCGTGTGCAATTGCGAAATGGATCGATTGTCGTATCAACCGACTTTGATCGTGTATGATCGTGCGCCCTATTCGGCGACGCCCTCGACAATCGTCACCTCGCCGTCCGAAGCCTCCTGACGGATGGCGCGGGCGGCGCGATAGGTGTCGGACGCATAGCAGTCGCGCGCCGCCTGAAGGCTGGGAAACTCGATGACCACATTGCGCGGACGGCCCTCCCCCTCGACGGGATCATGCGTCCCGCCGCGCACCAGAAAGCGCGCGCCGAACTGCTGATAGGCGGGCGTCGCCGTGGTCACATAGTCCTTGTAACGTTCGGGATCGTGCACCGTGATGTGGCCGATCCAGTAACCCTTCGCCATCCTTGCCTCCCGTTGCGGTGTGCGGCGTCAACCAGCCGAGCGCATTTGCGCAACGATGGCAAGGGCGGCGGCGGCGGGATCAGGCGCGGCGATGATCGGGCGGCCGACCACCAGATGGCTGGCGCCCGCGCCGAGCGCGTCGGCCGGTGTCGCCACCCGTTTCTGATCGCCCGCATCGGCGCCGGGCGGGCGGATGCCAGGCGTCACAATGGCCATGTCGGGGCCGACGATGTCGCGCACAGCCTCGGCCTCGGCGGCCGAACAGACGATGCCGCCCATGCCCGCCTCGCGCGCCTGACGCGCGCGTTTGGCAACCAGCACGGCGGCGGTGTCGTGATATCCGGCGTCCGACAGGTCATGATCGTCCATCGAGGTCAGCACGGTCACGCCGAGAAGCGTCATGGCGCTGCCCCTTGCCGCCTCGACGGCAGCCGCCATCGCCTTGGGATAGGCGTGGATCGTCAACATGTCGGCGCCAAGCGCTGCGACCGAGGCAACGCCCTGTGCCACCGTGTTGTCGATGTCGAGCAGTTTGAGATCGAGAAACACCGACTTGCCGTCGGCCTTGAGGTCGCGCGCCAGATCGAGCCCGCCGGCATAGGCGAGGCGATAGCCGATCTTGTAGAACGAGACGGTTTCGCCAAGCCGCTCGACCATCGCGCGGGCATCGTCAAGCGATGGCAGATCGAGTGGAACGATCAGTCGGGGATCGGCAGATACGGGGGCGGGAGCGGTCATGTCCGTGCCCTGCCGACGGCGCTCAGTTCCATCAGCGATCGGCAGGCGCGATCCAGCATCGACTTCTGCCGCTCGTCGGTGGGCAGACCGTCCTCGCCGAAGGCGCTTGAGGCGCGCGAGACGCTCGCCTGCTCGGAAATGACCAGCGCGCCGACATTCATCATCACGGCGCGCAGATGGTACAGGCCACGAATGCCGCCGAGCGCGCCATTGGATGCGGCGCCGATCGCAACGGTCAGCCCCTTGAAGGCGCCGATGTCGCGCGGCGCAAGGCTGACCCAGTCGATCGCATTCTTCAGCAATGGCGGGATCGAGGAGTTGTACTCCGGCGAGGCGATGAACGCGCCGTCATGGGCGGCGAACTGCCGGGCCAGTTCGATGGCACTCGCAGGCACGCCCTTGTCGGACTTCAGATCCTCATCGACCAGCGGAAGCGGGTAGTCGGCCAGCGAAATCAGGGTTGTCTGCGCGCCCATCTGGGCCAGCACCGCGTTCGCGGCCTGGGCCAGCGAAACATTGAACGATCCACTGCGCACCGAGCCGGCAAGGATCAGGATTTTCGGCGTCATCGCGTGTGGTGTCCGTGTTCAGGAAGGGAGGAAGAGAGCAGCGGCGCGGTGTCAGGCGGCGACCGCCACCGAATGGGTCTGAGCGGGATCGCGCCAATAGGTCCACACGCGTGCCGGCGGCACGTTGCGCATGATGCGACGCGATCCCTGATAGGCGATGGCGGGGTCGTCGGGCACGACGGGCGGGCGCGGACCATAGGTGATCTGCACCATCGGGCGTCCCGGCGGCACACGCGCGAGCGCCCCTTCCATAAGCGCGTTGCGCTCGGCATGGCCGAAATTGAGCAGCGGAATGCCGGAGATGACACAGTCGAACTGCATGGGACCGCCCCCTGCAAACGCACCATCGAGATCGAACGCATTGCCGTGGACGACATTCACATCGGGAAAGGTGTGTTTGAGATGGGCGTAAAGGTCGGCCGAATACTCGACCAGATGCAGCCGGGAGGGCGCAACGCCCCGCGCCAGGATTTCGCGCGTCACCGGGCCCGTGCCCGGCCCCAGTTCCAGGACGGGCAGGTGCGAGGCGGCGTTGACGTGGCTGGCCATCAGTTGCGAGACCGGGCGGCCGGTCGGCACGATGGAGCCGACGCCGCGCGGCGAGCGGATCATCGCGCCGAGAAAGCGCAGGCGCTCGCTCCAGACCGACGACGGTGCAGGCTTGGCGCCCGAAGGCGCGCCCGGTTCGGTCCCGCCCTCGTTGCGCCCGTCAGTCGCCAAGATCGAAAAAATCCTTCATGCGCGAGAAAAAGCCCGTCGATTGGGGGCTGTTCTCCTTGGCTGAGATCTGCTCGAACTCGTCCAGCAGTTCGCGCTGGCGCTTGGACAGGTTCTGCGGTGTCTCGACCGAAATCTGGATGTACAGATCACCCATCTGGGCCTGGCGCAGCACCGGCATGCCCTTGCCCTTCAGGCGGAACTGCTTGCCCGACTGGGTGCCCTCGGGAACCTTGACGCGGGTCTGGCTGCCATCGAGCGTGCCGACCTCGAACTGGCCGCCCAGCGCCGCCGTCGTCATCGAGATGGGCACCTTGCAGTACA
>CAZSFA010000142.1:0-7240 GCA_964606055.1 uncultured Oceaniradius sp. | reverse complement strand
AGTTTCTTGTGAAACACGATGTAGATGATGAGAACGGGCAGCGCGTAGAACATGCCCACAGCCTGGAACAGGCCGAAATCCGAGAACCGGTCATCGGCGATGATGCCGGCCAGGAACGTAGACAGGACCTGCGGCGCATTGCCGGGCGCGAGCACCAGCGGCAGGATATACTCAGACCATCCGGACAGGAACGAGAAGATCAGCAATGCGGCAAGGCCCGGCTGCACCTGCGGCAGGACCAGGCTCCACCACACGCGGAACCGGCTGGCGCCATCGGTCACGCCGGCCATTTCGATCTCCCACGGCACGGTGTCGTAAAAACCCTTCATGATCCAGATGCCGAGCGGCAACTCGAACGCCACCTTGACCAGGATCACGCCGGTCAGCGTGTCGTAGAGGCCGAACATCTGCAGAACCAGGAACACCGCGACGATCAGGGTCACCGCCGGAAAGGCGTGCAGAACGATCAGCCCGCCCAGGAAGAACCCGCGCGCCGGAATGTTCAGCCGGCTGAGCGCATAGCCGGCGGTCAGCGATACCGCCGAGACGAGCAGCGCCGTCGATGAGGCGAAGACGAACGTGTTGAACGTCAGTCGCCAGATCGGCGGCCGGCCGGGATCGACCGTCTCGAACAGGAAGCGCCAGTTGTGCATCGTGAAGCCGGTCGGGATCAGCGATCCGGGCGCCGACGTCGTGAAGCTGTCGACGATCTGGTAGACATACATCAGCACCAGTGGCGCCGAAAAAAGGCTCAGGATCAGGACCAGAGGCCAATTGGCGAAGTTGCGTGTCATGGCCGGTTCCTCACCTCTCGATCCGCGGCTTGGCGACCAGTTCGCCGAAGCTGAAGTAGCGCAGATAGGCAAGGCTCAGGACCGTGCCGATGACCACCAGGACAAGCGCCAGCGACGCACCCAGCCCGTATTGCAGGTTGCCGCCATAGTTGTTGAGCGCGATCCGGAACGCGGCCAGCGCCCAGGTCTCGGTGGCTCCGCCCGGACCGCCATCGGTGGCCAGCAGGATGTATTCAAACGAGGCCAGCAACGACAGCGACTGATAGGCCGTGACGAACAGGATCGGCCATTGCAGTTGCGGCAGGATGATGAAGCGCACCTGTTGCCAGCGATTGGCGCCGTCCACTTCCGACGCATAGAGCATCGTCTTGGGAATCGCCTTCATCGCGGATGCGAACAGGATCATGCCGAACGATGCGCCAACCACGCCGTTGATCATCACAACGGCAACCCAGGCATGGGCGGTTGAATCCATCATCCAGTTGCGTGCAGACATGCCGAACGACGTGGTCAGCCAGGAAACGAAACCATCGTCCCACAACAGCCATTTCCACATCAGTACGTAGAGCACCGGCGGCAGAATGCGCGGCAGGAACCAGATGGTGCGGAACGTCGTCGCCATCCGCTCGGGCAGGTAGAAGGTCGAGATCGCGAGAAACAGCCCGAGCCCGACATTGAACAGGAGCAGCGTGGCGGCGACATAAAGGACCGTGTTGACCGCCGTGCGCCAGGTCGACGGCAGCGAGTACAGAAGCTGGTAGTTGCGGGTCGTCCACTCCCAGCCGGTATAGGCCTGGCGCACCAGAAGATCGTGATCGGCCGCCGGGATCTGCGCCTCGGTCAAGGCGGATCGAAAGCTCGGTTCGTCGGGATACCGTTCGTTGAGCACCGAGCGCTGGAACAGCGCAGCGGCCGCCTTGCGGTCGCGGGTGCGGCGGATGCCGTTGTCGGGCAGGTCGCGCAAGGCGCGTTCGATTTCGCGGCCGGAACCAAACAGTTCGCCGCCGTGCTCTTCGCCGAACTCCTCGGCAAGGTCATCGCCAAACTGTTCGGCCAGCGCCGCAAGGCCCCGCTCGTCGACGACAAAGCCGGCGTCCGACAGCGCCTCGACGGTCGCTTGCGGCACGCCCGCATCGGGCAGATCGCGCATGTCGCCGGGCGTAAGCAGATACTCGCCGCCGGTGATGCCCGTCGAGGTGCTCATGTTGGTGAACGAGAAGACGCCGGTCAGAACCGCGGGTGCGAGATAGAAGAAGAAGACCGCGATCAGCGCGGGCGCCATCAGCGCGACGCCGAGCCAGTTGACGCCATCGGCGCCAAAGCGCCGGCGTGGCCTTGCCCCAGCAGTCGCCGGCACCGCATCGGCGGTTGCGCCGCCGACCTCGCCGGACTTGGGTGCACGTGCTGGAGTGTCTTCGGCAAGCTGCGACATTACCCGTCCTCGCGCCTCTTCGGCCCCTGGGCCATTTGCGACAGATGAAACAGGCGGGCCCGGCGTGCCGGGCCCGCCCATGGACAGGCGTTTAGCGGACCATCAGGTCGTCGCCCAGAATGGTCGTCAGTTCGGCTTCGAGCGCGGCGACCGCTTCTTCGGCGGTCTGCGTACCGGTCCAGGCGGCCTCAAGCCCGTTGAACATGGCTTCCGAATAGACGCCGTACTGCAGGTGGTTCGGCTGCGCGTTGGCATAAGGCAGCAGGACTTCGGTCGCTTCCGAGGCCCAGCGGTCGGCGGCGAACAGGTCGATGTTGGACTGCTCAACGGCGATCGACAGGTGCGCCGACTTGATCGCGTGCAGCGAGTTCAAACGCGGCTCCGATGCGATCTTGACCAGCTGGGCCGCGATTTCCTGCAGGTCGTCGTCGCCCTGATCGGTGATCAGATAGACCAGCGGATGGGTGATCGTGTTGGCACGGCCATTCTCGTTGCCGGCCGGGATCAGCGAGAACTGGATCGTGCCGAAGAAGTCGTCATTGCCTTCCTGGCCGGTGATCCGCGAGTAGTGCCAGGTGCCGCCGTGCCAGAACGGAACGCTGCCGTTCGCAACAGCCGCATGCCAGTTGTCCCACTCCGAGCCCAGATGGTTCTGGCGCACGACGCCCGCTTCGACGGCATCGATGAAGAACTGGTAGAAATCGGTCATCGCCTGGCGGTCGAGCACCAGCTTGCCGCTTTCCTCATCCTTCAGAACGCCGCCGAAGGACTGGTAGAACTGCGCGTAGTCGGGGCCGTTGGACGGCCGCGGGAAGAAGCCGAAGCCCTCTTCGACCAGACCCATCTCGACGGCCTTTGCGGCATCCTCAAGCACGTTGGCGAGCGTGTAGTCGCCATCCTGAACGCGCTGCGGAAGCGCGTCGATCTCGTCTTCGCTGTAGCCGATGGCGGCCATGTGCTCGCGCCAGAAGAAGAACGGCCGGCTCTCTGAATCCTGCGGCACGCCCCACTGAACGCCGTCGAATGCGGCGATTTCCATCAGGTTCGGGTAGATGTTGTTGAGCGGCCATGCATCGAGGTCGAGATAGTCTTCGACCGGAACGATGTAGCCGGCCTGCGACCACGGCGCGATGTCGAGATGGCTCGTCACGACGATATTGGGTGCATTGCCGGCTTCGGCGGACAGCGTCACCGCCTGCTTGAACTCACCCCAGCCCTCGAACTGGCCGCGCGATTCCACGGTGATGTCGAGCTCTTCGCCACGAATGGCAGCTTCGCGCTCGAGAATATCGGCGGCGATTTCAATGGCTTCCCAACGGTACGAATCGGCAGGGTTGGAACCACCGGCCCATACGGTGATGTTCACCTCCTGGGCAACTGCGGGAGCAGCGATGAGGCTGGCGAGAACAGTCGCCAGCGCCGTCGTGCGTAGGTTCAGATTAGTCATCATTGTCTCCGGTGTTCGGGCATGGATGAAACGGCGAGTGACCGCGCCTACTATCTGTGCACACGTGTGCACGGCTGTAAACTAAGCTTTTTCAATAAAGCTTTTGTGACGCCTACAAATATTTCACATCCGGCACGCAAGGCCTTGTGAACAAAGACAAATCGGCCTCGAACAATGCGTCGTGGAGACTGCCCGGTATTTCGCCTCGGCGCGCCGTCAAAGGCGAAAAAACGGGCATTGGCCCTCCGCCGAACGGTGGTCGGGCGCTCTCAAGCCAAGAGCCTGCGAGCCTCCTCCGGCGCCAGCGGCGCCGGCCGCGTACAGGTGGTGCGCATGTCGACAAATCCGCCCGATTCGGCCGACTGCAGAATCGATGTCATCACATCGAGGCCATGCAGTGCGCGCGCCAGCGAACAGCGCGCCTCGCGGCCCTCGACGATCGCCCGGACCATGTCGGCAAGCCCTGCCGACCGGTAGTTGGCACGCGTTCGATTGCCCTGCTGCTGATTGGCCACGCCAAACGGGTGATCCCACGGTTCGGCGGTCGCGATCGCGCCGTCCGCACCCGCCATTTCGACGGCGCCATCGAAGAAGTTGGGGTCGGGTACGAAAACCGAACCGTCCGTCCCGTAGAGTTCCATGTTGGCATGACGGTGCGCCCACACATCCCAGCTTGCGCCGAGCGTGATGGTCGCCCCGCTCTCGAACTCCAAAAGCGCGTGGATGGTCGTCGGTGTCTCGACCGCGATCGTCTCGCCGCGTCGCGGTTCCGAGCCGATCGTGCGTGTCTCGGACGCCGAGTTGGCAAGCGCAACCACTCGCCGCACCGGTCCGATCAGGTTGATCAGGTTGGCGACATAGTAGGGCCCGACATCAAGGACCGGGCCGGCGCCGGGCTTGAAGAAGAAGTCGGGATTGGGGTGCCAATGCTCCATGCCGTGCGACATCACATGCGCCGTGCCGGCAACGATCGTGCCCACCTTGCCCTCGTCGATCAGATGCCGCGCCCACTGGTGTGAACCGCCAAGGAAAGTGTCCGGCGCGCAACCCGCCATCAGTCCCTTGGCGTCGGCCAGTTGCTGCAGCGCAAGCCCGTCATCGACCGACAATGCCAAGGGCTTTTCCGAGTAGACGTGCTTGCCCGCTTCAAGGGCGGTCTTGGACACTGCGAAATGCGCGTCCGGGATCGTCAGGTTGATGACCACATCGATCGCCGGATTGGCCAGAATGTCGTCAACGCTCTGCGCGGCCACACCGTGGGTTTCGGCGCTGGCCTGCGCGGCGTCCATGTTCGTGTCGGCGCAAGCGCGCACGTCGAGCCCCGCAAACAGCGGCGCGCGTTCGAAATATGTCGTCGAGATGTTGCCGCACCCGATGATCCCGATGCCGAGCGATTCCGTCATGATGGTGGTCCTTTCCGCGCGCGCCTCAATAGGTTCGGGCCGCTTCGATTGAGCGGCGCGCAAAGCGGGCGTCGTCGCTGGGATTGTCGTGTTCCATGACGAAGTATTGGCACGGGGTCTTGCCAATGGCGGCCATCAGCGTGGGCCAGTCCATCGTGCCGGCGCCCACATCGGCCCAGCCGTCCTCGTCAAGCGCCTGGCCTTCCGGTGCAATGTCCTTGATGTGCACGGCGGTGATCCGCTCTCCATGGCTGGCGATCCATGCCATCGGGTCCGCGCCGCCGCGCACGATCCAGGCAATGTCGGCCTCCCAGTCGAGATCGGGACCACCTTCGAACAACGCGGCCAGCGGAACCGCGCCGTCGGCCTGCACGGCCAGTTCAAAATCGTGGTTGTGCCAGCCAAACCCGAAGCCGGCATCGCGATAGGGCTTGCCCGCCTCGCTCAGCCGGCGGCCGAACGCTTCCCAGCCCGGGCCGCTGTCCGGGCGTTCATCGGCGCCGATCGCCGGGCAGTACAAGGCCTTGATGCCGACCATTTTGGCGATCTGGATGACGGTGTCCGGATCGTCTTCGAGCATCGACAGGCCGAAATGCCCGGTCGGCATCGTCAATCCGCTTGCCGCAAGGTGAGTATTGAGGTCCGCGACCATGTCCGGATTGGCGTAGAGCGCGCTGTAGCCCTCGACCTGGCTGTATCCGAGATCGGCGACCATGGTCAGTGTCTTCGACAGCGGCGGATGGTTTCGCGACGAATAGAGTTGATAGGAAAAATCGGTCATGGCGATCTCCGTGCGGTGTGGTGTGGGTTGTCTGGTTCGCCGCCGTCGCGCCGGGCACACGTCGGCGAAACGGCGGCCGGAGCGCTCCCGGCGGGCCGGGCGCGTCGGTCGTTGGCGACCACGCGGTCCAACTGCGCGGCAACCATGGGAAGCGGGCTAGAGCCTCTGGCTGGATTGGGTGTCGAAAAGCGAGGCCTTGGAGATGTCAAGGCCGAGCGCCACCGGCTGGCCGCGCTCGAAGCTGTGGTCGGTGGTCGTACGGGCGGACACCGTCTGGCCGGCCATCGTCAACCAGACCAGACTGTCCGAACCCATCGGTTCGTTGAGGTCGACGGTCGCCGCGATTCCCGCCGCACCGGCATCGTTGAGCGTGACATGCTCGGGCCGCACACCCAGGATCACCGCCTGTCCGTCCTCGGCATCAAGCGCGCCGTCATACCCGGCAAGCGGCACCCGCAAATCGCCGGCGACGAAAGAGGGGCCGTCGGCCGCGCGGGCGAAATGGCCCTTGAGCATGCTCATCGCCGGCGATCCGATGAAGCCGGCGACGAACAGGTTGGCCGGCTTGTTGTAGATCGTGTGCGGCGAATCCAGTTGCTGGATCACACCGCCGCGCATCACCGCGATCCGGTCGGCCAGCGTCAACGCCTCGATCTGGTCGTGTGTGACATAGACCATCGTGTTGTTGAGCTTCTGGTGCAGGCGCTTGATCTCGACGCGCAGTTCCGAGCGCAGCTTGGCATCAAGATTGGACAGCGGCTCGTCGAACAGGAACACATCGACATCGCGCACCAACGCACGCCCGATCGCAACGCGCTGGCGCTGGCCGCCCGAGAGCGCGCCCGGCTTGCGCTCGAGCAACGGTTCGATCTGCAGGATCTCGGCGGTGCGCGCGATGCGGCTTTCGATCTCCGCCTTGGGCAGGCCCGCATTGCGCAGTCCGAACGACAGGTTTCCGCGCACCGACATCTGCGGATAGAGCGCATAGGACTGGAACACCATGCCGATGCCGCGATCCTTGGGCTCGTCCCAGGTGACGTTGCGCTCCTTGATGAAGATCTGCCCGTCGGTGATGTCCAGCAGGCCGGCAATGCAGTTCAGAAGCGTCGACTTCCCGCATCCCGATGGTCCGAGCAGCACGAGGAACTCGCCCTCCTCGATCACCAGATTGAGTTTCTTGAGAACCTCGACCGACCCGAACGCAAGATCGAGATCGTTGACGGCAATACTCGGCATGCCCGCTACCCCTTCACCGCGCCGGCGGCGATGCCGCGCACGAACAGTTTGCCCGAAATGAAATAGATGATCAGCGGCACCAGGCCCGTCAGGATCGTCGCGGCCATGTTGACGTTGTACTCGACCACGCCCTGCACCGAGTTGACG
>CAZSFA010000141.1:0-7258 GCA_964606055.1 uncultured Oceaniradius sp. | reverse complement strand
CTCAAGGGCCGCTATGTCGATGTGACCACGCGCGACAACTTCGTGCGCACGATGATCATCTCGGCCTATTCGTTCACAGAGGTCGCCCAGCACGCCGCGCCGCTCCTCAACCCGGGCGCTTCGCTCCTGACGCTCACCTATGGCGGCTCGACCAAGGTGATGCCCAACTACAATGTGATGGGCGTGGCCAAGGCGGCGCTGGAAGCCTCGATGCGGTACCTCGCGGCCGACTTCGGTGCGCAGGGCGTGCGGGTCAACGCTCTGTCGGCCGGGCCGATGCGGACGCTGGCCGGCGCCGGCGTCTCGGACGCCCGGCTGATGTACAACTTCCAGCAGAAGAACGCGCCGCTCGGGCGCGCGCTGTCGCTCGACGACATCGGAGGGGCGGGACTATACTTGCTCAGCGACCTGTCGAGCGGCGTGACGGGCGAGGTCCACTACGTCGATTGCGGGTACAACATCGTTTCGATGCCAAGATTGGACGAACTACGTCGAACTGACGTGAAATGACACATCACTACTGCAACCAACTGCAATCTTAGCGTTTTTTGCATAGACGCAGTTCATCAGTTTTTAGGGTTTCCTGCCATACGTTCCCGTGAGCGAGGGCGGGATGAAAAAAATCGCACCGAAAAGGACGCGCAGCTTTCGTGCGTTGACGATTTTCGCAAGCGGCATCGGGGCCGCATTGCTGGCACTTTGGGCGATGGACGTGACCGGGCTCAATCCCGGCGTCGGCGCCGACGGGACCGTGATCGGTTCGATCGTTCTGGGCCTGGCCACACTGGCGGGCGCGGGAAGCGCGCATGCCTATTTCGTCGGCAGCGACGACACCACCGACATCTACGAATCGCTGCTCAGTTCCGATCCGATCACCGGGCTCCTGTCGCGCCGCGGCTTTGCCGAGGCCGTCTCGCAACAGATGAAGACGGACTCCTCGCACCAACGGTCGTTCCTGATCAGCCTCGACTTCGACTCGCTGCGCGACTTCAACGACGTCTACGGCGTGGAGACGGGCGACGCGCTGCTGCGGGTGTTCGCCGAGCGGCTGAAGCGGATCGTCGGCGAGGCCGGCCTGATCGCCCGGACCAGCGGCGGCGAGTTCGCCGTCGTGTTGCGGTCCGCCCATGACGAACGCGAGTTGCGGGCCGCGGTCGACGCGCTTCTGGGCGTGATGTCGCTGCCGGTGCGCATCGACCAGACGTCGCACTCGGTCTACTGGAACGCCGGCGTTGCCGAAATCCGCCACCAGAACGCCTCCATCGAGCGTCTGTTGCGCAACGCCAATCTGGCGCGCGCCACCGCGCGCACCGCCAGCCGCGGCACATGGTCGATCTACCATCCCGAGATGAGCCAGGTGGCCGCCTATCGCAACTGGATCGAGGCCGAACTCTATGGCGCGCTGCAGCGCGAGGAGTTGCACCTGCATTACCAGCCCAAGGTGTCGGCCAGCACCGGCGCGGTTCTCGGCTATGAGGCACTGCTGCGCTGGAACCACTATGAAAAGGGCATCATCCCGCCCACCGAGTTCATCCCGGTCGCCGAGCATTGCGGGCTGATCCACCAGATCGGCGACTTCGTGCTGCGTCAGGTCTGTGAGGATCTGGCGACGCTGCCCGACCACATCACCGTGTCGGCGAACGTCTCGCCCGCACAGTTCCGCGCCGACGAATTCGTGCCCAACCTGACGCGGATGATGACCGCGCTGCAGGCCGATCCGCATCGGCTTGAAATCGAGGTGACCGAGTCGCTGCTGATCCGCGATCAGGCGGCAATGCGCGGCGTCCTCAACAAGTTGCAGCAAAGCGGCATCTCGCTGGCGATCGACGATTTCGGCACCGGATACTCCAATCTGTCGAACCTGACGGAGTTGACCTTTCACACGCTCAAGATCGACAAATCATTCGTCGACCGGCTGACCGACCACGACAGCGCAGCGCCGGCGATGATCGCCTCGATCGTCAACATGGCACGGTCACTGGGTGCCGATGTCGTGGCCGAAGGTGTCGAAACCGAGGAGCAGGCCACACTGCTCAAGGCGGCCGGCTGCATGACCATGCAGGGCTATCTGTTCGGCCGCCCGGCCCCGCTGGACACCATTGTCGACGACCTGCATCGGGCCGACGACGAAGACGCCGAACCGCTGACCAATGTCGCGGTCGCGCCCCTGCCGCTGAAGCAGGTCGCGGCGGGCTGAAAGACCCCCTTCCCAATCGCGCTACGAGATTTTAGACCGCTCCCGACGCAACCTGGAGCGAGAGATGATCGAACAGCGGCAGTTCTACATTGACGGGCAGTGGGTCGACCCCGTCCAACCTCATGAGTTCGAGGTGCACGATCCGGCAACCGAAGAGGTCTGCGCCGTGATCTCGCTGGGCAGCGCCGCCGATGTCGACCGCGCGGTTGCCGCCGCACGCAACGCGTTTGCGCACTGGTCGGTGACGTCGCCGGCCGAACGCCGGCCGTTCCTTGAAGCGCTCGGCGCGATCATGAAACGCCGGTTGACCGATCTGGGCGAAGCGATGTCGCTTGAGATGGGCGCGCCGATCGATTTTGCCATCGGCGAACAGGCCGGCACCGGCCCCTATCACATGAAGGGCTTTCTTCAGGCTTTTGACGATTTCGCCTGGGAAGCGCCATTTACCAAGCGCGAAACGATCATCCGCGAGCCGATCGGCGTGTGCGGCCTGATCACACCGTGGAACTGGCCGATCAACCAGATCGCGCTCAAGGTCATTCCGGCGGTCGCGACCGGATGCACCTGCGTTCTCAAGCCGTCGGAAATCGCGCCGCTGTCGGCGATGGTGTTTGCCGAGATCATGGACGAGGCGGGCTTTCCGCCGGGCGTGTTCAACTTGGTCAACGGCGACGGCGCGGCGGTGGGCGAAGCGATCTCCAATCACCCGGGCATCGATATGGTCAGCTTCACGGGCTCGACACGGGCCGGCCAGGCGGTGATGGCGGGCGGCGCGGGCAGCATCAAGCGCGTGACGCTGGAGTTGGGCGGCAAGTCGCCCAACATCATCTTCGCCGATGCCGATCTCGCAAAGGCCGTGCGCTGGAACGTTGCCAATGTCGTGGAAAACACCGGCCAGTCCTGCAACGCGCCGACGCGGATGATGGTGGAGCGGGACATCTATGACAACGCCGTCGCGCTTGCCGCCGACATCGCCAACGCGGTCACGGTCGACAGCCCGCGCGAACGCGGCGACCATATCGGCCCGCTGGTCAGCGCCGCGCAGTTCGACAAGGTGCAGGCGATGATCGAGACCGGCATCAAGGAGGGCGCGCGGCTGGTCGCCGGCGGTCCCGGCCGGCCCGAAGGGTTCAACCGCGGCTGGTATGCGCGGCCGACGGTGTTTGCCGACGTGACCGGCGACATGACCATCGCGCGCGAGGAGATCTTCGGCCCGGTGCTGTCGATCCTGCCGTTCTCGGGCGATGAGGACGAAGCGGTGGCGATCGCCAACGACACGCCGTACGGGCTGGCGGCCAATCTTTGGACGTCCGATCCCGAAAAAGGCGCCAGGGTCGGCCGCCGGCTGCGCGCCGGCATGGTGCGCGTCAACGCTTCGGGCCTTTCGGCCGGCCATCCGTTCGGCGGCTACAAGCAGTCCGGCAACGGCCGCGAGGGTGGAGTCTGGGGGCTGGAGGACTTCACCGAAGTCAAGGTTCTCAGCCAGTCATGACCGCGCCCGAGATCGCCGTCGACGACCTGACCTCGGCGGAGATCGCGGCGCTTTTGACGCGGCACATGGACCACATGCTCTCGATCACGCCGGCCGAGAGCGTCTATGCGCTCGACCTGGAACGGCTGCGCGTTCCGGAGATCACATTCTGGTCGGCGCGGCTCGATGGGGCGCTGGTCGGTTGCATCGCACTCAAGGACCTCGGCGACGGCCATGGCGAGATCAAGTCGGCGCACACATCGGCCGAGATGCGCGGCCGGGGTGTCGGCCGTGCGCTTGTCGTGCACCTGATCGAGCAAGCCAGGCTGCGCGGCATGACGCGGCTGAGCCTTGAGACCGGCAGGACCGAGCACTTCAACGCCGCCCAGCAGCTCTACCGGCGGTTCGGCTTTGAGGCGTGCGGCCCGTTCGGCGACTATGGCCCGGACCCGCATTCGTTCTTCATGACCCGCGTGCTCTGACGGCCGCGACCGGCCCGCGCCCCACGTGGTTTTTCCGGCGACGGGCGCGCCACGCTTTATCCACACATCCAGTCGATATATTGTCGGAATGCAAGGCAGCGTTCCATGGCAACCGGTGGGCAGGGAGAAGCAGGACATGACACATCGCTTGATGACATTGGGGTTCGGCGCAATCGGCCTGGGCGTCGCGGTCGCGGGCAGCGCGCTCGCGCAATCCTACCCGGTCGGCCCCACCGGACCGTTCGGCCACGGCACGGTGCCGACCCCGTATCAGGGCTTCGGATTTGGCGGTTCGGGCGGCCATGGGGCGACCATACCGGCCTTGCCGCCGGCGATGGCCCTGCAGACGCAGCGTCCGTTCTGGCTGCACCAGCAAGGCCCGTTCGGCCAGCGACCGGCAACCGGCCTGCCGCTGCAGCCCAACGCGATCACCAGTCGCCCTTCGATCCCGCTGGCGCTGGTTGCGCCGCCAGCGACGCCGGCAGCAAACCCGACATCGCCGCCCCGGAAACGCACCTTCGACGGCATCGAAGGCAGCTATGTCGACACCGAGATCACGCTTGAGGCCGACGACCTGTCGCGCCTTGAGGCGATTGTCGGCGCGGACGCGCTGGCCGCGCTGGCGCCCGCCCAGGGCGAGACCTTCACGCTGTTGCTGCCCGACCGGTTCGATGCGCAGGCTGGCGGCGTTCTGGTGCCGGACGACCGGCCGGACGACGCAGTCGCGGTGTCCGAATGGCAGATGATCGCCAGCCAGGCATTGGCGCCCGCGCGCGCCGCGCCGCCAGCGGCCTTGGTGACCGGTTTTGCAGGCGGTCTTGGCGGCGGTCAGCCAATGACGATCGATGCGGCGGCCGATCTGCGCGATCGGGTCTGCAATGAAAATCTCGATCCCGAGATCGTCGAGATGACGGTCGTCAGCGGCGGAACGTCGGCCACGCTGCGCTGGACGGACGGGCGCTTCTGCGACCGATAGCGCGGCGCGGCAAAAGCCGTTTGCGCATGGCGGGCTTTTCGCCTATAGCCCGCACGTCGCGCGGCTACAGCGCGATGTGGCCCTTGCTGGACGACATCCCGGCCATGGGCGTCTTCTCCCCCTTGAGTTTCATGAAAGGAAGACCGATGTCGATCACAGCCGACCGCAAGGCGGAATTGATTCAGAAGTTTGCGACCAAGGCCGGCGACACCGGTTCGCCCGAAGTGCAGGTCGCCGTTCTCACCGAGCGCATCAACAATCTCACCGAGCACTTCAAGGGCCACAAGAAGGACAACCATTCGCGTCGTGGCCTTCTGAAGATGGTGTCGCAGCGGCGCAAGCTGCTCGATTATCTCAAAGGCAAGGAAGAGGCGCGTTACCAGAGCCTGATCAAGGAACTGGGCATCCGCCGCTAAGCCCGTCGCGGGTCCGGCTCAGGCCGGGACCGGTTGTTCGGTCCGGGTTCGCGGCAACCACACCATCGGGCGAACGCGTCAAGCGCTCGCCCTTGCCCCATCAGGCGGGGGACACATCGCCTGGTCTGGCCGGCGCCCGTATCTGATCGGGCGCCGGCCACCCAAACGAGTTGGGATCGCGGGGCAGGATTGCCGGTCGTTCGCAAGGCGAACGCCCGGTCGTCTTGCCCGGGTCCGGTTCAACAACTGGAGCGTGGTGCGCTGGTCAAATGGCCGGCAACGCACCCTCATCAAAAGGACAAGACATGTTCGATCACCACAAAGTGGAACTGGAATGGGGCGGCCGCACGCTGACCCTTGAAACCGGCAAGATTGCCAGGCAGGCCGATGGCGCCGTGCTCGCCACCTATGGCGAGACGATCGTGCTGGCGACCGTGGTTTCGGAAAAAAGCGCGCGCGAGGGCCGCGACTTCTTCCCGCTGACCGTCAACTACCAGGAAAAGACCTTCGCTGCCGGCAAGATTCCCGGCGGCTTCTTCAAGCGCGAAGGCCGGCCTTCGGAAAAAGAGACGCTGACGTCGCGCCTGATCGACCGGCCGATCCGGCCGCTGTTCGTTGACGGCTACCGCAACGAAACCCAGGTCGTCCTCACCGTGCTGCAGCACGATCTCGAGAATGATCCCGACATCGTCGCCATGATCGGCGCCTCGGCGGCGCTGACCATTTCCGGCGTTCCGTTCATGGGGCCGATCGGCGCGGCGCGCGTCGGCTCGATCAATGGCGAATATGTGCTCAACCCGCACATCGACGAGATGGAAGAGACCGACCTCGACCTGGTCGTCGCGGGCACGACCGACGCCGTTCTGATGGTCGAATCGGAAGCCAAGGAACTGGACGAAGAGACCATGCTGGGCGCGGTCATGTTCGGCCACAAGGCGTTCCAGCCGGTGATCAACGCGATCATCAAGCTGGCAGAGGTCGCCGCCAAGGAACCGCGCGACTACCAGCCCGAGGACCTCTCCGAACTCGAAGCCACCATGGGTGGCCTGATTTCCGACGAGTTGTCGGCCGCCTACACCATTACCGACAAGTCGGCCCGCTACGATGCCGTCGATGCCGCGATGAAGAAGGTCTTCGAGACGCTCTATCCGGAGGGCGCCGAAGACCCGGCCTGGAACCCCGAACAGATCAAGTCGGTGTTCAAGGACCTGCAGGCCAAGGTGGTGCGCGGCAACATCCTGCGGACCAAGACCCGCATTGACGGCCGTGACCTTTCAACCGTTCGCCCGATCGTGTCGGAAGTCGGCATCTTCCCGCGCACGCACGGCTCGGCGCTGTTCACGCGCGGCGAAACCCAGGCCATGGTCGTGGCGACGCTGGGCACCGGCGAAGACGAGCAGTTCGTCGACTCGCTGACCGGCACCTACAAAGAAAACTTCATGCTGCACTACAACTTCCCGCCCTATTCGGTCGGCGAAGCGGGCCGCATGGGATCTCCGGGCCGCCGCGAGATCGGCCATGGCAAGCTGGCCTGGCGCGCCGTGCATCCGATGCTGCCCGAGGCCGAGGAGTTCCCCTACACGCTGCGCGTGGTCTCCGAGATCACCGAGTCGAACGGTTCGTCCTCGATGGCGACCGTGTGCGGCACCTCGCTGGCGCTGATGGATGCCGGCGTGCCGATCAAGGCACCGGTTGCCGGCATTGCCATGGGTCTCA
>CAZSFA010000140.1:0-7288 GCA_964606055.1 uncultured Oceaniradius sp. | reverse complement strand
TCCGGCGCTGCGCCAGAAGCGCCAGCATCGAGATGCCGATCATGATCATCGAAACGGTGACCGCCATTGTCGGCAGCCCGCCAAGCTCGGACCGGTAGGCCGCAAAGGCGATGGTCGACAGCGTTCGGAAGCCACGTCCCAGGATGGCGGGCGTTCCGAAATCGGCGATCGACAGCACGAAACAGATAATGGCGCCGGTGCTGATCGCGGGGAACACCAGCGGCAGGGTGATCTTGGTGAAGCGCTGCCAGGGCGTGCAGCCCAGATTCTCCGCCGCATCCTCGAACGACTTGTTGACCGCGTTCAGCGCGGTTTGCGTCATCAGGAAGACGAACGGGAAGAACTTCAGCGTGAAAACGAGAACGATCCCGTGCGCGCCATAGATCGTGGGCGTCTCCAGTCCGAACCGCTCGAAGAAGTTGGTGATGAAGCCGTTCGCGCCCAGCATCATGATCCATGCGTAGGCACCGATGAACGGAGGCGCGACCAGCACCAGGATCGCAAGCGTCGAGATCCAGGCGCGGCCCCAAAGATGAAAGCGCGCGGTGCAGAAGGCCAGCGGTATGCCGATCAGGCACGCGCCGAGCGTGCCCAGGAACCCGACCACAAGCGTGTTCCTGAAACCGTTCACATAGTAGTTGCGCGTGAACACCTCGACGTAGTTGCCAAGCGTCCAGGCACCGGTGTCCGCGTCGACGAACGACAGCAGCAGCACCCGGAAGATCGGCACCAGAAGAAGGATCGCAAGGACCGCGATCACGACCGCCGTGACGACGGTCCAGAAGTCGGGTCGGCGCAGCGCCAGGTTCATGCCAAACGCTCGCCGGTCTCGGTGTCCTCGAAGAACGCCATGTCGGCGCGATCTACCAGCATGGTGATGGCGCTGCCCGAGGACAGGTCGATCACCGCGGGATCGGGCCGTTCCAGAGATCGCAGCGTCTCGCCATGTTCGGTGACGCCATGCACCTCCATCTCGCGGCCGATGAAGCTGACCGATTGCAGCGTCGCCGGAATGGCGATCTCGCCCTCCCCGGCAACCGCCTCGCCCGGTTTGACGCGCAGCGTCTCGGGTCGCACGGCGCAGACGATCCGTCCGCTCGCGCCTTCAAGGGCAGCGTCCGACACCGACACGCCGCCCGATCTCAGCGACAGGCCGGCCTTGTCCTGGTCCAGCGCCAGGAAGTTGTTTGCGCCCACAAAGGTCGCCACGAACCGGTTTGCGGGGCGCAGATAGATGTCCAGCGGGCTGGCCGCCTGCTGGATGACGCCCTGATGCATCACGCACACGGTGTCGGACATCGCGAGCGCTTCTTCCTGGTCGTGGGTGACGTAGATGGTCGTGATCCCGAGATCCTGCTGGATGCGGCGCAGTTCGGCGCGCAAGTCGACGCGCAGGCGAGCGTCGAGGTTCGACAGCGGCTCGTCCATCAACAGAACCTTGGGCCGGATCACGATGGCCCGCGCCAGCCCGACGCGTTGCTGCTGGCCGCCCGACAGTTCGTGCGGCATGCGGTCGGCGAACTCCCCCAGTTGCACGACGTCGAGCACATCGGCCACCCGGCGCGTGATCTCCGCGCTCGGCACCTTGCGCTGTTTCAGCCCGAAGGCGACGTTGTTGCGCACGCTGATGTGCGGGAAGATCGCATAGTCCTGGAACACCATGCCGACATCGCGACGATAGGCCGGCAGACCCTCGATCGCATTGTCATCGACACGAATGGTGCCGGCGTTCTGGTCGTGGAAGCCCGCGATCGTCCGCAGCAGCGTGGTCTTTCCGCAGCCGGACGGACCAAGAAGCGTGTAGAACGACCCCGACGGGATCGAGGCATTGATGTCCAGCAGGGCCACCACGTCGCCATAAAGCTTGCGGAGCCCGGAGATTTCGACCGAGGCCATTCACATCACCTGTGCGGGAAGATATCGGGCGCGGACAGTCCGCGCCCGAACGACACGAAACGTGCCTACTGAACGTCGAGCACCAAGTCCTGCCACTGGTCGACCAGCCGGGCACGGTTGTCGGCGGCCCATTGGGCGTCGTAGCCGACCGAGTTCACGTCACCCAGGGGCAACAGCGAAGGATTGGAGTCAACGTCCGAGCGCACCGGACGGCGGCCCTGTTCGGCGACGACGGCTTGCGCCTCCGACGACAGCATGAAGTCGAGGAAGGCCTTGGCGTTGTCGCCATTGGGCGCGCCGGCAACCAGTGCCATGGCGTCGGGAGCGATCGCGGTGCCTTCGGCCGGGTAGACGATCTGCACCGGGCCGCCGCCTTCGACATAGCGCAATGCGGCATCTTCCAGCGTCACGCCGATGGCCAGTTCGCCGTCATTGACGAAACGTGGCACCGCGCCCGAGCTTTCCGAAAGAACGAAGTTGGACAGAAGGCCCCGATAGATGTCCCAACCGGCATCCTCGCTGTCGAAGGCCTGAAGAACGGTGGCCAGTTGAATGTAAGCCGAACCGGACGCCTCGGCGCGGGCCGAGGAGATCATGTCGTCATACATGGGATCGGCCAGCGCGGCCCAGCTGTCGGGCACGGGCTTGCCGTCAAGTTCGCCCTCGTTGACGATCAGGGCCATGACGACGGCGGTGAACGGGGTCCACATCTCGCTCTGTTTCATTCCGTCGGCCAGCATGTCCGACCCGGCGGCTTCGTAGGCTTCAAAAAGCGCGGGGTTGAAGTCGATCACGGTGCCGTCGACGCTCCAAAGCACATCCGCCATCGGGCTGTCGGCCTCGGCCGTCAGCCGGTTGAGGAGTTCGCCCGATCCGGCCTTGATGATCTCGACCGAGGTGCCGGTCTGATCCTCGAACATCGGCACGAGCGCGTCGATGAAGTTCTGCGGAACGGCGGTGTAGACCGTGACGGATCCATCGGCGGCCGCCATGGACGCGGTGACGGTGAGCGTCGACGTGATCGCCAACGTCTTGAGAAGGTTTTTCATGTGATCTCCCTGACCTGTTTTGCCCCGCCGGCCCCGGCGGGCGTACCCGGCGCCTCCACGCCCGAGATTATATTGCATTCCAAAATATAATCGGTGTCAACCTGATTTTCCGCCTTTCAGCGTGCCATTTGCTGGGCTAGAGCCTTTCTGACACGGCGTGATCCGAGCGGCACCGATCCATGACCCAGTCATTTGCCCTGAGTTTCAACGCGCGGCGCATCGTATCGGACCTTCGGCGCGGCGGCCCGCGGTCGCGCGCGGACCTTGCGCGCACGCTCAATGTGACACCGTCGACGGTGACGCGCCTGACCGGCCAGTTGATCGCCGACGGGCTGGTGCTCGAACGGGAAGACCCCAATCGCGCCGGCCAGAAGGGCTATCCGGCCAAGCTGCTCGACCTGAACCCGCGCGGGTTGTGCACGGCCGGCGTCTATCTCGACCCCGACCGGATCATGACTTGCGTTGCGACGGTGTCGGGGGAGATTCTGGCCAAGGAGGAGGTGCCGGTTCCCGACCGCTCCTTTGCCGCGATCATGTCGGCGGCCGGCGCGAGCGTTCGGCAGCTTGTCGGCGATGCAGGCGTCGAGAACGGGCGCATGGCCGGGTGCGGCGTCAGCTATCCGGGGCAGTACAGCGAAGACCCCACGCAGGTGATGCGCATCCGGCAGTTCCGCGACTGGCCGCCGGTCAATGTGCGGCGTGACCTGTCGCCCTATTTCGGAATGCCGGTGCAGCACATGAACGATGCCAAGGCGGCCTGCCTTGCCGAACTGTATCACGGGGCGGCGCGCAATCTGCGCAATTTCTGCACCATCTGGCTGTCCTACGGCATCGGCGGCGCGGCCGTGTTGGACCAGCGGCCCTATCTGGGGCGCAACAATGGCGCTGGCGAGTGGGGCGGGCTGTTCCCCAAATCGCGGCCGCGGCCATCGGGGCAGGACCTCCTCGACACGCTGGACGGCGCGGGCATCCAGCTCGAACGCCTCAGCGCGCTCGATGATGCGCACCTTGCCCTGCCGGTCGTCGCCGACTGGCGCAAACGCGCCTCCGATCAGTTCCGCTGGCTGTGCCTTGTGATCGCGCAGACCTACGCGCCCGAAGCCATCGTCGTGGGCGGCACGCTGCATGGCGCGATCATCGATGGCTTCATTGACGACCTCGCCGTCGACAACGATCTGGGCGAGGACTTCCCGATCGCCGCGCCCAAGATCCTGCGCGCATCACGGGACCACCTGCCGCAACTGGGTCCGGCGGCGCTGCCTGTTCATGACGTGATGAGCCCCGCCGCCTACAGCCGGCAGGTCAGCAAGGGGTGGTAGGGCGGTCGCCTGCCGGACCGGAGGATCGGTGGAGATGAGAATGACGATCCTGCTTGGCGGTCTGGCGGTGCTGGTACTGGCGGTCGTGGCGCTGTCGGCGTGGCGGCAGCTCGACCACCGTGCGGACCGGATCGCGTGGAACACGCTCGCCGACCTGGCCGCCGCCGACGCGCAAGCCTTCGATCCGTCGATGGTGGCCGACCTGCCCGAGCCGGCACGGCGCTATTTCGCATTCACCATCGCGCCCGGCACACCCATCCGAACGGCGTTTCGCATCGAGATGACCGGACAGCTCGGCAATGGCACAAAGGATGCGCCCAACTACCAGCCGATGCGGGCCAGCCAGCTACTGGCGCCGCCGTTCGGGCTTGTCTGGAAAGTGAAGGCCGGGCCACTCGGCGGTTCCGACGGCGCGATGCCCGATGGCTCGTGGACGCGGTTCTGGCTTTTCAAGCTGCTGCCGGTCGTCCGCGCCGATGGACCCGACCACCATCGCTCGGCGTTCGGGCGGGTGGTGTCGGAGGCGGCGTTCTGGTCGCCCGCCAGCCTGTTGCCGGGCGAGTACGTGCGCTGGCAGGCGGTGGGCGAGGACACCGCGCGCGCCACCGTTCGGTTCGCATCGTTCACGCAGGCCGTCGACATCACCGTCGACCAAAGCGGTGCCCCGACCGAGGTCGTCATTCAGCGCTGGAGCAACGAGAACCCCGAAAGGGTGTTTCGCGAACAGCCCTTTGGCGGTTACCCGTCGGATTATGCGGTGTTCGACGGATACAGGCTGCCCACGCGCCTTGAAGGCGGCAACCATTTCGGCACGCCGGATTATTTCCCGTTCTTCATCGCCGAAGTCACGGAGATTTCAGCGCCTTAGCGCTCACATGGCCCGGCCGCCGATCACGATGCCCAGGCTGTCCAATGCCGCGCTCCGGCGTCCGGCAGTGGTGATGGCGATGCGGTGTGAGGGCCGGTTCCGGACTGTCGGGGGCACAAGCTGAACGTCAGCAGCCGCTAACGTTCACATAAGTCGCATAGAGGCTGGTCGTGCCGCAGATGAACAGCCGGTTCCTCTTTGCGCCACCAAAGCAGACATTGGCGACGGTTTCGGGAACGCGGATCTTGCCGATCAACTCGCCCTCCCCGGTCAGGCAGTGCACGCCATCGCCCGCGCTGGTCCAGATGTGGCCAGCGGCGTCGATGCGGAACCCGTCAAACAGGCCGACATCGCATTCCGCGATCACCTCGCCGCCTGACAGCGAACCGGCATCATGGGCAAACCGCCGAATGTGCCGGGGGCCGTCTTCCAGATGGGTGGCGCCGGTGTCGGCGACATAAAGGGTTGTCTCGTCAGGTGAAAACGCCAGGCCGTTCGGCTGGACGAAATCGGTTGCCATGGCGCGCGCGACACCATGGTCCGGATCCACGCGGTAGAGATTGTTGGAGCCGATCTCGGAGGGCGCTCTGGCGCCTTCATAGTCCATATCGATCCCGTAGGTCGGATCAGTGAACCAGATCGCGCCATCGGAGGCGACGACGACATCGTTGGGCGAGTTCAGCGCCCTGCCTTCGTGCCGATCGGCGATGACCGTCAGCGTGCCGTCATGTTCGGTGCGAACGACGCGGCGCGCCAGATGCTGGCAGCTGATCAGCCGCCCTTGCCGGTCGACCGTGTTGCCGTTGGTGTTGTCGCTCGGGCTCCTGAAGACCGAGACGCCGTCATCGGTGTCGTCATAGCGCAGCATCCGGTTGTTGGGGATGTCGGAAAAGATCAGGTAGCGCCCGCCGCCGAACCATGCCGGTCCTTCAAGCCAGCGCCCGCCCGTCCAGAGCCTTTCGAGGTGGGTGTTCATCAGGACAAGGCGTTTGAACGAGGGGTCGATGCACTCGATATGGGGAAGAAACACGGCGGAAGCGCTCCGTTTTGGCCAATGAGGGGATGTGCCGGACAGCATCTGACCGGACAAGACGGCGGCCATGATGCAACAGATCGCGGCGCCTTGCCAAAACATGACGGCGCTCGGCGGTGACGTCGAATCCAGGCGGAGACAAAAAAAGGCGCCGCCGGACAGGCAGCGCCCGGCTCATCGGCCGCGCGACGGACCGGGCGTTGCCCTTTCAGGCTAGCAGGTTTGCGGAAAAAGCGCGCTGCTGCGGCCGGTCACGCGATACGCCCAGAGCCCAACCGCTTCCCTGATGGCGGTGTTGAGCGTGTCGAGCCGGTCTGCGAACCTCCAGCCGACACCGGGTTGACCGACGCCGCGATGGTCGACCGGGTAAGGTACGATATCGCGCCAGCCGGCGGCGCAGAATGCGCCAACGGCCCTTGGCATGTGGAAGGCCGAGGTGACCAGCACCCAGGGGCCCTCGGTCACCTCGCCGACCAGATCACGCGTGTTGGCGGCGTTCTCGGCGGTGTTGCGGCTGTCGCCTTCGAGCACGATGCGCCCATCGGCGATGCCGGCATCGCGGAAGATGCGTGCGGCCACGTCCGAACCGCGCACCCCCTCGCCGAGCAGGGCGCCGCTGCCGCCCGTGAAAATGAGCAGCGCGCCGGGGTGGCTGCGGGCGAGCGCCATCCCGTCGAAGAACCGGTCGCCTGCCTCATTGACGCCGGCAAGGCCGGTCGCCGCCATCGCGCGCCCATCCTCGCCACCGCCCAGGATGATGATGCCGGCCGGATCGTCGATCACCGGGGCGGGCGCAAAGCGTGTCTCGAGCGGGCGCAACAGCCACTCGCCCAGCGGCAACGTTCCGACGACGACGATGAAGACCAGAACGGCGAGGAGACAGCGACGGGCACGCACCACCTGGCCCCGGCACGTCGCAACGAAGGCCAGCGCCAGCACGATTGCAATCCAGCTCTCCGGCCGGATGAGGAGCCAGACGAGCTTGGAGGCTGCGAAGAAGAGGGTGTCCAGGGGGAGGGTCGGCGGGGACGCCGATTCGTCAGGCCGCCGCCGGCCGGGCGCTTGGGTCGTCAGCGGCCGCGCCGCGGGAATGAGACGTCAGGGCCTCGGGATGCCGATCGGC
>CAZSFA010000139.1:0-7382 GCA_964606055.1 uncultured Oceaniradius sp. | reverse complement strand
CTGACGCTGTCGGCAAGGCCGCGTGGTCGATCCGAGGCGGAACCGCTCGCATTCCGGTAGCGCTTTGCCTCCGCGATCGGCAAGTGGAACAGAACCTTGGAAGAAAGCACCATTGGCATCGGCAGACGCCATGCTTGATCGCACGAGCCAAGCCCCGAACGCGCAACGGAGCGGAACAGCCGCGCCGGCGATTGATGTGCGCGGCGTCAGCAAGGTCTTTGACGGCGCTTCAGGCCAGGTGATCGCGCTCGACGATGTCAGCCTGACCGTGCCGCAGGGGCAGTTCATGTCCATCGTCGGCCGCTCGGGCTGCGGCAAGTCCACGCTGTTGCGGATTATCGCCGGACTGATCGCGCCATCGTCGGGCGACATCTCCGTGATGGGCGAGGAAAGGGACGCTTATACGACCAGAAAGCGGCTGGGTTTCGTGTTCCAGGACGCCAGCCTGCTGCCGTGGAAGACGGCGGCGCAGAACATCGCGCTGCCGCTGCACGTCACCGGTGCCGTCGGGCGTGGCGGTGTGCAGGCGCGTGTCGAAGACATGCTTCGCACGGTGCGGCTCGACGGCTTCGGCGATCATTTTCCGGCGCAGTTGTCGGGCGGCATGCGCCAGCGCGTTTCGATCGCGCGCGCACTGTCCTACGAGCCGGAAATCCTGCTCATGGACGAACCGTTCGGTGCGCTGGACGAGTTCACCCGGCGAGAGATGCACGAGGAGTTGCTGGGCATCTGGGAGGGCCGGCCGCTGACGGTTGTGTTTGTCACACATTCACTCAGCGAAGCGATGGCGCTCTCCGACAAGATCGTGGTCATGGCACCGCGACCCGGCCGCATCCGGGCTGTGGTTGATGTCGCAACGGTCCGCCCGCGCGACCGCGCGATGCGCAAGACCGCTGAGTACATTGGCCAGCGCGACGAGCTGGAGGACCTGCTCGATGAGTGCTGAGGCCAAGCCGACCGCGACCAAAACGGTTGCCGGCCCATCGGCGCCGACGGGCACGACCGCCGGAGCCTCGACCTCGCGTCGCTCGGGCGGCAAGTTCATCGAGCTGGCGCCGGCATTGCTGCTGTTCATCGCCGTCGGCGTCGGCTGGGAGCTGGCCGTGCGGCTGATGGGAATCCCGCTGTTCCTGCTGCCGGCGCCAAGCGTCATCCTCGCCGAGATGTGGTTCGAGCGGGCGCTCCTCTGGGAGAACCTGGCGATGACGATGGCGGCGGCGGCCATGGGCTTCCTGCTCGGCACGTCGATCGCCATCGGCCTTGCCATCGCGTTTCTCTACTCGCGCACCGTCGAGCGCGCGCTCTTTCCCTGGGCGATCACGATCAAGACGATCCCGGTCATCGCCATCGCACCGCTCCTGACGATCTGGCTCGGGTTTGGCCTTGCTCCCAAGGTCGCCATCGCGGCGCTGATCTGCTTCTTCCCGACGCTCGTCAACACGGTCAAAGGGTTGCGCACGGTCGACAAGAACACGCTGGAGTTCCTCGCCGTTGTCGGGGCCAGCAAGGCGCAGACCTTCTGGCATGCGCGCATCTTCGCGGCGATGCCCTACACGTTCGCCGCCGCCAAGATCGGCGTCAGCGCGTCGGTGATCGGCGCGATCGTCGCCGAGTTCACCGGCGCCAACCGCGGTATCGGCACGCTGATCGTGACCGCCGGCTACCAGATGGACGCGACCATGCTGTTTGCCGCCATCATCTGCAGTTCGCTCGCCACCATCGCCCTTTTCTACACCGTCGTTCTGATCGAGCGGCTGTGCCTGTTCTGGCCGGAAGCACGCATGGACGTGTGACGACCGGCATCCGCATCGTTTGAGACAACCACAGGAGACTGCCATGAAAACCATGATCAAAGGCGCCGTCGCGGCCTTCCTCGCATCCGCAACCATCGTTCCGGCCGCGATGGCCGAGGACATCTCGCTGCGTCTGCCGTGGATTCTCAATGTGCAGGGCGCGGGCTATGTGATGGCGGAGGCCAAGGGGTTCTATGAAGAGGAAGGCCTCAACGTCGAGATCATGCCCGGCGGTCCGAACCTGAACTCGACAGCGCTCGTCGCCTCGGGCGCCAACACCTTCGGCACCAACGACACCAACGGCATCATCCTGGGCATCAACCAGGGCATGGATCTGGTGATGGTGGGCGCCTGCTTCCAACGGCACCCGGCCGGCGTGATCGCGCTCGAAGCATCGGGCATCAGCGAACCGGCGGACTTGGTCGGCAAGCGTCTGGCATACACCGAAGGCGGCCCCTGGACCCTGACGCAGGCCATGCTGAACGCGGCCGGCGTGGACCTCGACGACATCGATCTTGTCGTTTCGCCGTCCACCGAACTGCTCATCAACGGCGATGTGGATGCCAAGACCGGGTTCACGGTCAACGAACCGATCGCCGTTGAACTGTCGGGCAATCCGACGTCGATCATCCTGCCGTCCGATTTCGGCATCGAAAGCAACGCGGAAGTGATCTTCACCACGCGCGGCTTCCTTGAGGACAACCCGGATACGGTGCGCAAGTTCCTCGCCGCGACCGTGCGCGGCTATGAGTACGCCTACGCCAACAAGGAAGAGACCGTGCAGACGGTTCTGGCTCTCAACAACCAGTTGGAAGAAGCCCAGCAGACCGAACAGATCCGCCGTCAGGAATCCTACATCTTCACCGACTTCACCGAAGAAGCCGGGGTCTGCGGGATCAGCCCCAACGTCGTCAGCGAAACGCTGGACATGCTGAACACGGTCGGCGGCATGGAGATCGATCTCGATCCGGCGACGCTCTTCACGACCGAATACCTGCCTGCGGGCAACTGATCTCGTTGCCGGGGCGGATCGCCCGCCCCGGCTCACAAACTGTCAGACTGAGAGGGGGCAGGTCGATGCCGGAAGGTTTGGTGAATGGCGACAGGACAGGGTCGGATGACGCCGCTGTGCCAGCGGACGCTTCGACGGCGCACACGCCGCTGCACCCCGGTGGCGTGCAGATGCACCTGAAAATCAAGCCCGGCGACATGCCGCGCTACGTGATGGTGCCCGGCGATCCGGGCCGCGTGCCTGTGATCGCCGATAGCTGGGACGAGGCGCGCGACGTTGCCTATCATCGTGAGTACCGCAGTATGCGCGGCACGCTGGACGGCGTGGCGATGGGCGCCTGTTCGACCGGCATCGGCGGGCCGAGCACCGACATCGCCGTCGTCGAACTGGCCAATTGCGGCGCCGACACGTTCCTGCGCGTCGGCTCCTGCGCGTCGCTTCAGGAGGAGATGGCGCCAGGCGATCTGATCATCGCCACCGGCGCGCTACGTCTGACCGGCACGGTCGACGCCTATGTCGACCGCTCCTACCCGGCGGTGGCCAGCCACGAACTGGTGATGGCGCTGATCGCCGCAGCAGAGGAAGCCGGTGCGCCGTACCATCTGGGCCTCTCGGCAAGCGTCGACAGTTTCTATGCCGGCGAGGTCAACCCGATGCCGGGCGGCTTCTGGCAATCGGCCATGGACACACGTCTTGATGATTTGCGGCGCGCGCGCGTGGCAAACTTCGAGATGGAGGCGGCCACGCTTTTCACCCAGGCGCAGTTGTTCGGCATGCGCGCAGGCATGATCTGCGCGGTTGGCGCCAATCGCGTCACACGCGAGCGGGCCGACAGCCCGGACGCGATCAAGCTCTGCGCGGCGGTCGCCAGCCGGGCGCTTGCGATCCTGGGCGGGTGGGATTCAGCGGCTGCCCAGGCCGGCAGACGCCACATCCTGCCATCGATGATGGGATAGCCGCACAGTGAAGGTTCTTTTCGACACCGATCCGGGCGTGGACGACGCCGCGGCGCTCTTGTTGCTGGCACGATCGCCCGAAATCGAACTCCTCGGCATGACCACCGTTCAGGGCAATGCCGACATTGAGGCCGTGACGCGCAATGCCCGTTACCTGTCGGCGGTGTTCGGCGTTGAAGCGCCGATCGCGCGCGGTGCGGCGCGCCCGCTCGTGCGGGACTTGGGGCCGGCACCGGCCCAGGTACACGGCAAGAACGGTCTCGGCGACGTGACGCTGGACCAAAGCCTTGCCTTGCCTGCGCTCGATCCGCGGCCGGCCCATCGGCTGATCGCGGATGCGTTGCGGGCGCACCCGGGCGAGGTGACGATCATTGCCGTTGGCCGCCTGACCAATCTGGCGCTCCTGCTGATGCATGATCTGGCAGCCGCATCTCTTGCCCGACAGGTGGTGATCATGGGCGGCGCATACGGGACCGAGTTTCCAAATGGCAATGTGACGCCGGTCGCCGAGGCCAACATTTCCGGCGATCCGCACGCCGCCGACCAGGTCTTCGCCGCGCCCTGGCCCGTCATTGCCGTCGGCCTCGACGTGACACGCAAGGCCCAGCTTTCCCGCAACGACATCGAGGAGCTGGCCAACAGCGCCGATCCCGCTACCGCACTCGTCGGCCGCAGCAAGCGGCACTATGCCGACTACCACCGCAACTTCGGGCTGGATGGTTGCTACATTCACGACAGCAGCGCGGTGGCCTATGTGCTGAATCCCGACTGGTTCGAACTCGGGAGCGGTCCGGTCGCCGTCGTGCCTGATGGCATCGCCGCAGGTCAGACCATCCTGTACGCCGATGGAGCCCTGCCTCGGCGATCGGCGCAGGTGGCCGTCGGCATCGATGCCGATCGCGTTCGCATGGTCCTGATGGACAGATTGTCCGGGCGCGCGGGAGATGGTCCGGAAAGCGATGCTCCGATCAACGCGGCGCGGGCCTGAGGCTGGCTGCGCGGCCTGGAGACCCCCCAGCCGAGCATCCGCATCGCCCGGCCAGTGTGACCGGGAACGCTGGCGGCGGCGCTGCGTCGGAACGACGGCTCTTTCAGGACGGGACTTGCCGACCACTCCCGGCATCGTGACGTTGAGTTAGTCCTCGCGCGCGAACCGGGAGATCAGGTCGCGACCGGTCGTGTAGCGCGCGTGGCCTTTCGCGAAGGCGTCGACAAGGGCGGCGTCGGGCTCGATCGAGCGCGCGATCGCGGGACGCCTTGCGATCTCGGTCCCGGCACCGGTGGCGGCCATCAGTCCGAGACGGGCGGCGCCCAAAGCCGCGCCGAACGCGCCCGCGACCGGCAGGTCGACACGCACGTTCAGCGCGGCCGCGATGGCCGCCGTCCAGTAATCGGACGCGCTGCCGCCGCCGACCGCGATCACGCTGTCAAAGCCGGTACCGGTCGCGGCGAGGGCCCGTTGGCAGTCCCTTGTCGCAAATGCCACCCCTTCCAGAACCGCCCTGGTGAGCGCGTCGGCATCGGTTGCATGGTCAAGACCAAGGAACGCGCCGCGTATATCGGCGTCATTGAGCGGTGTGCGTTCGCCGCCGAGATACGGCAGGAACAGCGTTCGGCCGGGCGGCCGCAATGTGCCGAGGGCGCCGGTCAGGCGCCCGGGATCCTTGCCGACGATGCCAGCGTACCAGGAAAGGGCATCGGCGGCGGCCAGGATCACGCCCATCTGATGCCACGTGCCGGGAACCGCGTGGCAGAAGGTATGAACCGCCGTTTGCGGGTCGGGGCTGTATCGCTCGCTGGCAACGAACAGCACGCCGGACGTGCCCAGCGAGACGAACGCCTCGCCCGGGTTGACGACGCCGACACCGATGGCCGAGGCGGCATTGTCGCCCGCGCCGCCGGCAACCACGACGTCCCCGGACAACCCGAACCGGGTCGCGATCGCGCCACGGATGGTGCCCGACACGCCCGATCCTTCGACCAGGTCGGGCATCTGGTCGCGCGCGAGCCCGCATTTGGTCAGAAGCGTCCGGGACCAGTCCCGTGCTCCGGTGTCGAACCAGCCGGTTCCGGCGGCATCGGACATGTCCGACACATGCTCGCCGGTCAGCCACAAGCGAACATGGTCCTTGGGCAGCAGCACCTTGGCGATCCTGTCGAAGACCGCCGGGTGGTGCTGGCGCAACCATTCGATCTTCGGAGCGGTGAAACCGGGAAACATGATGTTGCCCGTGATCGCGCGAAACGCCGGATCGGCGTCCATCTCGGCGGCTTGCCGGGATGATCGCGTGTCGTTCCACAGGATGCACGGCCAAAGGATCGCGTCGGAGGCATCGATCGCGGTCGCGCCGTGCATGTGACCGGAGAGCCCGATGCCGCGAACCTGCCGAAATGCGACGACCTTTGAAAGCTCCGCCAGCACCGTCTCGCAGGCGGCGATCCATTCGCCGGGGTCTTGTTCGGACCAACCCGTTTGTGGTCGCTGCACGCTCAAGCCGGCTGTGGCGGAGGCAAGAAGGGTCTGTTCATCGTCGATGACGATGCCCTTGACCCCGCTGGTCCCCAAATCCAGGCCGATATACATCGCCACCCTATGCCCTCGGGTCCGATCGGTGCCGGCCCGCATATGCGAAGCCAGTGTTGTACCACGAGCCGCCATCGCGCCCGCAACCGGATCGAACGCGCCCAATGTGAAAGCGGTCCACCCGCATCATCGGGCCAGTCTGTGCCGGGCGGCAACGCATGATCCGTCCGCCGGTCACCTCAGCAGAACGTCGGCCGGCGCCGACTCCTCGAGCGTGAGCCTGATATTGGGCACATCGTTGGTGAATGCGCGCCGTCGCGCGGCGTCCGCATCAAGGCCGTGTTCGAGCCAGCGATCCACCAGCCGGGCCTGCAACGTTTCCATCGGCACGTCGACAAACGCACGCAGCGCCCAATGGGGCTGCAAATCGCGCCACGGGGCGCGGCGAAGCAGAAGATAATTGCCCTCGACGATCACGGTGCGCTGCCGGGCGGTCACCAAGCGGCGCGCCGCGATGGACTGGTCCGTCGCGCGATCGAACTCGGGAACCGCCACCTCGTCCTCGGCAAGCAGCCTTTGCACGACGCTGCGAAATCCGCTCACGTCGAACGTCTCCGGCGCGCCCTTTCTGTCCATGAGGCCGCGCGCCCTCAAGATGGCATTGTCGTAGTGAAACGCGTCCATCGCCACGATCCCGGTCGGGTGGCCGCGCTTGTCGAGCATGTCGCCGGCAAGCCTTGCAACGGTCGTCTTTCCGGCGCCGGGCGGGCCGGCGAGCGCGATCAGGCGCCGTTGCCGGCCCGTCGGCACCGCCTCGATCGCGTCGGCGAGGTGCCGCGCCAGCTCAGCCGGGGCCGAAACGCCGATGCTCACGCGGCGACGGTCTCCTGGGGCGGTTCCTTGGCGCCGGTCATGAAGGCGACGGCGTCGGACATCGTGTAGTGCCTGGGTTCGATGACGCACAACCGCTTGCCGAGCCGGTGCACGTGAATGCGATCGGCGACCTCGAAGACATGCGGCATGTTGTGGCTGATCAGGATGATCGGGATGCCGCGCGACCTGACGTCCAGGATCAGCTCCAGCACGCGCCGGCTTTC
>CAZSFA010000138.1:3488-7385 GCA_964606055.1 uncultured Oceaniradius sp. | reverse complement strand
GCCAGATAGTTGATGCCGATGACGATGCCGAAGACGATCAGCGCATTGCGCAGTTGCGCTTCGCCACCGGCGACCAGACCGTTGTCGATCGCATCGGCGATGATCAGCGGGATGGAGACCTGGCTGACCGTGAAGATCAGCACTGCGACGATCGAGATCATCAACTGCGCCCGGTAGGGGCGCACGAACGGCCAGATGCGGCGCACCACCCGGCCGTCGAACACCCGACCGAACATTTCCTCCTCGATCCTGTGCGAACCGACGACGGCGCGCGGCGGACGGCGTCCGTCCTCGCGCGGTTCGTCGCGTTCCGCGGCAGCTTCCTCGCTCATGCGGCACCTTCCTTGGCAGACGCCTGCTCAGCGGGGCGAATCTGCAGATCGTACAGTTCCCGATACCGCCCGCCTTGCGCGATCAGCGCGTCGTGGCTGCCTTGTTCGATGATCCTGCCGTTCTCGACAAACAGGATCCGGTCGGCATGCGACAGCGAATTGAGCCGGTGGGCGATGATGATGGTCACACGGTCCCGGGCATGGGCGCGCATGGCCTCGTGAATGCGGCGCTCGGTGTTGGCATCGAGCGCGGCCGTCGAATCGTCGAAGACCACGATCGCCGGATCCATCATGAACAGGCGCGCGATCGACACGCGCTGGCGCTGGCCGCCCGAAAGCGTGGCGCCGCGCTCGCCGACGATCGTTCCGTACTGGTCAGGCAAGCCGAGCACATAGTCGTGCAGTTGGGCCGTGTCGCTGGCCTTGGCAATCTGCGTCTGGCGCGCCCATGGATCGCCGTAGGCGATGTTGTTTTCGATGGTCGTCGTGAACAGGAAGACATCCTGCTGGACGACCGCGACGGCCTGGCGCAGCGAACTCAGCCGCACCTTGGAGATATCCTGCCCGTCGATCAGGATGCGCCCCTCGGTGGCGTCGTAGAACCGGGCAACCAGATGGGCGATGGTCGATTTGCCGCTGCCCGGTGGCCCGACGATGCCGATGGTCTCGCCGCGTCTGGCCTCAAACGAGATGCCGCGCAGGGCCTGCCGGTCGACGCCGGGATAGGCAAAGCCCACATTGTCGAACGTCAATTTGCGCTCGGTGACTTTCAGAGCAGGCGCGTCCGGCGTTTCCCTGATCGGGATCGGCCGGTCGAGGAGTTCGAACAGGCGCGATCCGCAGGTCGAGGCGCGCGCGAAGGAGTTGACCAGCATGCCCAACTGCCGAACCGGCATCTGCAGGATGGTCATGAAGGTCAGGAAAGCGGCCAGCGTGCCGACGCTCATCTCGCCGGCGATCACCTTGTTGCCGCCGAACCAGAGCACCAGCCCCATCGCGACAAAGAACGAGAAGGTCATCGCGCTGGTGTTGCGCACGCGGATGCCGACGCGATCGCGTGCGATCTCCAGCGCATGGGTGGAGGCGGCGCGAAACTTGCCCATCTCGTACGATTGTGCCGCAAAGCTGCGCACCACGCGGATACCGGCGAGGTTTTCCTCCATCACGCGCGAAACGCGCGAAAGTCGTTCCTGCAGTTCGAGCCAGGTCGCACGCAGGCGCAGCCGGGTGACCGAGGAACGCCAGGCGACAAAGGGCACGAAGCTCAGAGCGAAAAACGCCAGCAGCACGTCGGTCGCAAACAGGATGTAGCCGCCCGCTCCGATCAGGACCGTGAGCAGCACGAGCCGGATCAGCCCGGTCGAAAAGAACATGCGTACGCCTTCCAGGTCCAGCATGCCCAGCGTGATCAGGTCGCCCGAATGGACCCGGTCGTGAAAGCCGAACTCAAGGTCCTGGATCTTCTTGTAGTAGGCAAGGCGCAGCGCGTAGCCGACGCGGTGGCCGACCGTCTCGGCGAAGTAGTTCTGCAAGGTTGTGAAGATGCCGCGCAGCGCCGATATGCCCAGAAGGAACAGCGCGGTCGTCAGCAACGCCTGCTGCGCCACGTCCGCCTGATCAGGGCTGGTCAACACCTTCTGCGTCTGGTCGACGGCGCGTCCCAGCAGCACCGGGATGGCCAGTTGCGCAGCCGCGGCAAGCACGGTCGAGGCAATCGCGATCGCGACGGGCACGGGCGACCGCAACGCGATCTGCGTGATTCGCGTCAGTGTGCCCAGCCAGCCCGGTTGTGAGGGCTCCTCGCCGTCGGCTTGCGTTTCGTGCTGGGGCAGGACGCTGGGGCGCGCCTGCTTCATGATGCTGGCCATGGGCCATCCTCCCAACGCAGTCACAGCCGCGCCGATCGCGTCGGGCACGGCCGCTTTGTCCTGCTGACCCTTCCGGCGCCAGGCGCGTCGGTCGGGGAAGATTCATCAAAGCGATGTGATGCGGTCAGCCGATGGCTGATACCGATGACGACGAGACTCCGAACATGTGTCGAACGGTCGGATCAAGCCGGGCAGAGCATAAAACCGTCAAAGAAAACAGAGGCTTTCGAGACGACGACGTGCCCTGTGCGCATCGCTGCGAAGTGAACGTGGTGTCTGACCGTAATTGCCGCGACCGGCACCAAATGTCAAACCCGACTAACCAACGCCGGCGTCAAGGGCGCGTTGGCGCCGGGCATTCATGGTCGCGCCCGGTTCACAATCGTGGGCGGCGCGCTTAGTGCAGGTGGCCTGGGACGATTCAATGCCTTACAACCATCGGTGATGCATTTCAGCGGTGGCGGCATCGCCGATGCGACAGAGCACTCTCGACAAGATCGAACGGATCGGCGACTGGCTGGAAGAGACCCTTGCGTCGGCCCGGCCCGGCGATCGGCTGCCGACGGTCAAGGCGCTGATGCGGCAGCATCGCACCGCTCAGCGCACGGTCGAGCAGGCGCTGCGGCCGTTTCTTGCCGCGGGCCGCATTCGCGCCCAGCCCGGCACCGGGCTGGTTGTCGCAGGTACCCTGCCATCGCCCGCTTCCGACATCTGGGAAGGCGATCTTCTGGTCCTTTACCGCATCTCCGACAGCCGGCTCGCCCGATCCGTCCTGCAGGAGATGGAGCAGCGGCTCAGAGCACGCGGCCGAAGCGTTTTGCAGATCGGCTATTCGAGCGAGGCGCAGGCGCTCGACGTTCTGAGCCGCATGGGCCGGTTCAAGGCATGCCTCATCCAGATCCACTTCGAGGTGGTCTCGATCGAGTTCCTCGCCGCTTTGCAGCGCCATGCGCGATCGATCATTCTGGACGGCGTATCCGCAGTCGGCATCGACGCCGATGCGATCGGCACCAATTGGCGCGAAGCATTGTCGATCGCCTTTCGCACGCTTCAGGACGAGGGTCACGCCCGGATCGGCTTCCTGACGTCGGGACATGACGCACGCCAGATCGCCATGGCGCGTCGCGAGTTCCGGCTCCTGTGCCGCTGGCTGCCCGACCCCCGGGCAAACTGGCTGATCGAGATGGACGGTCTGCCGGGCGACACGCAGATCGGTGACATCACCGCTGCCCTCGGTCCGTTGCGCGACGGCGAGGGCCGCCTGCCGTTCACGGCACTGATCGCCTGGGGGATCGTGGAAGGTTTCGTGCTGGAACGGGGGCTGACCGACATGGGGCAGCGCATCGGCGACGAGCTCAGTGTCATGCTGCTGGGCAGCACCGATTTCCCGTCCGAACATGTTCGCCGGTTCGACGTGATCGGCAACTCGCACGGCGAAAAGCTCGACACGTTCGAGCGGGTCATCACCGAACGGCTCGACGATCCGGACGGCGCGCCGACCGTGCATTATCTGCCCATCGGCCACGTCGTGCATGGCAGTGTCGTGCGACTGAAGGGCGATTGAGTACAGGGGCAATTGTAGCCAAATTCGTACTCAAATAGCGTGCGGCCATCCTTGTCGAGCGTACGGTATGGCGCGTGCTTCAGAAGTCTCCAAAAATGGGCGTGGTTGGCGTTTGCATCGTGGGAGCCGGTGA
>CAZSFA010000138.1:0-3388 GCA_964606055.1 uncultured Oceaniradius sp. | reverse complement strand
GCCGCGCACGCCGGCAAGCGCGTCTACCTGGACAAGCCCATTTCCGTCACGCTGGACGATGCCGAGGCGATCCTGCGTGCTGAAGCTGCCTCAAGCCCCGTGATGATGGGCTTCACCCGCCGCTATGAGCGGCCGTGGATCGAGGCGATCGGATTGGCTCATGACGGCCGTATCGGCACGCCGCACATGATCCTGCTGCGGTCGGTCATCCCCTACACACGCTATCTGCAATTGTGGCATCGCAACCAGGCCAAGTCGGGCGGCGCGATCAACGACAAGTGCTCCCACCATTTCGATGTTCTGAACTGGATCGCGGCCAGCCGCCCGGTGTCGGTGTCGGCGATCGGCGGCCGCAGCGGCATCTTCAAGCCCGATCCAGCGGCACCCGAGCGTTGCGGTGAATGCGACCGCGAGTGTCCCTATCGTCGCCATCACACGCTCGTCGACAAGTTCGAGGGCGTCGGCCACGTCTCCAACGAAAGCTGGACATTCGCCAACCGGATCGAGGATCGGAACGACAATTGCGTCTATCTTCCGGGCGCGGACATCGACGATCACGCCATCGTTTCGGTGGCATTCGAGAACGGGATGACCGCGTGCCTGTTCTTCACAATCTTCGGCCCTTGGGCGCAGGATCAGGAAACGCTTGAGATCGTCGGTTCGTCCGGCCGGCTGCGCATGGAGCGGCACTCGGGCTCCATCGACGTGATATCGGATCACGGTCACAAGACCGAGACGATCGCCTTCGCCGATCCCGATCGCGAATCCACCCATTTCGGCGCCGATCTGGAACTGGTGCGAACCATGCGCGGCTTTGCCGGCGGTGACGCGCCTCCCGTTGGCCCCGGCGACGGGCTGAACTCACTGCGCATGGTGCATGCCGCGCTCTGGTCGCTGCGCAATGGCGGGCAGCCGATCGACCCTTTCAACGTCACCGATGCTCTGAGGGCGGCCTGATGCCGGCGCCTTTGCCCGAACGCCTCAACCCGTTGGCGGCGTCGCGCGGCGTCCGCGCCCGCTATGGCGACATCCACAATCACTGCGACCTGTCCTATGGTCATGGGAGTCTGGACGGGGCGCTCAGGCGCGCGGCGCTGCAACTCGATTTCGTTTCGATTACCGGCCACGCGCATTGGCCCGACATGCCGGTCGATGAGCCGTCGGTCGCCCACATCGTCGATTTTCACGAGAAGGGCTTTGCCAAGCTGCGCGCCGCCTGGCCCGGCCACTATGACACGTTGCGGGCGCACAATGACGAGGCCGGTTTCTGCGTGTTTCCCGGCTACGAGATTCATTCCTGCGCCGACGGCGACTACACGATCGTCTACGCCGATCTCGATCCTGAGCCCATCGTGCTGGCGGATACGCCGGCCGAACTGAAGGCCGGGCTTATGCATGCGATGAACGGCCGTGCCTTCGCCTTCCCACATCACATCGGCTACCGGCATGGAGCGCGGGGCATCAACTGGGACACGTTCGATCCCGACCTGTCGCCGTTCGTCGAGATGTTCTCGATGCATGGCTGCGCGGAGGCATCGGAGACAGCGCGGGGTTATCTGCACTCGATGGGGCCGGTCGACGGCCGTTCGACCATGGCGGCGGGGCTGGCGCGCGGCGCCCGCTTCGGCATCGTCGGCAACACGGACCATCACAGCGGATTTCCCGGCTCGTACGGTCACGGCCGCATGGCGGTCTACGCTACCGGTGACGGTCGCGATGCGATCTGGTCGGGTCTCAAAGCGCGACACACCAATGCGCTGACCGGCGACAACACGCATCTTCTGATCGCCACCGGCGATGCGATCCAGGGTGGCGTTGCGGCGCCGACGAACCGGACGACGCTTCATGTTGAAGCCGTTGCCGGCGGGTTCATCGACACGATCGACGTGGTGCGCAACGGCGAACTGTTTTCCCGCGTTTCGCCGGATCTTCAGCCGCAGCCCGTCGACAGACCAAACGATGGCCTCATCGAAACCATCCTCTATCTCGAACTGGGATGGGGCGCACGGCGCTCGGCCCATCACTGGATGGGCAGCGTTGCGCTTGAGAATGGAACGATCGAAGCGGTGCAACCGCGCTTTCGCGGCCCCGAGGTCGTGTCCCCGCTCGAAGGCGGCGACAATGCCCATCCACTGCCCCGGATCCGCCATGACGGCGACACCGTGCATTTTGCGGTCACCGCCGAAGCCAATCCGAACAATGTGACGCCGGCCACGCAAGGGTTCGCCTTGCGGATCAAGGTCCAGTCCGATGCTATCATCCGCGCCGAACTGAGCGGCATCAAGGTCGACATACCGATCACCCGCCTGATGGAAGGCGCGCTGAGCGGCAATCTCGGACCGATCGACACGCCGGCCTACCGGTTCCACATGTTGCCGCAGGCGCACCAATGGCAGTGGGCTGGAGCGGTGGATCTCGGCGAAACCCGCGTCGGTGAAACCGTTTACGCTCGTCTGACCCAACGCGATGGCCAGATGGCCTGGACGTCCCCGATCTTTTTTGGAGAGCCCATCCACTGACCCCTGTCGGTGAACCGTCGACCGTTTCAATTCAAGAGGAGGAACTCAGATGAAACGACATCTAGCATTTCTGACCGCGCTGGCCGGCGCCACGCTGCTCGCCGGCGCAGCGATCGCCGCCGAACTCAACATCGTGCATGGGTCGGTCGGCCGCGACCAGGAGATCCTGCGCTCGCAACTGGACAAGTTCGAGGCCGAAACCGGGCACACGGTGACGATCGTCTCGATGCCGGAGTCCACCACCGACCAGTTCGCCCAGTACAAATTGTGGCTGGCCGCGCAGTCCAGCGACATCGACGTCTACCGCCTTGATGTGATCTGGGCGCCGCAGATCGAGACCCACTTCGTGGACCTGATGCCGCATGTCGAAGACATCATCGGCGACTTCGTGCCCGGCGCCGTCGAAAGCCAGATGGTCGGCGACAAGCTCGTCGCACTGCCGATGTTCCTTGGTGCGCCGGCGCTCTACTATCGGTCCGATCTTCTCGAAAAACACGGCAAGGCCGTTCCCGAAACCTGGCAGGAGATGACCGATACCGCCCAGGCGATCATGGAAGCCGAACGTGCCGAGGGCAATGCGGACATGTGGGGCTTTGTCTTCCAGGGCGCGGCCTATGAGGGTCTGACCTGCAACGCCCAGGAATGGATCGTCAGCTTCGGTGGTGGCCGCATCGTCGAGAATGACGGTTCGATTCTGATCAACAACCCGCAAGCGGCCGAGGCCCTGACGCTGGCCGCGTCCTGGGTCGGCGGCATCGCGCCCGAGGGTGTCCTGAACTACAAGGAAGAGGACGCACGCGGCATCTTCCAGTCGGGCAACTCGGTGTTCATGCGCAACTGGAACTACGCCTATGCGCTGGGCAATGGCG
>CAZSFA010000137.1:0-7409 GCA_964606055.1 uncultured Oceaniradius sp. | reverse complement strand
CAGCGTTCGTTCTGAGCCAGGATCAAACTCTCAAGTTGAATGAGAATTTGCCTGGATATCGCTGACACGCTTTGAATTGACGAGAACATATGTACACCACTGCTTTCGCAGCGATTATGTCTCTATCAGAAACGTGTACGACACCAGTTGTCTCGTAACGCCGCAGCACCGAAATGCTCGACGTTCCGCATGAAACCGCCGTCCACGTTTCTCTTTCTTCTGTATTCAATTTTCAAAAAACAGACGAACAAAAAGTTCGTCCCGGCTCTCCACATTGGAAGCTTTGAACCGTATTCGAGGGTCGCTAGAGCGGCTCTCTGTGATCCCAATGAGAGCGAGCAAGTTCGCCGCCAGCGGCGAGGCCGCCCTCGTTGGTGAGCGGTATATAGTCGGCGGCCCTTCGGATTGTCAATCATCCAAATCCGATTTTTTGCATTTTTTTGACAGTCCGGCGACCGCCCCTGTTACTGTGGAAAACCGGCACTTTGCGGCACGATCGCCGCGCCCGCTGAACCACATGGCCCCGGCGATGGCCCGCGATTGACACGGGCTCGATCACGGGGCACACACGCAAGAACAAAGGCGACAGTCACTGCCCTTATGAGCGCTGCCAAAAGAGCACAAACGGGTTACGCCGGCGAAGAGCCCGCGATAGCCGGTGTCGGGGAAAAGACGCCAGACCAGCGCGAGATATCGCTTCGCTGGCTCGGGGGCACGTTCCTGACTGGCCTGACCTCAACCACATTGATGGGCGTTGCCCTGTTTGCCGCGCTGGACGGCAAGCAGCTTCTGGCAACGCCGCCCGAGGTGGCATCGCTGGTCGACGATGGCGAAACCGGGGATGCCGAGACGGCCAAGGCCGCCCGCATCGTCACCGCCGCCGTCCCGCCGACACTCAAGAACAATGAGCGCCGGCGCATGAACGTGTCGACGATCACCCGAACCGGCGATGCCGATGTGGTGCGCATGCGCCCGTTCGAGCATCTGACGATCGCGCTTGGCGCGCCGCATTCGGTCGATGTCGACTATCCGCCCTTCGACCCGCAGAGCATCTTCGCCGAAACCGGCGGCACCGACGCAGGCGCCGGAACAGCGCCCGTCACCAGTCTGATCTACGGCACGAGTGTCGAGACCGGGGCCGCCATCCGGACCAGTGACCTTGTGTTCAATGCCGGCGATGACGATCAGGCGGGCTTCGAGATCACCGAGGACGAAGCCGAGCAGACCGTGCGCGCCATGGCGCTGACACTGACCGCCGGCACCGTCGAGACCGGATCGCTGCAGTTCATCGATTCCCGCCGTTTCGGCATCGGCGAAACGGTCGTTGCGGGCCTCGCCCAGCCGGTGGCCGGCGCACGCATCCTTGAACAGAACATCACGATCGCCACGCCCGACGGCGTGCCCGACGATGCCGAGTATCTCGAAGACCTGATCGAGATGCATGACAGCGCGAGCATTGCCGAGGTGATGACCGAGACCGGCTATGACGGCAGCGCCGATATGGCCCAGGCCCTGTCGACCCTGCTCAATGCCGACAGCCTGCGCGTCGGCCATGCCATTCGGCTGGGACTTGAACAGCGGCCCGAAGCGGAGGCCAACCATGTTGTGCGCGCCACCGTCTATTCAGGCGACGAGCATGTGTTGACCATCGCCCTGAACGATCAGCAGCAGTTCGTGCCCGCGCCCGAACCGGTGGATCGGGGCGTGATGGCATTGCGCAGCGAGCGCGGCGACGCGCCGGTCGCCGTGCAGGCGCGCGATCTGCCCACGGCCTATGACGCAATCTATCGCGGCGTTCTGGCCTATGACATGCCGCAGACGGTGGCCGGCAAGATCGTCCGCATGGTCGCCGCCGACATCGACTTCCGGTCCCGGATCGGTGCCGACGACCAGCTCGAACTGTTCTACTCAGTTCCCGAAGAAGGATCCGGCGAAGCGCGCGAGGTGCTTTTCGTGCGCGCCACGTTCGGCGGCCAGTCGCGCAAGTTCTACAAGTTCCGCGATCCGGACGGATCGTATGACTATTATGACGAGGAAGGCCGCAGCGCGCGGCAGTTCCTGTTGCGCAACCCGGTTCCGCGCGGCCGCCTGACGTCGGGCTTCGGCATGCGGCGGCATCCGATTTTGGGCTATTCGCGCATGCACTGGGGTGTCGACTGGGCCGCGCCCCGCGGCACGCCGATCATCGCGCCGGGCAACGGCACCGTGGTGCGCGCCAACTGGAACAGCGGATACGGCAACCAGACCGTGATCCGCCATGCCAATGGCTACGAAACCTCGTATTCGCACCAAACACGGTTCGCCAAGGGTATCCAGGCCGGCGCGCGTGTCCGCCAGGGCCAGGTGATCGGCTATATCGGCTCGACCGGCCTGTCGACGGGCCCGCACCTGCACTACGAGATGAGCGTGAACGGCAAGCGGGTGAACCCGTTGCGCGTCCGCCTGCCCAAGGGCCGGACGCTGGACGGCGAGCAACTGGAGGCGTTTGCGCGCGAGCGCGACCGGATCAACGCACTGCTCGCCATCGAGACCGAGGAAACGACCGAAGTCGCGCAGGCCGGCGGTTGATCCGACCCGGCAGCTCCTGACCGCGACCCGGTCCGGTCAGGCGCGATGATGTCAGGACGGGCGGGCGCGCGACAAGGTCGTCCAGGCAATGGCCGCCGAGAACGCCGAAAGCAGCGCCGTCACGCCCGCCATCACCGAGAAGACCGATGTCGTCGCCTGACTGTGCGCCAGCCGAAGCGCCGGTGCTGCGTCTTCCGCGATCGCGCCGAAACTCAACCCGTGGCCAGGCGCGCCGCCATCGCCCGTGCCCGCCATCCAGACCGGATAGAGCCAGGCGGCCAGAAGGCCCATCGCGGCCACCGCCACAAGACCGGCCACCCGCGACACCGCGTTGTTGATGCCCGAGGCGGTGCCGGTGTCATCGTCGCCGACGGCATTCATCACCGCCGTCGACAGGGGCGAGACGACCAGCGCCATGCCGAGCGCGGCCAGCGACATCAACGGCATCACTCCAAACCAGAAGTCCTGCCAATGGATCGTGACGGCCAGAAGTCCGTAGGCGATCGCCACCATCAGCGATCCGCCGGCAACGAACGGTGCCGCACCATGACGATCCGCCCAGCCGCCGACGCGGCTGGACAACAGGCCGATGAAGACGGTGATCGGCAGGAACAGGATCGCCGTCATCGCTTCCGACAGGCCCCACCCGCCAATGACGGTCATCGGCAGGTAGAACAGCATCGCCGACAGGCCGAAATAGAGACTGAACGTCAGCACGTTCGCGCCGGAAAAGGCACGCGAGGCAAAAAGGCCGAGTGGCACCATAGGATGCGCAAATCGCCCCTCCCACCAGATGAACGCGGCGATCAACGCGGCGCTTGCGGCTAGCGCGGCGCCCATCGCGCCGAATGCGGGCAGACTGCCTTCGCCGCCCGTACCGGTCAGGCCCCAGGCAAGGATCAGCAGCGCACCGGTGATCAGCACACCGCCAACCACATCAAGTTGCTGCCGGCCCGTCGCCTCATCGGGCGGAACCAGAAACCACAGCATTGCCAGCGCCAGCGCGCCGAACGGAACGTTGATCGCAAACAGGAACCGCCAGGCGCCGTCGCCGAACACGTCGAGCGCAAGCCCGCCAAGCACGGGACCAAGCGCGGTCGTCAGCGCCGATGCCGCAGCCCAGATGCCAATTGCCCGGCCACGTTCTTCGGCCGGATAGGCCTTGGCGATGATCGCAAGGCTCCCCGGAACCATGATCGCAGCACCAATGCCCTTCAGCGCGCGCGCGGCAATCAGCATTTCCGCGTTCGGCGCAACGGCACACAGCACCGACGCGACAACGAACACGACGATGCCGAGCATGAAAACGCGGCGCAAGCCATAGCGATCGCCGGCCGCGCCGCCGATCAGGATCAGCGCCGACAGAAACAGCATGTAGGCGTTGTTGATCCACAACGCCTCGACCAGCGTTGCTGGCAGCGTCTCGCGGATCGCCGGCATCGCGATCGACACGATCGATCCGTCGATGAACCCCATCGATGAGGCCAGGATCGCGGCGACCAGAACGAACCGCCTGCGCTGCACGGGGCAGAACGTCGCCGCCCGTGCCGAACGTTCCGAAACTGCATCCGCCATGGGCCACCCTCTCGGGCGGCAGACTAGAGCGAAAGGCCGCGAAAGGAAATCAGTTCATCGCGGCCCGAAGCGGATGCGCTTGCGCTCTGCCGGTCTCGCGCGCTCAGAGCGCCTCTTCCAGTTCCGGCAGGACATCGAACAGATCCGCGACGAGGCCATAATCTGCGACCTGGAAGATCGGCGCGTCCTCATCCTTGTTGATGGCGACGATGATCTTGGAGTCCTTCATGCCCGCCAGATGCTGGATCGCGCCGGAGATGCCGGCGGCGATATAGAGTTCGGGCGCAACCACCTTGCCGGTCTGCCCGACCTGCCAGTCATTGGGTGCATAGCCCGCATCGACCGCCGCGCGCGAGGCGCCCACGGCCGCGCCCAGCTTGTCGGCGACAGGCAGGATTACCTCGCTGAACTTTTCCGATGATCCAAGCGCCCGGCCGCCGGAGATGATCACCTTGGCCGAGGTCAGTTCGGGCCGGTCACCGCCGGAGAGTTCCGTCGACACGTAAGACGACACGCCCGGATCCGCCGCCATCGCGACAGTCTCCACGGGCGCCGATCCGCCCTCGCCCGCCGGCGGGAACGATGCGGTTCGCACCGTGATCACCTTGGTGGCATCGGTCGAGCGCACTGTCTGAATGGCATTGCCTGCATAAATCGGACGCTTGAACGTGTCGGCCGAAACGACTTCGGTGATGTCGGACAGTTGCATCACGTCGAGATGCGCGGCCACGCGGGGCATGATGTTCTTGCCGTTGGTCGTCGCCGGCGCGATCAGAACATCATAGCCATCAGCCATCGATACGATCAGCGCGGCCATCGGCTCGGCAAGTTGGTGTTCGAGGGATGCGTCCTCGGCCAGCAGCACCTTGGCCACACCGTCCAGCCCGGCGGCAGCATCGGCAGCGCCCCGCGCGCCCTGGCCGGCCACCAGCACGTACACCTCGCTGCCGATCGCGGCAGCCGCGCTCAGCGCCTTTCCGGTCTGGTCGGAAAGGGTTGCATTGTCATGTTCGGCAATCAGCAAGATGGTCATCATTCCCTCCCCTTCAGAGCACGCCGGCTTCGTTCTTGAGCTTGTCGACAAGTTCGGCGACGTCGCCGACCTTGACGCCGGCCTTGCGCTCGGCAGGCTCTTCGGTCTTCAGCACTTCAAGCCGCGGCGCCGTATCGACGCCGTAGTCGGCCGGGGCCTTCTCGTCGATCGGCTTCTTCTTGGCCTTCATGATGTTGGGCAGCGAGGCATAACGCGGCTCGTTCAGGCGCAGATCGGTGGTGACGATCGCGGGCAGCGCGATGCGCACCGTCTGCAATCCGCCGTCGACCTCGCGCGTCACGTTGGCATGGTCGCCGTCGATCTCGACCTTGGACGCGAACGTGCCCTGGCTCCAGCCGAGCAGCGCCGCCAGCATCTGGCCGGTCTGGTTGGCATCGTCATCGATCGCCTGCTTGCCGAGGATGACCATTTGCGGTGCCTCCTCGTCGACGATCGCCTTGAGCATCTTGGCCACGGCCAGCGGCTCGACCACGCCGTCATGCTTGACCAGAATGCCCCGGTCGGCACCCATCGCCAGCGCCGTGCGGATCGTCTCGGTCGCCTGCTGCGGCCCGATCGACACCGCCACGATCTCGCTGACGGTGCCGGCCTCCTTCAGCCGGATCGCCTCTTCCACCGCGATTTCGTCAAAGGGGTTCATGCTCATCTTCACATTGGCAAGCTCAACGCCCGTGCCGTCCGGCTTGACCCGAACCTTGACGTTGTAATCCACAACACGCTTGACAGGCACAACCACCTTCATGGCGTCAATCTCCTTTCGCACGCCGGGCAAACCGGCCGTGTTCGTCAATATTTGACGTTTACGTCAACGTCAATAAGCCTTCTCTACCCGCGTCCCCACGGGCCGTGCCGGAGTGTCTGGTCGGCGGGGCGAGCGGTGTCAACCTCCACGGCTCTCGGCGTCTGTACCACGCGGTCGAACAGCGGCACGCCGCGCCGCCGCATCACCAGAACCAGCGCCATGCCCGCAACGATGCCGCCCACATGGGCGGCCCATGACACCTGATCGCCGGGCATGGTCGCGACCATGTAGAACTGCAGCGCGATCCAGAACGTCAGCGGGATCCAGGCCGGCAATGGCAGTGGAATGCGGCCCAATGCGAGGATCCAGACGCGAACGCGCGGATGCAGCAGAAGATAGGCGCCGATGACGCCCGACACCGCGCCCGATGCGCCGATCAGCGGCGCCTGGGAGGCAGGGTCCATCATGCCGTGCAACAGTGCACCGGCCACCGCGCACAGCGCGTAGAAGATGGCGAAACGCACATGGCCGAGCGCATCCTCGACATTGTCGCCGAACACCCACAGGAACAGCATGTTGGTTCCAAGATGCCAGAAATCGGCATGCAGAAAGGCGTAGCTGAGCAGCGAAAGCTCTTCGGGAATCCAGACCAGTTCGGGCGGCAGTTCGACAAAGTCGTTGACGATGCCCGGCGTGTAGCCAAGCGAAACCACCGTCGCGATGGTACCGTCCTCAGGCAGCGCCAGGTTGACCACGACATAGACGGCCACATTGGCGATGATGATCGCCAGCGTCACATATTGCAGATCGATGTGCTTGAGCCGGTTGGCATCATAAAGGGGAACGAACATGCGCCGGATCCTTTCCGCGCTGCCGCGACGTGTTGACCGCCGGACCCGCTTAGCGGTTCTTGCCCGGCACCCACAAGACGTCGCGCGCGCCGTTGTCGTTGACGACGCGGGCGGCCACGAACAGGAAATCCGAGACACGGTTCATGTAGCGCACGGCGGCGGGATTGACGTGTTCGCCCGGCTTTTCGGCCAGTTCGACCATCATGCGTTCGGCCCGGCGCGCCACAGTTCGGCCCAGATGCAGCGCCGCCGACGCCGCCGATCCGCCCGGCAGGACGAACGAGCGCAACGGCTTCAGCCCGGCATTGAGGGCATCAATGTCGTCTTCGATGCGCGAGACCTGCGCATCGGTGACCCGCAGAGGTTCGTATTCCAGCTTCGTCTCGCTCTCGGGCGTTGCAAGGTCCGCACCCAGATCGAACAGATCGTTCTGTATGCGCGACAGCATCCGGTCGAGATCGGGGTCGCCCTCGGTGTGCAGCCGTGCCATGCCGATGGTGGCGTTCGCCTCGTCCACCGTGCCGTAGGCCGACACGCGCAGATCGTATTTGAGCCGGCGCTCGCCGGTGCCGAGCGCCGTCGTGCCGTCATCGCCGGTCTTTGTGTAGATCTTGTTCAG
>CAZSFA010000136.1:0-7453 GCA_964606055.1 uncultured Oceaniradius sp. | reverse complement strand
ATCTCCTATGCCCTCGAAAGGACAAGCCATGAGCGAAGGCTACGTGCTCACGGCCGAGGCGCGCGACCGGGTCGGTAAGGGGTCCGCCCGGGCCATTCGGCGCCAAGGCAACATTCCAGCCGTGATCTACGGCGACAACCAGCCCCCCGTTTCGATTGCGCTTTCGCGCAAGGACGTGTCGATGAAGATCCAGGGCGGTGGTTTCATGACCACGGTCGGCGAGATCGAGGTCGGCGGCAAGAAGCACAAGGTGCTCGCCAAGGACTACCAGCTCGATCCGGTGCGCGACTTCGTCATGCATGTCGACTTCCTGCGGATTTCGGCCAAGACGCAGGTGACGGTCTCGATCCCGGTGCATTTCGACAACGAGGAAGACTGCCCGGGCATCAAGTTGGGCGGCGTCCTCAACATCGTGCGCCATGATGTCGAGGTGACCACGCCGGCCGATTCGATCCCCGAGTTCTTCACCATCGACCTGATCAACGCCCAGGTGGGTGACGCGATCAAGATTTCCTCGGTGGACCTGCCCGAGGGCGTCGAGCCGACCATCACCGACCGCGACTTCACCATCGCCACGATCGCCGCGCCTGGCGGCGGCGCGCAGGCCGATGAGGAGGAAGCCGAGGCACCGGCCGCCGACGAGGTCGAGGCGACCGAGCAGAAGGGCGACGCCGAGTAGGCGCGGCCCGCCCGCCGGTCCGGCCCGGAGCGAACTGCCATGCATGTCATCGCAGGTCTCGGCAATCCGGGCCCCAAATACGCCAACAACAGGCACAACATCGGGTTCATGGCGGCCGACGCGATCGTCGACCGCCATCCCGGCTTCGGCCCCTGGCAGAGCAAGTTCAACGCGCTTGTTTGCGAGGGGCGCATTGATGGGCGGAAACTGCTCGTCATCAAGCCGCAAACCTTCATGAACCGCTCGGGCCAGGCGGTCGGGGAAGTGCTGCGTTTCTACAAGCTCGACATCGACGCGCTGACGGTCCTTTATGATGAACTGGACCTGCCCGCAGGCAAGGTGCGCGTCAAACGCGGCGGCGGCTCGGGCGGCCACAACGGCATCAAATCGCTCGACGCGCATTGCGGCAACGCCTTCCGGCGGGTGCGGCTCGGCATCGGCCATCCCGGCGACAAGGCGCGGGTGCACAGTCACGTGTTAGGCGACTTCGCCAAAGCCGACCACCAATGGCTCGAACCGCTGCTCGATGCGGTCGGCGATCACGTCGGCCTGCTGCTTGCCGATGATGCATCCAGCTTCATGAACAAGCTCGCACTGGCCATCGGCGACATCGCGAAACCGGCAAAGGGCGGCACCGCGCCGACGAAGGGTGCGGGCGCCGGCAAAGGGCAAAGCCATGTTCGCCAGGCGCGCCAGTCGACGCCACAGGCGAAACCGTCCGGGCCGATGGCGGACATGCTCAAGAAGCTGTTGGGCAAGGGCTGACGCGGGGCGGGCGGCAGGCTCTTGCCCACCCTTCAGTCACGCCCATTGTGGCGCGGCCACCCATCTGCGCTATAAGGAGCGTCGCGCGCCGAACCGGCGCCCCGGCAACAACGGGAACACCGACGCTTGGAAGACACGCCCAAGAAATACTCCGCGCCCGCGCTCGAAAAAGGCCTCGACATCCTCGAATTGCTGTCGAACGAGGAGCAGGGATTGGGCCTGTCCGAGATTTCGCGGTCGCTTGGACGTTCGGTAAGCGAGATTTTCCGCATGATGGTGGTGCTGACCGAGCGCGGCTATGTCGCGCAGGATCCCGACACCGATCGCTATGTGCTGACGACGCTCTTGTTCGAGGTCGCGCATCGCACACCGATGATCAAGCGGCTCACCGCGCTTGCCGGCGCGCAGATGCGGCGGCTGTCAAAGGAGGTCAACCAGACGGTCCATCTGGGCGTGATCAGCAACGACGCGGTGCTGGTGATCGGCCAGGTCGATTCGCCCGGCAACAACATCCTGAGCGTGCGGCTGGGCGCGCGCATCGATCCCTGGCGCGCGTCATCGGGACGGGTGATCCTGGCCTACATGCCCGAGCAGGAACTTGCCGAGTTCTTTTCGCGCGTGCCGCTGCCCAAGGACAAGACCGAAGACGTGCTGCGCGAGGAACTGGTCGCGATCCACGAGCGGGGCCACGAAATCACCGAGAGCTTCGTCCTGCGCGGCATCATCAACATCTCGGCGCCGATCATCGACCATACCGGCCACGCGGTGGCCGCGCTGACCATTCCGCATCTGCAACGGTTTGACGACCCGATCGGCTTCGACAAGTGCTGCGAACGCCTGTTCGATGCGGCAGACACGTTGACCCGCAACATCGGCGGCGGTGTTGCTCCGCCGCAGCGTGCCGCCGGTGCCCATTCGTCCTGACGCCGGACCATCGCCCCACACCGACCACGCCACGACCGGCCCACGACGCAACGTTCGCGCGCCGAGTCCGGTTTTTCATATATGAGCAGTTGCGTCATATCTGAAAAAGCCATAGGACAGAAGCTCGCAGTCAGGCCCGTTGCGCCGGCGTTTCATCGAGCGGCCGGGGACCGCCGGCAAACTGTCTGCACAGCCGAACCGGCCAGGGAGGACAGACCATGAGACTCAAGCTGATGGCAGCAACAGCGCTCGCCGCTGCCTTGCCGCTGACCGCGGGCACCGCCATTGCCCAGGACTATTTCTTTCGCATTCCGCATGTGACGTCGGCGTCCGAGCCCGTGCATGAGGCGCTCGAGCATTTTGCGCAGTTGCTCGCCGAGCGTTCGGACGGCCGCATCGGCGCGGAAGTCTTCGCCGGCGGCGCGCTCGGCACGAACCTTGAGATGTTCGAGCAAGTCGACCTTGGCGCGCAGATCATCATCCTGGCCGATCCGGGCTACCTTTCCAACTTCATGGCCGATTGGGGCATCCTGAACGGTCCCTACCTGCTCGACCAGCCGCAGGACTTCCAGAAGATCGTCGCGTCGGACTGGTATGGCGGCATGGTCGACCAGTTGCGCGACGAAACCAATCTCGAGCTTCTGGCGCTCAACTGGTTCTTCGGCGACCGCAACGTGATCTCCGATCAGGAAGTGCGCACCGTGGCCGATTTCGACGGCCTGTCGATCCGCGTGCCGCCGAACCCGATGTGGATCGAGACCTTCAACGCACTGGGCGCCCGCGGCGAGCAAATCGCCTGGGCCGAAGTGCCGGGCGCGCTGTCGGCGGGCGTGGTCGAGGCAGCCGAGGCCCCGCTCGGCTCGATCTACGGCGCTTCGCTTCAGGAGAACGCCAAGACGATCTCCATGACCGGCCATTTCTACGCCTGGATCGGCCTCGCCATGAATGACGAGTTGTTCGCATCCATGCCCGAGGACCTGCAGGAGGTCTTGGCGACATCGGCGATCGACGCCGGCAACTTCATGACCGAACTGGTCCAGAACAAGCAGTCCGAGTTCATCGAAACGCTCGAGGGCGAAGGCGTGACCTTCATCACCGAAGTCGATCGGGCCGGCATGCGCGAAGCCACCATACCGGTCTACAGCGCGTTTCCCGACTGGTCGGATGATCTGGTCGAGACCGTGCAGTCGATTCTCGCCGAATAGGACCGTTGCCGATCCGGCCCGGGCACGCACCGGGCCGGACCCAATCTGGAGCATCGCCCGTGAGCGCTGAAGGCGAGATGGCGCAAGCCGGCCCGATGGCCGCGTTACGCACCGCGCTTTACCGCTGGGAGGAAACCCTCGCGGTCATCGCACTGTGCGTCGTCGTCGGCTCGGTCAGCTACGGGGTGTTCACGCGCTATGTGACGGCGACCTCGGCCACCTGGGCGACGGAGCTTGCAAGTCTCTCCTTCACCTGGGTCGTGTTTCTGGGCGCCGCTGGCGCCATGCGGCGCGGTATGCACATCAGCGTCGATGCCTTCACCCGGCTGTTGAGCGACCGCCTCGCCGGGGCGCTGCGATGGCTGACAGACGGCCTCGTCCTCGTCTTTCTCGCCTACGCGCTTTATCTCGCCATCACGATCACGATCGATGCCTCAAGCCGCCCATCGCCGGTGCTGCGGATCAGTTTCTTCTGGGTCTATCTGGCCGTGGTCCTCGGTTTTGGCTCGATGCTGCTCACCCAGGCGCTGAACATGATCGCAAGGGCGCGCACGCCCGGGGAAACACCATGACCGAAGCCATACCGGCGCTGATCATGCTCGGCCTTCTGGCCGCCAATGTGCGTGTCGCCTTTGCGATCGCGATCGCGGCGCTGTTCTTCTTCCTGACCGCCACCGGCGTGCCGCTGGGCGTCTACATCCAGCGCATGGTCAGCGTCACCCATTCCTTCCCGCTTCTGGCCGTGCCGTTCTTCATCCTCGCCGGCGTTCTGATGAACCATGCCGGCATCACCTCGCGGCTGATGCGACTGGCCGACGCGCTGGTCGGCCACCTGACCGGCGGGCTGGCGCATGTGAACGTGCTGCTGTCGACGCTGATGGGCGGCATGTCCGGGTCGGCCAATGCCGACGCCGCCGTGCAGAGCAAGATCATGGTGCCGGAGATGACCAAGCGCGGCTATGCGCCTGCGTTCTCGGCCGCAATCACTGCCTGTTCGGCCGTCATCGCGCCGATCATTCCGCCCGGCATCGGCCTGGTGCTGTTCGGCTTCCTCGCCAACGTCTCCATCGGGCAGCTGTTTCTTGCCGGCCTCATACCGGGGCTGATCCTGTGCCTGTCGCTGATGGTCGTCGTGCACATCATATCCAGCCGCCGCAACTACCGGCCGGCCCGCCCGGAACGCGCAAGCTGGAACGAGCGCGGCATCGCCCTGCGCGACAGCCTTTGGGCGCTCGGCCTGCCGGTCGTCATCGTCGGCGGTATTCGCTACGGCTTTTTCACGCCGACCGAAGCGGGCGCGATCGCCGTGGTCTATGCCGTGGTCGTGGGTCTGTTCGTCTACCGCGAACTCGAGATCAGCAAACTGCCCGCGATCCTGTCCGAGGCCGTCCTGGCGACAGCCATCGTCATGCTGATCATCTGCGCGGCCCAGTCGTTCGGGTTCTACATGTCCTGGGAGCGCATTCCCCAACAGGCCGGCGCGCTGCTTCTGGGCATCACGGAAAACCCGCTTCTGCTGTTGTTGATGATCAACGTGCTGTTGATCATCGTCGGTATGCTGCTTGAAGGCACCGCCGCGTTGATCCTTCTGACGCCGCTGCTCGTGCCGCTGGTCAAGAATGTCGGCATCGATCCGGTGCATTTCGGCGTGGTCATGGTGGTCAATCTGACCATCGCGGCCGTCACACCGCCGGTCGGGACGCTGATGTACACAACGACGGCGATCATCGGTGTGCGCGTCGAGCACTTCATCCGCGAATCTCTGCCGATGCTGGCCGCGCTGTTCGGCGTTCTGGCGCTGATCACGCTGGTGCCGCAGATCACGCTGTTCCTGCCGACGCTGCTGATGCGATAGCGCCACCGGGCGGCGGCGCGGGCCAGGTCGCCCGCGTCGATGATCAGTCCAGAACCAGCGGTTCTGCCGGTTTCTTCATCGACGCAAAGCAGGCTTCGACCAGCGCCATCGTCTGATAGGCATCCTCGACACCGGCATAGAGCGTATCGTCCTCGCCGGCGTCGAACCGCTGCACATTGCGCATCGTGCCCATGAACGCATCGATGAACCAGGCACCTTCAAGCGGCACCTGCTCCCACTCGCCACCTTTGCGGCAGAACCACAACTCGTCCGCCTCGCCATTGGGATAATCGTAGCAGACGCCGAGCTTGACCATCATCGCGCCCTCGGTGCCCTCGAAACGGAACCAGGCGGACTGGAACTTCCGGCCGTGCGGATGGTTGTGGTTGATGGTCATCAGGCCGCGCAGCGCATCGCCATAGTCGAGAACGACGGTCGTGCGCGTCTGCGCGAACTCGGCGGCGCGCGGATCGCCCATCGAGCGCGCGAACACGCCGTGCGGATTGCCGGCTATGGCGCGGATGGTGTCCAGATAATGAATCGAATGGACCGCGATCTCGACCCGCTCCATCGGGATCAGGAACGGGAACAGGTGCCACGGCGTGAAGATGTTCAGATGCACCTCGATTTCGAGGAGATCGCCCAGGAGGCCGCGCCGGACAGCGTCGGCGACGGCCATCATCATCGGAGAGAAGCGCAGCTGGAAGTTCACCGCCGCCTTCAGGCCCTTGTCGCGGCAAATCTGCCTGACCGCGCGCGCCTGGTCCTGATCGGCGCCCATCGGCTTCTGGATCAGCACCGCCGCGCCGTCGGGCAAGTGCGGCAGGATGTCGGTGATCACGTGCGGCGGCGTGGCGATGTCGTAGACGGCGCCGGTGCCGTGGACACCGACGGCCTCGTCCAGCGTTGCAAACGCGGCCGGCAGATCCCAATCGGCGACCAGCGCCCGCGCCCGTTCGGCATCGGTGTCGAACGCGCCGGCGACCGGCAGACCCGCCTTCCGGTAGGCGGGCAGATGCGCGTCGCGGATGATGCCGCCAGCACCGATGATGACGATCGGCTTGGGCGCCGACGGCGCCGGCCAACTCTGCTTGAGGTCAATCGGCATCGGCCCCTCCCCGCTTTTCCACCAGCAGGATGTGCTCGCAATACATCACTGTCGAGCCGTCCTGCTTGGTCGTCTCGCACACCTCGACCACCCGACCATAGCCCGGACGCTTGGGATCGTCTTCCATGTTCCCGATGGTGACCGTGGTCGTGATGGTGTCGCCCGGATAGACCGGCTTGGGGAAGCGGAGCCGCTCATAGCCATAGGTGAAGGCCCGCGGATTGATCTGCGTCGCGGTCAGGCCGATGCCGATCGCAAACGTCATCGTGCCATGCGCCACGCGCTGACCGAAGACCTGGGTCTTGCACCACTCGGCATCCATGTGATGGGGAAAGAAGTCGCCGGCATGGCCCGCATGGAAGACGATGTCCGCCTCGGTGATCGTACGCCCCAGCGTGCGGCGTTTCGCGCCGGCTTCGTAATCCTCAAAAAACTGTTCGACTTCCATGGATCGTCCTCTCCACACTGTGGCGACCGGATGGCCGCGATTTCCAGGGGCGCGTGCATTTTAACCCGTTGACAGTTCATATATAAAATGGCTTTCTGTATTTGAAAAGACCAACCGACCGACAGCCTAGGGGAGGAAACATGGCGGAGATCGGCGTACACGCGCGCGGCTTGCCGGGGCTACCCGACGACCACGCGGCGATCCCCACCTGGAATGCCGAAGACTGGTATTTCGAGGACTTCGAGGTCGGCGACAAAATCCGGTCGATCCGCCGGACGATCGCCGAAGGCGAGTCGATGCTCTTCAACTCGATGGTGATGGACCATCATCCCTATGTGTCGGACGAGCGTTTCGCCGCCGAGGAGGGCGTGTTCGGAAAGCGGCTCGTCGCCGGCGCGATGGTCTTTTCCTACGGGCTGGGCCTTGCGGCGACGAACTGCCTGAACTCGTTTTCCTATGGCTATGACCG
>CAZSFA010000135.1:0-7584 GCA_964606055.1 uncultured Oceaniradius sp. | reverse complement strand
TATTTTGCTATGGTGTTTCCCGACGATGGGCTGGTCTTGGCGTTCGCGGCGACCGGGGCCAGCGGCGCGCAGGTGCTCAACTACGCCATCGTGCCGCAGGTCATGCCGGCGTTCTGGAGCATTGCGGTGTTCCGCTGGGACATCAACATTCGCGAGAGCACGATCCTAGGCCTGGTCGGCGCCGGCGGCATCGGGCTGAAGCTGCAGGCATCGCTGAACGTGCTGGCCTGGGGTCAGGTCACGGTCATCCTCTTGCTGATCCTTGCGACGGTCGTGGTCAGCGAGTGGGTCTCGGCCCGGATGCGCCACGCCATCATATGAACGACCACGGCTTTGCTTCCGCGTTCGGCGCCTATGAGGCCGTGCGCCACCGGCTGCCGGCGGCCCGCCCCGGCGGCGCCTGCGCCATGCACGAGACGCTCGAGGCGATCGCCGACCGGTTCGACGTCTTCCTTCTGGACGCGTTCGGCGTTCTCAACATCGGCGATACGGCAATCCCGGGCGTGCCCGCGCGTGTCGCGGCGCTGCAGGCCGCCGGCAAACGTGTCATCGTGGTGTCGAACGCGGCCGGCCTGCCGCACACAGCGCTCATGGAAAAGTATGCGCGCCTGGGTTACGCGTTCGCCGACAACGACGTGATTTCGAGCCGTTCGGTCATGATCGCGGCGCTCGATGGGCAGCGCGACATGCATTGGGGCCAGATGGCGGAAGGCGCGGCGCGCCTGCGCGAACTCGATGGCTTGCGCCTGAGCTGCCTTGAAGACGCGCCCGCAATCTACCGGCAGGTCGACGGGTTCCTGCTGGTGGGGGCGAATGCGTGGACGCCGGAGCGTCAGGCCCTGCTGACCGATGCGCTGCTTGCCCGACCGCGACCGGTGATGGTCGGCAATCCGGACATCGTCGCGCCCCGCGAGCACGGGCTTTCGACTGAACCTGGCCATTTCGCGCACCTACTGGCCGATCGCACGGGCATCGCGCCGCGCTTCTTCGGCAAGCCTTTTGCCGATATCTTCGAGCGCGCCCTGAAGCGGGTCGATCCCGCCGTGCCGCGCGACCGGATCCTCATGGTGGGCGACAGCCTGCACACGGACATTCTGGGCGCTCAGGCCGTCGGCCTGAAGGCCGGGTTGATCACCGGTTACGGGTTTCTTGCCGGACAGGATGCGATGGCCGCGATCGCACAATCCGGCATTCGTCCCGACTTCGTGCTGACGCGACCCTAGAACGCTCTGCGCCACCGGCGCCGGATCGGTCGAAGACGCTGTGCCTGGACCTGTCGTCAGGCGGCCGGTCGGCGGAACACAGGTCGGGACCCGCCGCCTTGGATGCGCCTCAGGCGACTTCCTTCAGCAGCCACTCGGCACGGTCAATGTGTTGACGGGCGACATGAAGCTGGCGCTCCAGATCGTCGCGATCCCTGTCGCCCGAGACATCGGCAAGATCGTCGACCAGTTCGGATTCCTTGCGGCGCAGCTTGTCGAGCACTTTCCTGACATGCTTGGGCTCGATCTTCCTGGCCTTGCCGGCTTCAACGCGATCCTGGTACTCGGCCAGTTTCGCAGCCAGTTTCTTCAGTCCCATCTTCGGGGTTCCCACTTGCGCATCGACCGACGGTAGCAGACCTGTGTGACAGTCATGTTTCAGAGCGTGTGCCAGCCTCCGGTGTTTGCGTGGCGGTGCTTGTGACAACCTCCTCCAGTTCCTCGTCGTCGAGGGCCAGCAGCCCCTCCACCTCGGTGGTGGCGCGATCCTGCTCGCCGTAATAGGCACGTGCCGCCCCCAGGAACTCACGCACCGCGCCGTCGGCATAGGTCGCATCGTTGAGGAAGGAGGTGGCGGCGGACGCGTCGAGCCGGCCCTGGCGGATCAGTTCGCCGACCTGCGTGTTCCTTGACCGCGCGGTCGCCTCGATGCGGGCAACCTCGGCATCAAGCGACAGCGCGCTGCGCGCGTCCTCGGGCTGCGATGCAAGATCGCGGATCACGACCATGACGCGGGCAACGTCCGTGCGCAGCCCGTCATAGAGATCGGTGACGGCGCCCTGCTCGCGCGTTGCATAGCGCAACACGTTCTTGCGGATGTGCTTGACGGACTTGACCGCCCGCACAAGGCCTCCGGCCATGTCGCGCAACGCGTCGATCCGCGCGGCGACATCCGGTGCAAGGTCGCGATTGCGGGCACGCGTGGCAAAATCGACAATCGCCGAATAGAGCGTCTTGACCCTGCGTTCGTACTCGTCGGCAATGTCCAGATCGATCGGCTTGCGGCTCTCCCGCACCGTCGCCGCGACGTCGGTTGCCTCGAACACATCCTCCCGGTGCAGGTTGAGGCCGTGCAGGACGAGCTTGGTCGCGTTCTCGTTGAGGTGCAGCACTTCCTTGCGCAGCGCGCTGGCCAGCGTTTCGGGAAAATCGTCGACGATCTGGTTGAGGTAGCGCGGGCGGCTGATGTCCGGCGCCGGCTCCGGGATGCGCCGTTCGAGGAACGCGACAAGGCGGCGCGCGAGCGGCAGCATGACGATCACGCCGATCAGGTTGAAGACGGTGTGGAAGATGGCCAGCTTGAGGGCATAATCGTCGGCCGCGATTGCCAGCTGCGCGGCGACCAGATCGACGAACACGCGCAACTGCCCGACAAAGGCCAGCGCCAGAACGGCGGTGGCGAGGTTGAACAACAGGTGCGCGAGCGCAAGGCGTCGCCCCTGGTAGTTCGCGCCGAGCGAGCCCAGGATCGCCGTTACCGTCGTGCCGATATTGGCGCCGATGGCCAGCGCGATCGCGTTGTCATAGGTGATCTGGCCGGCAGCAAGAGCGGTGATCACCAGCACCATCGTGGCATGGCTGGACTGCATGATCACCGTCGCAGCCGCGCCGATCGCGGTGTAGACGACAAGGCCCGCAACGCCGGGCATTGCGTAGCGCGCGATGTCGATGTGGTCGCGAAACGCCTCAAAACCCACCTTCATGTGGTGGATGCCCAGGAACAGGAAGCCCAGTCCGGCGAGCGCGTAGCCGATGCCGCGCGGCACGGGCTGCTTCTGGAAGACGAGGATCGCGCCCACCGCGATCATCGGCATGGCGTAGGCGGCGATGTCCACCTTGAGCCCGATTCCGGCAACCAGCCATGCGCCGGTGGTGGTCCCCAGATTGGCGCCGAAGATGATCCCGATGCCGCCGTAGAGCGGGATCAACCCCGCGCTCAGGAACGAGATGGCAACGACCGAAACCAGCGAACTGGACTGCAACAGGCTGGTCGAGACGATGCCGAACGCCAATGAGCGCGGCATGGATCGGGTCGCGCCCGCCAGCATCCGTTCGAGACTGCCACCGCTCAGGCGCCGGAAACCGTCCTCCAGCATCAGGATGCCGAACAGGAAGATCGCAACGCCCGCCGCGATCTCGCGAACATCGACGCTGAACCAGAAACCGACCAGCAGCGCCGCCACCGCAGCCACGAAAAAGTACCGCTTCATTCCGGCGATCCTGCCCTCCGGCAGCCATTGTGGCGTTCCGGCGCGGCGAAGGAAAGCCACGTCTTGGCCGTCAAACGGTACGATTGACAGCCATTGCGGCCCGATGGCCCGATGCGAGGCGGTCAGGGGAACGGGCCCCGCGCGCCCGCCAATGGTCCGGCGACCGGTTAACCAATCGGGCAGCCGTGCGTGCTATCCTGGCGTCCATTGCGGCGAGATCGATGTGCACCCGACATGCCAGTTCCTCATATCCAGTTGGTGGGAGACGCCATTGTCGATGTGGAAAACGAGGACATCGTCAGGCTTCTTCGCCACTATCGCCGGATCGAGCAGCGCGGCGACGGCGTTCGGACGGCCGATCTGGACCCGGCCGGACTGGAGTGGTGTGCCGGCAAGCTGATGATCCTTCGGCCTGTCGCCGACCACGACTTCGAATACGTCTCCTACGGCTCGGAGATCGAGGCGGTCACCGGCTTCAACATGGTGGGTCAACGTGTCTCGGACTTCACCGGGCCGGTTGGGGACTTCTTCCGGCACAAATATGTGGAGGCACTGGAACGGTCCCAGCCGGTCTATACGATCCACAGGTCGGTCAAGACGCGCGAGGTCAACACCTGGGAACGGCTCATCCTGCCCGTGGTGCATTGGAGTGGCGCAAGGAACGAACGTTGGCTGGTCGTCTATAACAAGCCGTTTTCGTTCACCAATTCGCTGGTTCAGAAGATCATCGACGAAACCAACGACGCCATCGTCTATATCGAGAGTTTCGAGCCCGACAACGCCGATGTCGGCTCCTACCTGTTGACGATTCACAACCGGACATTTGCCCACTGGTTTGACGTGCCGCACGATCCCGGACCGGCAACTCGGCTGCGCGATCACGTCCGGGGCGAACTTCTGACGGCCATAGAAACCTGCGCATCCCAAGCATTCGCCAAAAGGCCCGACTGCGAGCAGAAGGGCCTTTTCAGCGTTGGCGACAAGGAGCGGCATCTTCGCATCAAATGCAGTCGGCTGCCTCCGGGGCTGTGCCTGTGGCTGGTCGATGAGACCGACAAGAAGAACCGCGAAGCCGAACTCACGCGGCTTGCCATGATCGACCCGCTGACGCGGGTCTTCAACCGCCTTGCGTTGAACGAGGCGTTTTCCTTCGAATGCGACCGCGCGGAACGATCAAACGAGCAGTTTCACGTCGCGGTGATGGACATCGATCATTTCAAGCAGATCAACGATCAGTACGGTCATGACGTGGGCGACAGCGCGCTGCAACAGGTCGTCGATGTGACCCGCTCCTGCATCCGCACGTCCGACTACATCGCGCGGCTGGGCGGCGAGGAGTTCGCGATCCTCATGCCCAACTCCACGGCAGGGCAGGCCTATCGGGTGGCCGAACGCATCAGGGCGGAGATCGCCGGCGCGGACTTCGTCCTTGATGGGCACCGCGAGCGCATCACGGCGAGCCTTGGCGTCTCGTCTGCGGGCAACAGGCATCGGGACGATCTCAAGGAGGCCATCCGGCTGGCCGACAAGGCCCTGTACCAGGCCAAGGCCGATGGGCGAAACCGGGTGATCTGCCACGCGGGCGTGGCAAGCGGGATTGGCACTTCCGACGAACGCGAAATCGAACCTTCGCACAAGGGCGCCAGGCCGTTTCTGACGAGCGCCTGATCCGCCCGCCCCGGTTTACACCAAGTGAAAACCAAGGACGGCCCGCGCGCACGTGAAGCGCCAAGGCCGTGATGCCTGTCCAAGGGTCATGTGCGAACGGGGTGATTGGTGGAGCCAAGGGGAATCGAACCCCTGACCTCTTGCATGCCATGCAAGCGCTCTCCCAGCTGAGCTATGGCCCCGAAGGTATGGTCGCCGCTTTCGCGCCGGCGGGAAGGCGATACAATCGCGGCGCGGCGATGGCAAGCACTAATCGGCCGGTCGATGGGCGGCCGTCAGCGGTGCGGCGTGCGGGACGCACCGCCACACGGGTTCAGTCGTCGTCGTCCGAAGAAATGTCGACGATGTCGGCGACGTCTTCATCGTCTTCGTCGTCATCGTCGGGCAGGAACGTGTCGTCTTCGGACGAGTCGTCGTCCAGCGTTTCATCGTCGGTATTGTCGCCGAGGTCGGGCAGGTTCTTGTCGTCGTCGGACGCGCCGTCGTCTTCGGCCTCCTCGAGCGAAACCACTTCCGGCGCCGCGGCGGTATCGGCCTCATCCTCTTCCTCCGCCTCGTCACTGGCTGCGCCCGGTTTGGCGGTCTTCACCTCGATGACCTCAGACGTCGTGTCTTCGAAGAACGTCAGCGGATAGGATTTGCCCGTGTAGGGCGACACGATCGGATCCTTGTTCAGATCGTAGAATTTGCGTCCCGTGTCCGGGCACACGCGTTTGGTTCCAAATTCGGGTTTTGCCACGGCACGACCTCGCCTGCGATAGGGGTAGTTCTCGAACGCGGGGAGGCGCAGTTGACATGCGTTCCGATCCCACACGGTCCTGAAAAGGTGCGGCGGTGCATAGACGCTCCGCAACCGGGTGTCAAAGCCCTTTCTTCAGCCCCGTGCGCGCCGATCAAAACGCCCGTTTCTCAGGCACGCCGACTGTCTACGATCGCCCATTTGACGCCAGCGCCCCGCGTGCGTATGTCGCCCTGCACACTGCCCGACCGCGCCAATGTCACAAACCCGTCTTGCCGATCACCTGAAGCTGATCCTGGCCGCGCTTGCGCCGGGCCGCTCGACGATTGCCGCCGCGCCTTCCCCGACGGCCGACGCTGTCATTGCTCTTGGCGCGCGCATCGACGTCGCCGGCAGCGGGTTTGCCGTCGCGGGCACCGGCAATGGCTGCCTGTTGTCGCCGGCGCGACCGCTGGACTTTGGTGACGATGCCACTCCGGCAATGCTGATCACCGGGCTTGTCGCGACCTACGACATGACAACGCACATTGGATGCGAGGCGCCCTGCCCCCAACCGCTGCTCACAGCGCTTGGCGCGCAAGGCGCGCAGATCACGTCCCGGGACGGCGAAGGATGGACGGTCGCCGGACCACCATCGGCGCATCCGGTTGCCCATGAAGGAGCCGGTATGAGCGAAGCGACGGTGGCTGCGATCATGCTGGCGGCGCTGAACGCGCCGGGACGGACCTGCATTTCCGGCCTGGGCGAGGCGTCCATGGCACTGATCGACATCTTCGACCGGTTCGCCGCCGGCGTGATGCGGGCGAAGGGGGAAGACACCCTGGCGGTCGTCATCGACGGGCAAGCGCCGCTTTCGCCCTGTCAGGAGGACGCGCCATGACACCGATCATCGCCATCGATGGACCGGCCGCCTCCGGCAAGGGGACACTGGCCCGCCGCATCGCCGCGCATTACGGCCTGCGCCACCTCGACACCGGGCTGGCCTATCGCGCCGTCGCCCACGCGCTGAGCCAGGCGGGCAAGCCGCTCGACAGCGAAGCGGACGCGACGGAGGCCGCCCGCGCGTTGGACCTGCGCGCGATGGACCGCACGGTCCTTGCGAGCCACGCCATCGGCGCGGCCGCATCGCGGGTCGCGGTGCTGCCGGCGCTGCGCAGAGCGCTGGTCGAACGCCAGCGCGCGTTTGCGACCGAACCGCCGGGCGCGGTGCTGGACGGGCGCGACATCGGCACGGTGGTGTGCCCCGACGCGACCGTCAAACTCTATGTCACCGCCGCGGCGGATGTGCGGGCCAAACGGCGGTACCATGAAATCCTCGCTGGCGGCGGGCAGGCCGACGAAGCCGCCATCCTCGCCGATATCGAGGCACGCGACGCGCGCGACATGAGCCGGTCGGACTCGCCGCTCAAGCCGGCAGGGGATGCACACTTGCTTGATACCAGCGATATGACTATAGAGGCGGCGTTCCAGGCCGCCCGCGCCATTATCGACCGGGCCATCGGAGCCAGTTAACCCGCGCAGCCGCTGTCCACGCGCCGGAATGCCCCGCAAACCGTCAGGTTTCAGGGGCAGGACCGCTCTGCGCCAAACCAATGCAAGCCCCGGTGCCCGTGCGCGCGAAGACGGTCTACGCCGCCCGCACATCAGGAGTATCAATGTCGGAACTGAACCCCTCGCGGGAGGACTTTGCGAGCCTCCTCGAAGC
>CAZSFA010000134.1:4656-7633 GCA_964606055.1 uncultured Oceaniradius sp. | reverse complement strand
TCCAAGACCGCTGCGCCCAAGACCAATGGCGCGGGCAACGGCAAGCCGGCGACGAGCGTGGCCAATGGCACCGCGCTCGACTATTCGCGCATCGATTTCTCCCGCACGATCGGCGATCTCAAGCTGGTACGCGACGTCCTGTTCGTGCCGCCCTCAATGCTGGCTACCGACCTGATGGCCCGCATGCAGGCGCAGCGCATCCAGATGGCGCTGGTGATCGACGAGTACGGCGGCACCGATGGCCTGGTGTCGCTGGAAGACGTGGTCGAGATGGTCGTCGGCGACATCGAGGACGAGCATGACGAGGTCGAAACCCATGTCGAGCGGGTCGACGACAACGTCTTCATCGTCGATGCACGCATCGAAATGGACCAGGCCGGCAAGGCGCTCGGCGAAGGCTTCGTCACCGCCGCCCGCAAGGTCGATGAGGACGTCGACACGATCGGCGGACTGATCTTCTCGCTTCTGGGGCGGGTTCCGGTGCGCGGCGAGGTCATTCCGGCCTTTGGCGGCTATGAGATGGAAATCCTGCAGGCCGATCCCCGCCGCATCAAGCGGGTCAGGCTGGCCCGCGCCCGCCAGGCACAGCGCCGCCAGCCCGCGCGCCGGGAAACTCCGGCGGCTGCTGCGCCGCCGCCCCCCGCCAAGCCGGACAAGGAAACGCCGGCCCGCTCCGCGGAGCCCGCATCGCCAGCATAGGCCTGCGCGGACAAGCGCGCAAAGCGGTGCTGGCGTGACCGATCGCACCTGCGGAGATTCCCTTTGGCCCGCGCGCCGGTTAAGGCTTGTGCGCGAGGCTGATTCGGATCGGGGCGGATGGAACAACTTGCCCAGCGCATCGTGTTGCTGTCGGGCTGGCGCCGGCTGACGCTTGCGGCCGGTCTGGGCGCGGTGAGCGCGCTGGCCCAGGCTCCGTTTCACGCCTTTGCCATCCTGTTGGTCACGCTGCCGCCATTGGTCTGGCTGCTCGATGGCGCCGTCGCGACGACGCCGGGCAATCGTGCGCGCGTGCTGTGGGCGATCTTCGGCATCGGCTGGTGGTTCGGCCTTGGCTATTTCGTTGCCGGTCTGTGGTGGATCGCCAACGCGCTTTTGGTCGAGGCGCCTGAGTTCGCCTGGGCCATTCCGCTGGCTGTCCTCGGCCTGCCGGCGCTGCTGGCGGTGTTCCACGGTGCGGCCTGCGCGCTTGCCGGCCTGATCTGGTCGAACGGCATCGGGCGCCTGTTCGCGCTCGCCGCCGCGTTCGGCCTTGCCGAATGGGCGCGCGGCGTCGTGCTCACCGGCTTTCCATGGAATGCGCTCGGCTACGCGCTCGCGCCGGTGCCGGTGATGATGCAGTCGGCGGCGCTGGCCGGCGTTGCGGCGATGAGCGCGGCCGCAGTGCTGGTCTTCGCGTTGCCGGCCCAGTTCGCCGCCGGCCCGCGCGCCGGCCTTGTCGGCCTTGCAGTGTCGGCGCTGCTGCTTGGCGGCCATGTCGGGTTCGGTGTCTGGCGGCTTGCCGAGCAACCCCGGGCCGACCTGACCGGGACCATCGTACGGCTGGTCCAGCCGGCCATCCCGCAGGGCGTCAAGGTGGGTGGCGATGATGACGCCGCCGTCTTCCGCACGCTTCTGGACCTGACCGCGCTTGAGCCACAGGACAACGCGGGTCGGCCGCCCGACATCGTCATCTGGCCGGAGACGGCGGTTCCGTTCGTCCTGACGCGCGATCCCGGCGCGCTGACGGCGATCGGCGCGACGCTGGGCGATGGCCAGACCCTGTTGACCGGCGCCATCCGCGAGGAGCGCCTTGAGGACGGGCCGGCGCGGTTCTACAACGCTGTGCTCGCCATCACCGCGCAGGGCGTGATCAGCGCGGCCGCCGACAAGGTCCATCTGGTGCCGTTCGGTGAGTACCTGCCCTTCGCAGGCCGTCTGGAGGCGTGGGGCCTGCAAGCGGTCGCCGCCGCCGATCGCGGCTATTCGGCCGCTGCCGCCCGTGTGCCGATTGCGGTCGGCGACGCCGTGTTCTGGCCGCTGATCTGCTATGAGTCGATTTTTGCCGGCCACGCCCACCCGCGCGCCGGCGACGGCGTGACCGCCATCGTCAACGTCACCAACGATGCCTGGTTCGGACGCACGCCCGGACCATGGCAGCACATGCACCAGACGCGGCTGCGCGCGGTTGAAACCGGACTGCCCCTGGTCCGCGTCGCCAACAACGGGATTTCGGCGATGATCGACCCGCTGGGACGCGTCACGGCGCGAATCGCCCATGACGCGCGGGCCGTCGCCGACGTCGCGCTGCCTGCGCCAATGCAACCTCTATTTGATCGAAGTAATAAATCGCGCAACTTTTGGTTGTTTATTGGCGCACTATTCGCTATAGCGATTCTGGCGCGTGTGCGTTGGCTTCCTTTATTTATGAAATCAAACCAATGACATTGACAGGTTGGATGCACCCGTCTCATAGGTGTTCGGGCACGCCGGGGGACGCGTGATCACGCGGTGTCAAAGCATCTGGTCCTGATATGAAAAACGATCCGTGAAAGCGGAGGGGACGCAGGTATGAGTGACCGTAAGAAGAAACCCAATCCAATCGATGTGCATGTCGGAAGCCGCATTCGCTTGCGTCGGACGATGATGGGTATGAGCCAGGAGAAACTCGGCGAGAGCCTGGGAATTACCTTCCAGCAGATCCAGAAATACGAGAAAGGCACCAACCGGGTCGGTGCCAGCCGTCTTCAGAACATCTCGTCGATCTTGGGCGTTCCGGTCTCATTTTTCTTTGAAGACGCGCCCGGCGATGCGCCGGTGGCAGCGCCCGGCCTTCAGGAAGCCTCTGCAACCTATGTCGTCGATTTCCTGTCGAGTTCGGAGGGATTGCAACTCAACCGTGCATTTGTGCGGATTTCCGATCCCAAGGTGCGGCGCCGGATCATCGATCTGGTCAAGTCGCTGGGCGACGACGAACAGGACGCGCTTTAGCGCTCTGCGC
>CAZSFA010000134.1:1657-4556 GCA_964606055.1 uncultured Oceaniradius sp. | reverse complement strand
GCTTCTGCCGTTGCGATTGTGCCGCTGGCGGCAGGGCCATTGCGTCGCTGCATCCGGTGTCGATCGGCGATCCATCGGCCGCGACAGCCAGCATATGCACTTATGCTTATATCTTTGTATCGACATCGACATTGCTTGACCCGCCCGTCATTGTCACCTAACCACGCGCCATCATCGCCGCACGACAAGGCAGCCCGCTGGTCTGCCGGGCGATCGCGCGGCCGGTCGGGCATCCCGGAACGAGGCGAGACATGGCGCGCAAGACCTATCACTTCACCTCCGAATCGGTTTCGGAAGGCCATCCCGACAAGGTGTGCGACCGCATCTCCGACGAGATCGTCGACATGGTCTATCGCGAGGCGCGCAAGCTGGGCGAGGAGGAACTGTGGAAGGTGCGCGTTGCCTGCGAGGTGCTGACGACCACCAACCGGGTGGTGATTGCCGGCGAGGTGCGCGTGCCGGATGTCTTCTTCAAGAAGGACAAGTCGGGCGCGTTCGTCACCGACCAGGACGGCGATCGCGTGATCGCGCCGGGTCGTTTTCGCTCGGCCGCGCGCCGCGCCATCCGCGACATCGGCTATGAGCAGAACGGCTTCCACTGGAAGACCTGCCGCATCGACGTTCTTTTGCACGGCCAGTCCGCGCACATCGCGCAGGGCGTCGACAACGCCGCCGACATGCAGGGCCAGGAAGGCGCGGGCGACCAGGGCATCATGTTCGGCTATGCCTGCCGCGAAACGCCCGAACTGATGCCGGCGCCGATCTACTACGCGCACAAGATCCTCGAAACGCTGGCCCATGCACGAAAGTCCGGCGAGGGCGATGCGGCCAGCCTTGGCCCGGACGCCAAATCACAGGTCACCGTGCGCTATGTCGATGGCGAGCCGGCCGAGGCGACGTCGATCGTCCTGTCGACCCAGCATCTCGACGAGAGCTGGGATTCGGGCAAGGTCCGCTCGGTCGTCGAACCCTATGTGCGCCAGGCGCTCAACGGGTTGCCGATCGCCGAGGACTGCCAGTGGTACGTCAATCCGACCGGCAAGTTCGTCATCGGCGGGCCCGACGGCGATGCCGGCCTGACCGGCCGCAAGATCATCGTCGACACCTATGGCGGCGCGGCCGCCCATGGCGGCGGCGCGTTTTCCGGCAAGGACACCACCAAGGTCGACCGGTCCGCCGCCTATGCCTCGCGCTATCTTGCCAAGAACGTGGTCGCCGCCGGCTTTGCCGACCGCTGCACGATCCAGTTGTCCTACGCGATCGGCGTGGCGCAGCCGCTCTCCATCTACGTCAACACGCACGGCACCGGCACGGTCGACGACGCGGCCATCGAAGACGCCATCCGCCACGTGATCGACCTGTCGCCCGGCGGCATTCGCAGCCATCTCGATCTGAACCGGCCGATCTACGCCAAGACCGCCGCCTACGGGCACTTCGGCCGCAAGCCGGGGCGCGACGGCTCGTTCTCCTGGGAGAAGCTCGATCTGGTCAAGCCGCTCAAGGAGGCGGTCAAGCAGGCCGCGTAGGGCTGGCCGCGATGACGGCCGACCATCCCACGCGCGCCACCGAAGCCTTTTTCGGTCGGCGGCGCGGCAAGACGCTCAAGCCCCGCCAGGCCGACGCCATGGCGCGCCGCCTGCCCGAACTGCTGATCGATCTTGACGCCCCGCCGCCGGACGATCTCGGCGCGCTTTTCGACCATGCGCCGCGCACGATCGTCCTCGAGATCGGCTTTGGCGGCGGCGAACATCTTCTGGCCCACGCCGCGCGCCGGCCCGAGGCCGGCTTCGTCGGCGTCGAACCCTTCGTCAACTCCATGGCCAAGCTGGTCACCGCGCTCGATGAAGCGCCGCTGGGCAACATCCGCCTCTTCGATGACGATGCGACCGGACTGCTCGACTGGCTGCCCGATGCATCGATCGACGCCATCGACCTGCTCTATCCCGACCCATGGCCCAAGCCGCGCCACTTCAAGCGGCGTTTCGTCAATGCCCGGAACCTTGACCGCTTCGCCCGCGTCATGAAGCCGGGCGCGCAGTTCCGCTTCGCCTCCGACATCGACACCTATGTCAACTGGACGCTGGCGCACATCCAGCGTCACCCGGCCTTCACCTGGCCTGCCCGTTCGGCCGATGACTGGCGTTTGCCCTATCCGCACTGGCCCGGCACGCGCTACGAGGCCAAGGCCCTGCGCGAGGGCCGCACGCCGGCCTATCTTCTTTTCAATCGGGCCTGACAGCGCGTCTCAGCCGTCGGTAACGGCAAAACGCGCTTCATGGGGCGCAGCGTACATGCCCTCTCCGTCTTCGATGCCGGTGAGAAACCGGAACCGGGCGCGGCCGCCGTCGAGGTCGTAAAGCGAAGTCCAAAGCGTTCCGCCAAACACCGACTGACCGGCGTCGAACGCACTGCGCCGCACCGCCTGAGCCGCCTGCCATGCGGTGGCCTCGTCTGGCCGCGAAACGGCAAGGGCCTCGGCCAGGCATTCACGGCGTTCCTCCAAATCACGCAAATCGGCCGGATTCCGCGCGTCGTCACCCGAAGGCTGACCGGCCACACGGTGATTTGTGCAGACCAAGGGCGCGTCGCCGACTCGGCGGAGGATCTGGCAACCATTGGCGTCCCATTCAAGGATCGCGCCATCGCCGGTTCGGTCGGCCACCAGATAGTGGCAGGGTATGAAGACGGTCTGCTTGGGAAGCCGCTCGAACAGTGCCGTCGCCTCGTCCACCGTGTCGCATGATTCCAGCAGCAGGCGGACGATGCTCAACTCGTCGAATGCGTCAAAGCGCGGCGTGTCGACCGGTGCGTTCCCGTTGGACAACGCCAGAAGGCAGGCGCACAGACCGGCGTCGTTGATCCCGTCGAACGTGCCGGCGAAGAGGTCCATGCTGACAAG
>CAZSFA010000134.1:0-1557 GCA_964606055.1 uncultured Oceaniradius sp. | reverse complement strand
TTGACGCCGCGCGCGCGTCGATGCAGCGCCGGGCAGTGCGTTGCGAACAGCGTGTCCAGCGTGGTGGCCTGCTCGTCCTTCAGCCTCTCCACGTCACCGACATCGGTCAAATGGCGGTCAGCCAGCGCCGCGAGCGTTCCGCCGATTTCGGCTTGGTCGCCCTGAAGTGCAACATGGAACACATCCAGCGGGCTGCCCGGTCGCCGCTGGATCGTCGCTTCGCTGAGGATCATGGTCCAGCCTTGCGTCGCCCATTGGTGATCGCGCGCACCCTTGCACAAGCGTCGCAAGCGTAATAGATAGAGATCAAATTCTTGGTCTTTGACGAAGAGTGGGCCCGCCGGACCCGCTCTTTTTTATTGCTCGGAACCATCGTGGCCGAAACTCCCGCCCAATGGGCGCCCATCATCGACGACGAAAAGCGGCTGGTGACCGAAACCGGTCTGGATGCCCGTGTCGCGCAACTGATCGAGCCGGCGCTCAACTCCGAGGGCTTCCGGCTGGTCCGCGTGCGCTCGTCCGGCCTGAACGGCATGACGTTGCAGATCATGGCCGAGCGGGCCGACGGTACGATGACGGTCGAGGATTGCGAGCAACTCTCGCGCATGGTTTCGCCGATCCTCGATGTCGAGGATCCGATCGACCGCAACTACCATCTTGAGGTGTCTTCGCCGGGCATCGACCGCCCGCTGGTGCGCAAGTCCGACTTTGCCAAGTGGCGCGGCCATGTCGCCAAGATCGAGACCGCGGTGCTGGTCGGCGGCCGCCGGCGGTTTCGCGGCACCATCACCGATGTCGACACCGCCGAACTGGTGCTGTTCCGCGACAAGCCCGCAATGGGCGAGGACAACACCGCCACCATCCCGTTCTCGGCCATCGCCGATGCACGCCTGATCCTGACCGACGATCTGATCCGCGCATCGCTCAAGGCCGACAAGGTCGCCCGCGAGGCGCGCGGCACCGAGGGCGGCATCACGGATTTGACAGGCGACGGGCACGACGCCTGATCGCGCAAGGAGAAGACAATGGCAGTCAGTGCAAACCGGTTGGAATTGTTGCAGATCGCCGACGCGGTGGCCCGCGAGAAGCTGATCGACAAGGACATCGTGATCGGCGCGATGGCCGACGCGATCCAGAAGGCGGCCAAGTCGCGCTATGGGCAGGAGACCAATGTCCGCGCTGACATCAACGCCAAGACCGGCGAGATCAAGCTGCAGCGGCTGATGGAAGTCGTTGAGGAACTGGAAAACACCGACAACCAGATGGCGCTTGAGGATGCGCGCGCCAAGAACCCGGACGCGCAGATCGGCGACTTCATCGCCGAGCCGCTGCCGCCGCTCGATTTCGGCCGCATCGCCGCCCAGTCCGCCAAGCAGGTGATCGTGCAGAAGGTGCGCGAGGCCGAGCGCGACAAGCAGTTCGAAGAGTTCAAAGACCGCGTTGGCGAGATCGTCAACGGCACCGTCAAGCGTGTCGAATACGGCAATGTGATCGTCGATCTGGGCCGTGGCGAAGGCATCATCCGCCGCGACGAACTGATCCCGCGCGAGATGTATC
>CAZSFA010000133.1:5208-7649 GCA_964606055.1 uncultured Oceaniradius sp. | reverse complement strand
CAAATACGAAAAGAGTGCGCTTGGTTTCGATCAGTCCGCCCGGATCGCGCGCAAGCTGGACGCGGCAATGCGACACGATCGCCTTTATCGGGACCCGAACCTCAACCTGACCGCGCTCGCCCGGCATTTGGGGGTGTCGACCAACTATCTATCACAGACGTTGAACGGACATCTCGATCTTTCTTTCTTCGATTACGTCAACGGTTGGCGCGTTGATGAAGCGACGGGTCTTCTCGAAACCGGCGGTCAATCGGTGCTTGAGATCGCCTATGAAGTCGGATTCAACTCGCGCTCGTCGTTCTACACGGCCTTTCGCAAGAAGACCGGCCGAACACCGAGCGCCTACAAGGCGGAGCAGGCTGGAGTTGCCACCGTACACACCTGACCTGTGGGCGCTGTCCGAATGCGGTTCAAACGCGTCCGCGCCATCAGGACCGGACGACGCTGCAGCGGAGCGATATTAGCCGAGCGCGATCTTGGACGTTCGACGTGGTGACCTTCCGTGAACATGATCCTCAACTCAATCGCGTGCCGGTCGTGCTTGGCCGTTGCGCTTGCCGCATCGGTGATGCTGGCCGGCTGCGCCGACCGCGTTCCGTTTGAATATGAAGCCGAGCAGACGGTCGAGTATCACTACAGCCAGCCGGGGCCGGCGTCGGTGGGCCTCCGCCTGCTGGCGGACCGACGCTCCGGCGGCCGCTATCTTCTTTATGTGCCTGAAGAGGGCGCGGAACCGGCTCCCTTGCTGATCTGGCAGAATGGGACCGGCGAGGACATCGAAACTTACGACGCGATCGCGCGACACCTTGCGTCATGGGGCATTGCCGTGCTCGGCAGCTACGACACCCAAATGGGATCGGGCGCCGATGCGATCGCGGGACTGCAGATGTTGCGCCGGCGGTCGTTGCGCCCGGGTTCACCGCTTCACGGGCAAGTTGACCTGACCCGGGTCGGAATGGCGGGTTCCTCGCAGGGCGCGGTTGGGACCGTGAACGCGGCGACGCGGTTTGCCGCCGGCCGGCGCCTTGCCGCTCTTGCGATCCATGGTGCGCCAACCGATCAGGCGATTGGCTTTTTCGGTCTCGATCTCGACTACGAGACCGGTCGCATCGCCACGCCGGTCTTTGTCATGACCGGCACGGAAGACGACTTCATCTCGCCTGTCGCGTTCAACAGGCAGATTTTCGACAGCGCCCGGCGCGCACCACTGCGCGTGCTGGGCGTCGCAAAGGATGCCGATCATATCGAACTTGCCGGTGACGCGGGCCGAATGCGTGGCTATCTGACGGCTTGGTTCGCGTTTCGCCTGATGAACGATTCGCAGGCGGCGCGCGCGTTTGTCGGCACAGCCGAAATCACAACCAACCCAAACTGGACGCTTGCCCTCGTGGAGGGCAGCCAATGAGACACATGATGCAAAACCACTCTGATGATCCTGTCCGACACTATCGTTTCTGGTCAGTCCTGGTCGTGGCTGTCGGATTTCTTCTTCTGCATGCGCCTGGGGGCATCGCGGCGGAACCGCGTCCAGCCGACATATCGGCTGCGCTCGCGCGGGTCGGCGTTGATGCCTCCGCCTCGACGATCGTTGTCCGGCGGCTTGCTGACGGGCAGGTCTGGGTGAGCAATGGCCGCCGTGCCGCCATCCGGTATTCGCCGGCTTCGACCTCGAAGATCCCGCACACGCTGATCGCGCTTGAGACAGGAACCGCGACGCCCGACACAGTGTTCGCGTGGAATGGCGTGCGCACGTGGAACGACAACTGGAACCGCGATCACACACTGACGTCGGCGTTCGCCAACTCCGTCGTTTGGGCCTATCGGCGGATCGCAACCCAAATCGGCACCTCGGGGATGGCCGCATGGTTCGACGGGCTCGACTACGGCAACGAAGCCACGGGAACCGAAGCCAACCTGACCCGGTATTGGTTGGACGGCACGCTGCGGATATCAGCCGATGAGCAAGTCGGTTTCCTGTCGCGTCTCGTCCAACGACAGCTACCGCTGTCGCCGGCCACCTATGCGGCTGCTGAGATCATCATGCAGGCCGATCAGGGAGATGGCTGGACACTCTACGGCAAGACCGGCTGGTGGCACACCGACGATGCCATGGACATCGGCTGGTACGTCGGCTGGTTGCGCTGCGGCGGGGACAGCTATGTGTTCGCCTTCAACATGGACATCCCCGATTCGTCCTACCTGCCCCGTCGGCGGGAAGCGCCCCGCTCCGTGCTTGCCGAGATCGGGGCCTTCGACTGCCGCTAGCCATCGGTCGCACCGCGTTCGTCTTCCCGCGTCGCCTTTTCATGAGGCGTCCGGGCCTGCCGATGCGGACGACGCGCGGGCCGGGGGCGTTCATCACGGCCTCCTTGAAAAACAAGGATGGAGGTTCGCATGTTGCGATCCTGGCCGCTTGCGGCCCTTTTCGTTGTGGTTGCGGC
>CAZSFA010000133.1:0-5108 GCA_964606055.1 uncultured Oceaniradius sp. | reverse complement strand
TTGGCACTTTCGCTGCGTGCGCTGCCGCAGGTGACGCATGTCGGCGAGCCGACACGTGGCGCGTTGTCGGACGCGCTCGAGAAGAGGTTGCCCAATGGATGGGTGGTCCAGCTTTCCAACGAGACCTATCTCGATGCCGAGGGCCGCCATTGGGAGGGGCGCGGGATCATGCCCGACCGGGCGATCACGGTCTTTGCGCAAGAGGCTCCGGTCGAAAGCCATGCCCGTGTCGTCGCCGCGCTGGCGGCGTCCATGCGGCGCTAGGCTCAAGCCCGTCGCGGCCATCGCGCTTGAAGCGGCCCGGCATCTTTGCGATACAACTGGCATGACATCTGAACCACAGCCGATCCGGCGCAGGAAGTTGGCCGATGAAGTCGAGGAGCGCATCCTGGCGTTCATCAGGGACAACCGGCTCAAGCCCGGCGACATCCTGCCATCGGAACGCGAACTGATGTCGCAATACCAGGTTGGCCGGCCTGCCATTCGCGAGGCGATGCAGAACCTGCATCGGATGGGTGTCGCAGAGATCAAGCACGGCGAACGGCCGCGTGTGGCCGAGCCCTCTTTTGACCTGATGGCCGAGCAGATGTCGCAGACGATGCGGCATCTGTTGTCGCACAATGCGACCACCATGGAGCACCTCAAGGAAGCGCGGGCGACGTTCGAGACGCAGATGGCCCGGATCGCGGCAACCCGTTCGCGCCCCGGCGATATCGTGCGGCTGCGTGACATCCTCGAACGCCAGAGACGGGCGCGCAACGAGCCGCGCCGGTTCATGGAGTTCGATGGCGACTTTCACGCCGCTGTCGCCGCCATAAGCGGCAATCCGATCTTCGCTTCGCTCAGCGAGGCGTTGTTTGAATGGTTGGCCCAGTTCCACATCGAGATGGTGCGTCGGCAGGGCATGGAGAACCTGACGCTGGCCGAGCATGAAGCGATCCTGGGCGCCATCGAGGCGCACGACGCCGATCTGGCGGCGCAACACATGGCCGACCATCTCAATCGCGCAAACGCGCTCTACCACCAGGACAATCTGAACGGCTGATTGCAGCGTTCACCGCCTGCGAATCGCATGAAGGCGCGATGCGCGCTTGACATCCTCAAACTGGTATAATCAGTATAGCGAATGGCGAGCGTTCGGAGGCGCGCCTGCCGCGTCGTGCGCTTGGGGAGGATGGAGCTTGGATCGGAACACCGGCATGCCGGCGCAGTCAGCCGTGACGGCCGTCACCGAAAAGGCCGAGCACATCCGCTGCGGCCCGTTGTCGGCGCTGATCGTCGATGGCGCCCTTCGGTGCATCGCCTTCGATGGCGTCGAGGTCGTGCGCGGTATCGACTGCCCGATGCGGGACGCGAACTGGGGCACGGCCGTGCCGGAGGATGTCAGCGAACACCTCGATCGGCAGCAAGACAGTGCAACATATCGGAGACAGTTCGCTGTCTTTGACGGCGTGCTGTCGGTCAACCTCACCGTGCAGTTTGGACCCGATGGTGTCAGGCTCGATCTGACCGCCAAGGCCAACGCGCGCGTTCAGACCAACCGGGCCGGCTTCACGCTCTTGCACCCGCTCGACGGTGTCGCTGGCGCGCCGGTGACGATTGTCCATTCCGATGGATCGGAAGAGCAAACCGCTTTTCCGTCAGCCATTCTGGCCGGCCAGCCGGCCTTCGATATCGCCGGGCTGCGGCATACCGTTCAGGGTGTTTCCGTCGACATCGCCTTTGGCGGCGAAGTCTTCGAGATGGAGGATCAGCGCAACTGGACCGATGCGTCCTTCAAGACCTACTGCCGACCGCTCAGTCTGCCATTCCCCTATGTGATCGAGGCCGGTGAAACGATCGACCAGTCGATCACGATCAAACTGGGCGGCAGCGCCGCGCCGTCGGTCGTCGATGGCGCATCCGATGCCGCGGTTTCGGCACTTCCCGAGGTTGCCCTTGCCGTTGATCCCGCATGGCGGACGGGCGCGCAGGAGACCGTTCTGGCGCATGTCCCGTCGGTGACGTCGTTGGTGCGCCTCGATCTTGCCGGCGATGACTTGGTCGCAGCGGCCAGTGATCTGGCAAAGCTCGGTGGGCCGATCGAACTCGAGCTGATCGTCGACGATGACGGCGACACCGATGCTGCAATGGCGGGGCTGGCCGGCCTTCTGCGCGATGCGGGCATTTCGCCGGCAAGTGTGGTGGCGCTCCCGCGCGCCTACCTCAAGAGCTATCAGCCGACCGATCAATGGCCGGCGGGCCATGGCGTCGGCCATGGCGCGCGAGCGGCGGGCAGGGCGTTTGCCGATGCCCGTATCGGCGTCGGCATGCTGACCAACTTCACCGAACTCAACCGGCATGTACCGCCGCCGGACATCGGAGATTTCGTCACCTATTCGACGACCGCCATCGTCCATGCGGCCGACGATCGCTCGGTGTTCGAAACGCTCGAAGCGCTGTTGCATGTCCATCGCAGCGCGGCCGAACTGGCGGGCAGCCGTCCCTTGCGAACCGGGCTTGCCAGCATCGGCATGCGGTCCAATCCCTATGGTGCTGCGGTTGCCGACAATCCGGACCGCCAGCGCATTGCCATGGCGATGGACGATCCACGCCAGCGTACCGTGTTCGGCGCGGCATTTGCGGTCGGTGCCTATACGGCTGCCGCCGATTGCGGTGTCGCGCGCATTGCGCTTGCCGGGGTCGGCGGACCGTTCGCCACCGGCACGGTACGCGAGGGACGGTTCATTGCCTGGCCGGTTCATCATTCCGTCGCGCGGCTTGCCGCGATGTCCGCCGGCCAGCGCATCGCCAATCCGCCGCTGCCCGGATCAGTCCGGGGCGTACAGTGCGATGTCGATGGTCAGCGCCTCGGGGTCTTTGCCAATTGCGGCCTCGAGCCCGCAACCGTTGCGCTTGGCGGCCAGGCCGCAACCGTCATGACCGAGGGCAATGATGTGGCCGACCCGGCATGGCTCGACCATGCCCGACCCGTGTCCGGCGACACCGTCGATCTGACGCCGGGCGCGGTCCTGTTCACGAAAGGAGATGCGGCCTGATGGCTGACGGTATGAAGCGTGGTGCGTTGATCGGTTGCGGTTTCTTTTCCCGCAATCACCTGCACGGATGGAAGGATGTGCCCGGCGCTGAGATCGTCGCTGTCTGCGATCTTGATCGGGAAAAGGCGGAGACTGCCGCGCGCGACTTCGGCGTTTCGGCCGTCTTCACCGATGCATCGACAATGCTGGCCGAAACCGAACTCGATTTCGTCGATGTCGCCACCACGCCGCCCTCCCACAGACCTCTGGTCGAACTGGTGTGCCGTCACGGGATCGCCGTCATCTGCCAGAAGCCGATCGCCGACGCCTATGCGGACGCGGCGGCGATGGTCGCGGCGGCCGACGAGGCCGGTGTGCCGTTCTTCATCCACGAGAACTTTCGTTGGCAGAACGCGTTTGTGCGCATCAAGGCCGAACTTGATGCGGGCAGGATCGGATCGGCCCGGTTCGCGCGGCTGAGCTTTCGGCACGGCTATGACGTCTACGCCAACCAACCCTATCTGGCGACATTCGAGCGGTTCGCGCTCATGGATGTCGGCATCCACCTTTATGATGTCGCCCGCCATCTGATGGGCGAGGTTCGCCATCTGGCGTGCGAGACCCAGAGCTTGAAGCCGGGCATTGCCGGCGAGGACGCATTCACGTCGCTGCTGCGCCACACCTCGGGCGCCGTATCGGTGGTGGACTGCTCGTTCGCTTCGACCATTCACCCCGACCCGTTCCCCGAAACGCTGGTCTGGATCGAGGGCGACAAGGGCACGCTCGAACTGACAGCCGATTTGCGCCTGCACATCCATGCGTCGGGTGCCGGGCAAGTTGACGACGTCGATCCGCCGGTGCCGGCCTGGGGCGGGCGCCCATGGCATTCGGTGCAGGACTCGGTGATCCGCTTCCAGTCCCATGTGGTCGATGTTCTCAATGGCAAGACACACCCGCAGCCGTCGGGCGCCGACAACCTCAACACACTGGCGCTGACGCTGGCCTCCTACGACGCGATGCGGGACGGACGGCTGATCGACATCGCGCAGTGGCAGGAGCAGCAGCGATGAGCGATCGCATCGAAGCCGATTACCTGATCGAAACCGCGTTCGACCCGATGGTGGCAGCGCAGGTCATGGCTGGCGAGCAGTCTTCGGGCACGTTCGTCAAGGTGCCCGGTGAAACGCCTGAACTGAAGGCGCGGTCGGCCGCGACCGTTGATGCGCTCACGGTCGCTGAAACGGTCGAGACGCCCAGCCTTCCGGGCGCACGTCATCCCAATGGGGCACCGATCCGGCGCGCGCGCGTCACGCTGTCCTGGCCGCTGGTCAACCTTGGCCCGTCGCTGCCCAACCTGATGACGACGGTCGCCGGCAATCTGTTCGAGCTTGGCCAGTTCTCGGGGCTGAGGCTGCTGGATATGCGCCTGCCCGATGCGTTCGCCGAACGCTATGCGGGGCCGCGGTTCGGCGTCGAAGGCACGCGACGGCTGACCGGCGTAAATGAGGGCCCGGTGATCGGCACGATCGTCAAGCCGAGCGTCGGGTTCGATGCCGCCCAGACGGCCGATCTGGTCAAGACGCTGGCCGAGGCGGGCATCGATTTCATCAAGGATGACGAGTTGCAGGCCGATGGCCCGGCCTGCCCGTTCGACGAGCGTGCGCGAGCGGTGATGGCGGTGATCAACGCCCATGCCGACCGGACCGGCAAGAAGGTGATGTTCGCCTTCAACCTGACCGGCGAACTGGACGAAATGCGGCGGCGCCACGATCTGGTGCGCGACCTGGGCGGCACCTGCATCATGGCCAGCCTGAACTCGGTCGGCCTGACGGCGTTCATCGAACTGGCGCGCTTTTCCGAACTGCCGATCCATGCTCACCGCAATGGATGGGGGGCGCTGTCGCGTCACCCGCTGATGGGCTGGTCCTATGTGGCATGGCAGAAGTTCTGGCGGCTGGCCGGCGCCGACCACATGCATGTGAACGGTCTCGACAACAAGTTCTGCGAGACCAATGAGAGCGTGATGGAGGCGGCACGGACCTGCCTGACGCCGATGTTCGACGACAAGCCGTGCATCGCAATGCCGGTCTT
>CAZSFA010000132.1:3753-7808 GCA_964606055.1 uncultured Oceaniradius sp. | reverse complement strand
CGTGTTGTCCGGCGGCATCGTGCCCAAGGTGATGAACCTGCGCGAGGTCTTGCGCGAATGGCTCGATCATCGCCGCCAGGTGCTGATCCGACGGTCGCGACACCGGCTGGCCAACATCGAAAAGCGCCTCGAGGTGCTGTCGGGTTTCCTGATCGCCTATCTGAACATCGACGAGGTGATCCGCATCGTGCGCTTCGAGGACGAACCCAGGAAGGAACTGATCCGCGCGTTCGAGCTGACCGAAAACCAGGCCGATGCCATCCTCAACCTGCGGCTGCGCGCGCTCAACAAGCTCGAGGAGATCGAGATCCGAAAGGAGTTCGATGCGCTGACGGCCGAAAAAGACCAGATCGAGGCATTGCTCGCGTCCGAGGATGCCCAGTGGAAGACCATCGCCTGGGAGATCGACAACGTGAAGGCCCGGTTCGGCAAGGACACCGATCTGGGCAAGCGCCGCACCGATTTTGCCGAAGCGGTCGACATCGACATCGAAGCGGTTCAGCAGGCGATGATCGAAAAGGAGCCGGTCACCGTCGTTGTCTCCGACAAGGGCTGGCTGCGCGCCATGAAGGGGCATCTGGCCGATTTCGACGGGCTGAGCTTCAAGGAAGGCGACACGCTCAAGACCGCCTTCCACGCGCACACGACCGACAAGGTCCTGGTGTTCACGACGACGGGCAAGTTCTACACGATCGGTGTCGACCGGCTGCCCGGCGGGCGCGGCCATGGCGAACCGATCCGCCTGATGGTGGACATGGACAATGATTCCGACATCCTGACCGCGTTCGTGCACCGGCCGGGCCGCAAGCTGATGGTGGCGTCGTCGGCCGGCAACGGGTTCGTGGTCGCCGAAACCGATGTCGCGGCCAACACCCGCAAGGGCAAGCAGGCGATGAACGTGAAGATGCCCGACGAGGCGCGGCTTTGCGTGCCGGTGGGGTCGGCCGACAAGGGCGCGCCCGATCACGTGGCCGTGGTCGGCGAAAACCGCAAACTCCTGGTGTTCCCGCTCGATCAGGTGCCGGAGATGAGCCGTGGCAAGGGCGTGCGCCTGCAACGCTACAAGGATGGCGGCATCAAGGATGTTCGCGTCTTTGCGATGGCCGACGGGCTGAGCTGGCAGGATTCGTCGGGCCGCACCTTCACGCGCAGCGCCGACGAACTGGCCGAGTGGATGGGCGCGCGCGCAGGCGCCGGCCGCATGGTGCCCAAGGGCTTTCCGCGCTCGGGCCGGTTCGGCTGAGCGGCCCTGCCGCCCGGCGGCGGCTGATGCGCGCTGCAAGGCGCGACCGCCTGACGCACTCCAACTGTTCCCAAACGACACGGTTAACCATCGCGGTTTCGAGTTTGTGAGGAATTGACCCTTAACCGTTTCTGGCCGGCCCGCGCGCCGGCTGGTTCATTTTGGGAAACGGGTGGTCATGCGTCGTCAACTCATCGCTTGCGGTCTTGCGGTTTCGGCGCTTGCCATTGCCGGTTGCAGCGGCGGCACGAGCGCGCTCGACATCGCACCTTCCAATGAGATCACAAGTTCGGTTGCACAGCCGCCGGCCCCGGTTCCGGGCGTTGCGGCGCTGATCGCCGAAAACCGGCAGGACTATCCGCCGGCGATCGCGCCGGCTCCTCGTCAGGCCTCGGTCCAACTGGCCATGGCGCGCCCGCAAAATCCGGCGCGCATTGGCGGCCCCAAGGTCTACCGGCCGCGGTTTGGCGACGCCAAGCCGGTCGATTTCGGCCGGCGGGCGCCGCATCCGTTCGCCGTGCATGGCGTTGACGTCTCGCACTGGCAGGGCGACATCGACTGGAAGGCGCTGCGCACGCAGGGCGCGAACTTCGCCTTCATCAAGGCGACCGAGGGCGGCAAGCATGTCGATCCGCGCTTTCGCGAGAACTGGGACGAGGCGGGCGCCGCCGGCGTGCCGCGCGGGGCCTATCACTTCTTCTTCTGGTGCCGGGCGGCCTCCGAACAGGCGGACTGGTTCATCCGCCATGTGCCCAAGGAATCGGGTTCGCTGCCGCCTGTGATCGATGTGGAGTGGTACGGCAACAAGCGCTCATGCCCGACCAAGCCGCCGCGCAAGACCGTCCTGAAGAAGATGTCGGTCTTCATGGATCGGCTGGAGGCCCATTACGGCGTCAAGCCGATCATCTACACCACGCCCGACTTCTACGAGGACAACCTGCAGGGGCAGTTCAAGGATCATTCGTTCTGGCTGCGCTCGGTCGCGGCCCATCCGGTCAAGCGATATCCGAACCGGCCGTTCGCATTCTGGCAGTATTCAGGCACGGGCACGGCCAGGAAGGGCGTTGCGACGCAGATCGATCTGAACGTCTTCAACGGCGATATCGAAGGCTGGCACAGCTGGCTGGGACAGCGCGTGGTGCAGTAGCGCGCGGGTCAGGCGAGCGCTTTTTCGATCGCCTCGCGGATGAAGCGCTGATAGGGCACGTCGCGTTCCCTCGCCTTGGCCTTGATCGCATCGAGCATGTCTTCGGGCAGGCGGATGTTGATCTGCTTGTCCTTGCGGCGCAGCTCGAAGCGCATGACCCGGCCGCCCGACAGGTCATATTCTGACAGATCGGCGTTATCGACGAAGTCCTCTGCCTCCCTGTCGGTTTTGAACGTGGGGAGAGGCTTAAGGTCTGTTTTGGAGTTGGACATAACGATCGATCTCCTTTCGGTGCATGTAGCGCGCGGAAACTGGGCGGATCAGTGTTGCCCCCTGGTAACGGCGGCAGCAGAAGACCACGAAGACCATGCGGTCGTTCGCACTGCGACCAATGCCACGATAGCGCCGCTCGTCAGCCGACGAATTGGGATCATCGAAAATCGTGACGCCACGTTGCAAGACGCTCTCAATCTCGGCCTTGGTCAGCCCGTGCTTGGCGCATTTGGGCCAGTTGCCGTCGTCCCATTCAAATCCGTCGAACCGCATGCCTCGCCTATCTGTATATACAATTGTATAGATGCGTGTTCAACTCACATCCAGCGGGCGACGTAGGCGACGGTTTCGGGGTCGAACCAGTTGCGCGAGAACTCCTCGACGCGATCCTCCTGGCTCCACGACATGCGCGTGACATAGCCGAGCGGCATGCCCGGCTCGAACGGCGTGTCGGGCGGGGCAAAGGCCGGGCAGGGGGCAATGGAGACCTTGTCCTCGACGCGCGCGATCCAGAACCCCAATTCTTCCTTGTAAAACAGATGCATGCTTTCGGCGATGGAAGCGATTTGCAAATGCGCCGCGTGCCGCGCGTCGAACCATATCTCCTCGAGCGCGGCCGGCACGCCGCCCAGATGGCGCAGCCGCCGCACCCGCCAGGCCCGCGACGAGCCGCCATCGCCGAAGGCCGGCACCACGCGCGGGCGTTCCACGCAGTCCAGCGACACGATCTGGGCGGTGGGCAGGCCGGCGCCCGATTTCAGCTCGAGATGGAAGAACTCGTAGATCGCGCCGGTCCTGGCCTGTTTGCGCACATAGGTGCCTGAACCCTGGATGCGCTCAATCAGCCCGCGCCGTTCAAGGACGGCCAGCGCCTTGCGCAGCGTGCCGACGGCGACGCTCAAGGTCGCGGCCAGTTGCGCCTCGGTCGGCAGCCGGCTGCCGTCCGGCCAGATGCCCGCATCGATCTCGCGCGTCAAAAGTTCGGCGATCTGCAGATAGAGCGGCAGCGCACCGCCGCCCTGTTCGCCCCCGCTTCGTTCGATCGCCATCCGATGTCACCCTTTCCGGTCGATTGACGCACGCGCCGACTTGAATTCATTCATTATTGATGCACATATGGCGCGACACAACACCCCCGTCCGCCGATCGGGCCGACGGGAGCAGGGAGGAAGCCGCCCATGACCGTCGTTCCGGTCGCCAGCGCCGATATCGATGCCGCCGAAGTGGCATGGTTCGCGCCGATCTGTTCGGATGACTTTCGTTACCTGGGCGTGCCCGACGGCGACTTGCGGTCATCGTTCGCGCACACCAGCGACATCGTGCGCACCGCCGACAGGCTGGGCTACCGCAACATCCTGTGCCCGTCGTCCTATCAGGTCGGCCAGGACACTT
>CAZSFA010000132.1:0-3653 GCA_964606055.1 uncultured Oceaniradius sp. | reverse complement strand
CTGGGCTACCGCAACATCCTGTGCCCGTCGTCCTATCAGGTCGGCCAGGACACTTGGAGTTTCGTCGCCGCGATGGCGCCGCTGACCGAGCAGATCAACATGCTGGCTGCGATTCGCTGCGGCGAGGTGCATCCGGCGATGCTGGCGCGCGCGGTGGCAACGGTCGACCACGTCATGAAGGGCCGGCTGACGCTGAACGTGATCTCGTCCAATCAGCCGGGCGAGGATGCGCCCAGCGCGCTGCGCTACCAGCGCTCGACCGAGGTCGTCGAGATACTGCGTCAGGCATGGACGCGCGACACCATCGACTATGAGGGCGAGATCTACCAGCTCAAGGGGCTGAACACCGATCCGGTGCGGCCCTACCAGCAGAACGGCGGCCCGCTTCTCTATTTCGGCGGCTATTCGCCCGACGCGGTCGAGTTGTGCGGCCACCATTGCGATGTCTATCTGATGTGGCCCGAGCCCGAGGAACTGCTCGCCGAGCGCATGCGCACCGTCCATGAGCGCGCCGCGGCGCATGGCCGGGTGATCGACTATGGCTTGCGGGTGCATGTGATCGTGCGCGAGACCGAGGCCGAGGCGCGCGACTACGCCCGCGAACTGGTCTCAAGGCTCGATGACGAAACCGGTACGGACATCCGCAACCGGGCGCTGGACGCCAAGAGCTATGGCGTGTCGCTGCAGGCGGCCAATCGCGACAATGCCGACATGGAGGGCTTTGTCGAACCGCACCTCTGGACCGGTATCGGCCGGGCGCGGTCGGGCTGCGGGGCGGCGCTGGTCGGATCGGTCGAGCAGGTGCTGGAAAAGCTTGAGCGTTACCGCAAGATGGGCATCCGCGCCTTCATCCTGTCGGGCTATCCGCATCTGGACGAATGCGAGATCTTCGGCCGCACCGTTTTGCCGCACTTGCAGACCTGCTCATTGCCCCAGCTTTACGGCAGGGTGCCGGGCGAGACGCCGGCAACACCGCTCGGGGTCGGGGAGCGCCGCTGATGGAAACCGTTGTTCTGGGCGAGGGCATGCCGCCCATGAGCCGCATCGTCTATGGCGCCTGGCGCCTGGCCGATGAGGCCGACACGTCGGCCGCCAATGTGCTGCGCAAGATCGAGTCGTGCCTTGATCAGGGCATTACGACCTTCGATCACGCCGACATCTACGGCAATTACGAGTGCGAGGCGCTGTTCGGACGCGCGATGATCGGGCAGAGCGGGCTGCGCGACCGGCTGCAGATCGTCACCAAGTGCGACATCATGCTGATCTCGGAGAAATGGCCGGCGACGCGCGTCAAGCACTACGACACCTCGGCGGACCATATCCGGTTTTCGGTCGATGATTCACTGCGCAAGCTGCATGTCGATGTCATCGACCTGTTGCTGATCCACCGCCCGGACCCGTTCATGGACCATCATGCGACGGGCGCGGTGCTCGATGCGCTGGTCGCCGAGGGCAAGGTGCGCGGCGTGGGCGTCTCCAACTTCATGCCGTGGGACATCGATCTGCTGCAATCGGCGATGAGCCAACCGATCCTGACCAACCAGATCGAGATCAACCTCATCAACCGGTCCGCGTTCACCAACGGTCAGATCGCGCGGGCGCAACAGGACGGTCGCCCGCCGATGGCGTGGTCGCCGCTGGCCGGCGGCTCGCTCGTGCTGCCCGGCAACCCGGTGTCGAACCGCCTGATCCCGCATCTGACACGGATCGCGCTCGATCAGGGCGTCACCGCCGAGGCGGTGGCGATTGCCTGGCTGTTGGCGCATCCGGCGCGCATCATGCCGGTTGTCGGCACCAACTCGCCCGGACGCATCGCAAAAATCTCCGAAGCCTTGAAAGTGTCGCTCGACCGTCAGACATGGTTCGAATTATGGACCCTGGCGGAAGGCGGCGAAGTGCCTTGATTGGAAACCGGACAATGAATGCCAACGCACATCTGAATGCCGAAGCCATCCACACCGCCGAGCTCAAGCGGGCCATGGGCGGTTTTGCCACCGGCGTGACGGTCGTTGCGACCCATCACGACGGCGTCGATCACGGCATGACCTGCAACTCGTTCAACACCGTCTCGCTCGATCCGGCGCTGGTTTTGTGGTCGATCCGCAAGGAGAGCCACAGCCGCCAGGCCTTCATCGAAGGCGGCGGCTATTCGGTTTCGGTGCTGGGCGCCCACCAGCGCGACATGGCGCTGCGCTTTGCCAAGGGCGATCCGCTGGGCCGGTTCGACACCGTCCCGGTCATCCGGCTGCCGAGCGGCCGGCTTATGCTGGCCGATACGGTCGCATGGTTCGATTGCGCGCTCGAACAGGTGATCGACGCGGGCGACCATCACGTCCTGATCGGCCGCGTGCGGAGCTTTGCCTCAAGCGACAAGCCGCCGCTTCTTTACGTGCACGGGCGGTTCGAGTCGGCGACGGGGCCAGTCGCGGTTCAGGGATCGTAGCGTTCCCAGCCGGCGCCTGTCAGGTGCTGCTGCGGCAGGAAGCGGGTCTTGTAGTCCATCTTGCGTGAGCCATCGACCCAGTACCCCAGATAGACATGGGCCAGACCCTGGCGTCGCGCCCGCGCGATGTGGTCGAGAATCATGAACGTGCCCAGCGACCGGGCGTCCTCGGCCGGGTCGAAGAACGAATAGACCATCGAGTAGCCGTCGGCCATGAAGTCCGACAGCGCCACCGCCACAAGCGGGCCTTCGCCGTGGCCGGTGACGAAGCTGTCGGGCCCTCGGCGGCGGTACTCGATGACGCGCGAATTGACGTGGGTGTCCTCGACCATCATCGCATAGTCGAGCACGGTCATGTCGCTCATGCCGCCGCCATGGTGGCGGGCATCGAGATATTTGCGAAACAGCGAATACTGCTCGCTTGAGGGTTCGGCGATGTGCTCGGCGCCGACGAGATCGTCGTTCTGCCGGGCGATGCGGCGCATCGAACGTGTCGGCCGGAACTCCTCGGCCAGGATACGCACGGAAATGCAGGCGCGGCAGCCTTCACAGGCGGGACGGTAGGCGATGTTCTGGCTGCGCCGAAAACCGCCCAGTGTCAGCAGTTCGTTCATCTCGGCGGCCTTTTCGCCGACCAGATGGGTGAACACCTTTCGCTCGTACTGCCCTTCCAGATACGGGCATGGCGAAGGGGACGTCAGAAAGAACTGCGGCGCCTTTGTTGTATGTTTCGTCATCGATGCGAGGTTGATCGGGACCGTATCGTAGCCGAGTTCGATCCGGCGACAATGGCATGTCGATCTGGCAGGTCAAGGCCGCGGGGCCCGCAAATGCCCGCAAACCGGCGCGCGCGCGGTCAGGTGGCGCCGTAGGCGCGGCTGGTGCGGATGACGGTCGTGCCGAGCGCCAGATCGTGCAGGAGCCGCTTGTGCTCGGTGAACAGACCGACCAGCAGGATGAGCGGCGTCAGGATGGCATTGGCCGCCCAGAACAGGACGGCGTGAACGATCGCGGTGACCGTGTCGACGCGCTGGCCGTCATAGCGCACCAGCCGCACATCCATCGCCCGCATGCCCCAGGTTGCCTGTTGCGGTCCGCCGATCGTCCAGCCGACATAGGTCAGCGCGATCAGCGGGGCGAGGATGAAGAACAACAGCCAGCCGATGCCGAAGGTGGCGGCGCCGATCAGCAGAACCACCGGCACGGCGAG
>CAZSFA010000131.1:0-7882 GCA_964606055.1 uncultured Oceaniradius sp. | reverse complement strand
ACTTCTATTTCTTCCTGCACGAAGACGATCTGGCAGCGCGCAACTTTGATGCGGTGATCGTCATCTATCAGCAGACATGAGCGCGCAGGTGGCAGAGCACAGTTTCACTCTCTTTGCCGATGACCACCAGGTCTATCTCCAGGACGAGGGGGGGGGGCGGCATCGACGCGGTGGCCTGGGACGAGGCGGCGCTACAAACCCGCGTCGCCCTGATGTAGGACGCAATCGCCGTCTCCACCGCGCGGGACATAGAGGTGCCGGCGGGGGCTTGCGGGTGCGGGTGCTTTTTGCCGGTCTCGACAGCTTGTCCGAGGATGGGCGCGACGGTGATGATCGCTACCGTGTTGAGTTATGGCCGGGTGATCCGGTTGCTCTTGATGTGCTCAAACAGGCATGACGCCGGACCAGCAAAGGCATGAATGATGGCCAGAAACGCAAAGATCATCGCCGCTGACGACACATTGCGGCATGCCTTCCCAAAGGATATCGCGCCGCCGCAGCTTCTGTTTGACTTCGCTGCATGGCTGTCGAAACGGACCAAGCGCGAAACTGGCTATTATACGCTCAAGCCACGCGACCCATCGGACTATGTGCCGGCCGGTGTTCCGGTCGAGGACGACCTGGCCCTGTTCTTTCGCCTCAGCGAGGGCAGCGCGGCGGGCCTGTGGTTTGGCGAAACCCGCGATCCCGATGCCGCGCCCTTCGTGGTCATGGGCTCGGAAGGCGGGCTGGATATCTATGCGCCCAATCTGGCCTGCATGTTGCACCGTATGGCCATCGACGCGCTGGAGGAAGACTATCTCGAAGAGGACTTCGCCTTTCGCGCCAACAAGGCCACGGTGACGGCCGAGCTGCTGGACTGGCTCAAAGCGCATCCCGTGGCCTGGCCGATCATCGAAGCGACGCAGCCCGCCGACTATTTCAAATGCGATGACAAGTCGGCTGACCGTTGGTTGAGAGCGCTGGTGGACGCGCATGAAAATGCGCGCCTCAGCGATCCGGATCTGTTGGCCATCGCGCAGATCCTTCAGGACCTTCGCTATCTGCCCAAATCGCTCGATCTTGATCTTTTGGGGCGTGTCACGCTCGACGACATGGACACGCCCGGGCGCCGATATCCTACCGTCGCACTCGGGTTTCGGGTCTTTGCGGCGGGCGACCGCTTCCGCATCTTCGATGGCGTGGCGATGGTGCCGGCAGCGGCGCATCTTCTCGAAGAGGTCCGGCCGGGGACCGAGGAGCGGCTTCGCGGCCCTATCCTGTCGCTCCGGGACCGCTTTGCTGCGGACAACAAGGGCGAAGGGCTTTGGCCATCGGCAAAGCTGTCAGTCGGCCTCATGAATGGCGTCGATCTCGATCCCATCTATAGCCACGGCTACCCCTTAGGCTATGACGGTTTTCCGCCCGAAGCCTTCGCCGCCGATCAGGCCCGCCGCCCGAGGGCGAAACGCAAGTTGGAGGCCTGGCACAAGGAGCTGCTTGATGCGGCGAAGTAGTGCGGCGGCATCGAGAGGTAAAGTCTACTGCCTCGGCGGCGCGCTCGCCGTCTTGGCCTGCATCGCCACGCAAGAGGCCCGTGCGGATGAGTGTGAGATGACGTTGCAAACACTGTCCAGCGTCACTGCCGCCGACCTGCGGATCGACATCCTCGGCACGCCGGTTCTGTGTCTGTCGCCGATGGGGTATGACCACCTGATGCCCTATACCGCGACGGCGCAGATCACCAATCTGGGCCAACGGGCGGAGATCACCTATGCGCTCGCGCCCCTTCGCAGCTTCCACTCAACCGCCGTCTGGCCTGCGACCGCGCCGGACGCGAGGACCGCTCTGACACCCCCGCCCGCAGCAGGCGCCGAGAGGCGCCGATGCGATCTCGAGACCGGCGAGACGTGCCGCATCAGCAGCTGGACGCGCCACCACCATGCGATCTGGACATTGGTGGAGAATCGCAACGTTACAACCGACGGGTCGGGTGAGATCTACTTGGTGCAGTTTGATCTGCGCTTCGCGCTCGACCGGGGTGATGAGCCCGTCGCGGTTTCGAGGCAGATAAACATTTCGTTTGAGGTGCGTCGAACACCATAGATCCGTCCAAAGTGTGGGCTTACCTGCCTCATGCCCTTGGCCGGTGCATTATGAAGGTTGCGCGGCCCTTTAGACTTTCTCGGCCTCGACTGGCCAATGGGTCCGGATGAAGCCTCGTAGTCCCCGGCTGCTGAAGACCATCGATCTGCGGTCATGCCTCTCGACCGATGTCCGAATGTCATCTGGTTTCAGGACCTGCCATGCGCTCGGAAAAAGAGGCGTTCCGAAAGCAACTCGGTGAACTCGCACCGACCTTGGTCTTGTCCGAGGCCCTGTACTGTCGACGTCGCGCAATCGGCGATAAGTGGCGGAGGGGGAGGGATTCGAACCCCCGGAAGGTTGCCCTTCAACGGTTTTCAAGACCGCCGCATTCGACCACTCTGCCACCCCTCCGAACGCGACGCTCATCGCATATGCGTCGCAGACCAGCAACATCGGAGTTGGGAGCACGCACGCACAGCCTGGATCGCTCAAACCAGGGGCGGGCGGCCAGCCCGGGCGCTTTGGCGGCCGTGCATCCTCTCCGGCCTCAATCGGATCGGGCACGCGCCCGCGACCGATTGATCCATCCCGTCCCCTCCAACGTAAGTCCAGACCCGGATCAAGACGATGGGAGACCGCCAATGCCGTCCGTAAGCATTCGCCTTTTTGCACCCTGCGCCGCGATTGCGATGATGCTTCTCCCCGCGCATGCCGAAACGATGGATGGCGAGCAGATCGTCGACGCGGTCAAGGATCGCAGGATCTACCTCAAGGTTCCGTTCGGCGGCGAATTTCCTCTTTATTACCAACGCAATGGCCAAGTCACAGGCGACGGGGAAGCGCTCGGGCTGGGCCGTTTCATGGCACCCCGCGAGACCGGCACGTGGTTCGTGCGCGGCAACCGGTTGTGCCAGCAGTTCCCGACCTGGTACGACGGTGCGGTCAGCTGTTTCACGCTGCGGCGGACCGGAGAGACGACCCTGCGCTGGCGCCGCGACGATGGCTACAGCGGCCGCGCCCGCATCGAAGGCTGATGGGTCGACCGGCTTTGGGACCGATTTTGCGCCCTGCGCGATCACGAAGTTTAACAGGTCGATAAGCGACCTGATCTATGCTGACGGGCGAGGGGAGCTTGCGCGCTTGGCATGGCGCCACGCTTTGGTGTAAGCGGACGGGACGATGTGGGGACAGACGACTCAACTGCGGTTGTTGCGTTTGGGCGCGCTTGGGGGCGTTTGCCTGACCATGGCGGCGTGCAGCGCCGGCTCGGTGACCAGTGGGTTTCCCGGTTGGGCGACGCCCAAGGCGACATCGGTGGCGGCACGCAGCGACCGACTGACACTTGCCAGCCTGCCCGTCTTCACACGCAACGCGCCCACATCCGGTGAAGAGAGTTTCTCGTCGGCGGCCTTTGGTGTTTCGGCGAGCCCACGCGTTGCAAGCGGCCTCAGCATCCAGCGTGGCGGCGGGGTCGAGAAGATCGGCCGGCCATACACGGTGCGCGGCGTCACCTACCGGCCGACGGCCGACCAGCCGCGTTTTCAGGACGGCCGCGCATCCTGGTACGGTGAGGCCTTCCACGGTCGCAAGACGGCCAATGGCGAAATCTACGACATGAACCACCTGACGGCGGCGCACAAGACGATGCCGCTGCCGAGCTATGCCCGCGTGACCAACAAGGCCAACGGCAAGTCCGTCGTCGTGCGGATCAATGATCGCGGGCCCTTCTCCAACAACCGCGTCATCGATTTGTCCAAGCGTGCGGCCTATCTGCTGGACTACATCAAGGAAGGCACCGCCGAGGTGCGCGTCGAGTATCTTGGACGGGCACCGCTCGATGGCCGGGACGACAACTTCCTGCTCGCTTCATTCGATGACGGCAGCGGCGGTCAGCGTGGCGCGATATCGGCTCCGCGCGTGCTTATGGCCTCCAACGCGCAGCCTGCCGGCGATCGCTTCGCGCAGACGCGGACCGGCCTGAAGATGCCGCGTCCCGCACCCCGTCCCGAGCGGGGCTTGGGCATGGGCGAAACCACCATATCCGCCTATGCCGACTGGCGCGTGGAAAAGGCCTTCGAACAACCGATTCCCGACTTTGCCGGCGGCGATCCAGGCTGGAAGGGCCGCTAGCGCCGCCGACCCCTCCGCGACCGCGTACGCCGCTTACCTGCCTTTGTTCATCACTGTTGTGCGCCACAGCGATTGCGCCCTCCGCCGATCCTTTCTAGTGTCGGCCCGGGTCCGGATTGATGGGGTGCAAGGTGTCCGTGCGAGTGCTGTATGTTCATTCCGTTCCGATTGAGTTGAGGCGTATCTGGCGACAGGCCCTTTTGGTCCTTGCGTTGTTGCTGGCGACCCTTTTGCCGGCGCAGGCCCAACTGTTTGAGACGCGCGCGCAGCAGGCGCTGCTGTTTGACGTTGCCTCCGGCACGGTCCTTTTTTCCAAGAACGCCGACGAGCCTGTTCCGCCGGCATCGCTCGCCAAGCTGATGACGATGGAGGTCGTCTTTCACGCGCTGACGACCGGCCGCCTCAGCCTCGACGACCAGTTTCTGGTCAGCGAAAACGCCTGGCGCACCGGTGGCGCGGTGTCGGGCGGTTCGACGATGTTTGCCGAACTGAACTCCGAAATCCGGCTTGAGGACCTGATCCAGGGCGTCATCGTCCAGTCGGCCAATGATGGCTGCATCATCATCGCCGAAGGCATGGCGGGATCGGAGGCCGGTTTCGCACGGCTCATGAACGCCCGCGCCGCCGAGATCGGCTTGGAAGACTCCGTCTTCTTCAACTCCACCGGTCTGCCGCACCCGCAGCAGCGCGTGACCGCGCGCGATCTGGTCCGGCTGGCTCAGCACATCCAGGAAACCTATCCGCAGTTCTACCGCTACTACTCGCAGGAAGACTTCACCTGGAACCGCATCACCCAGCGCAACCGCAATCCGCTGCTGGCCATGGACATCGGCGCCGATGGCATGAAGACCGGCTTCACCGAGGCATCGGGCTACGCCATTGTCGGCTCGGTCATCCAGGACGGGCGCCGCCTGATCCTGGCGATGAGCGGTCTGCAGTCAGCGCGGCAACGGGCCGAGGAAGCGCGGCGGCTGCTGGATTGGGGGGCGCGCGGATTTGAACCGCTGGCGGTGTTCGACGCCGGATACGAGGTCGGATCGGTGCGCCTTTATGGCGGCACCGCGTTCGCGGTTCCGGTCGAAACGACCGACGCCGTGGTCATGCTCGCGCCGATCGCGATCGGCGACGGCTTGCGCGCCGAGATCGCATTCGACGGCCCGGTCGTCGCCCCGGTCGAGGAGGGGCAGCAGATCGCCCGCCTGCGCATCTTCATTGGCGACATGATGGCCCATGAAAGCCCGTTGCAGGCTGGCGTGGCCGTTGAACGCGGTCCCATCCATCGCAGGGCGTTCGACGCCTTGATCGAGCTCGCGCTGGGCTGGATTTGAGACGGTCGCGGCAAAGGGCAGGCGGCCTGTTCATCACGTTCGAAGGTGGCGAGGGCGTCGGCAAGTCGACGCAGATCGGCATTCTGGCCAAACGCCTCCGCGATGCCGGCCATCCGGTGACGGTTTCGCGTGAACCCGGCGGCACGCCGGGCGCCGAAGCCATCCGCCATGTCCTGCTCGATCAGGCGGCCGCCGAGAGTTTTGGCCCCGCCATGGAGGCAATCCTGTTCGCCGCCGCGCGCAGTGATCATGTCGCTCAGGTGATCGGGCCGGCGCTCGATGCGGGCGGGATCGTCATCGTCGACCGGTTCATCGATTCAACCCGCGTCTACCAGGGCACGACCGGCGATCTCGATCAGCCCTTCATCGGCGCCCTCGAACGCATCGCCATCGGCGCAACTCGGCCCGACATGACGATCATCCTCGACCTCGATCCCGAGATCGGGCTGGCACGCGCGGCCGAACGCCGCGACGAGAGCGCCGATGAAGACCGCTTCGAACGCGAAACGCTGTCGATCCATCGCGCCCGACGCGCCGCGTTTCAGGCGATCGCCGTCGCCGAGCCCGAGCGCTGCCGACTGATCGACGCCAATGGCACGACCGAAGACGTCGCCGGGCGCATATGGGCCGCCGTCGAGCCCGAACTTGCGCGTACCGGACAGCCGGTGTCGTCCAAGGCGGCGGGCGCCGCGTGAGCGCTGCGACCGAGACGATCGAGGGGCGCACCTATCATGACGCGCTCGATGACGTTCCGCCGCCGGCAGCGTCCACGCGGTTGACCGGCCACGACCGCGCGATGGCGGAGGTGCGCGCGATTGTCGGCTCCGGCCACCACGCCATCATGTTCGAGGGCGAAGAAGGGATCGGCAAGGCGACCGCCGCGTTCCATCTCGCCATGGCGCTGCTTTCGGGCCAGGCGCTCGGGGACGGTTCCGTGGTTGATGCCGATGCAGCCACGGCAACCCGTCGTCAGATCGCCCAGGGGGCTCACCCGAACCTGTTGCATGTCACGCGCCCCGGCAATGCGACGGGCACAGGGTTTCGCACCGTAATCACGATCGACGAGATCCGCCGCATCACGCATTTTCTGTCAATGACACCGAGCATCAATGCGCCCCGGATCGTGATCATCGACCCGGTGGGCGACATGCAGCGCCCGGCCGCCAACGCGCTTCTGAAGACGCTGGAGGAGCCGCCGGCCAACACGGTTTTCGTTCTGATCTCACATGGCGGCGGACGCGTGTTGCCGACGATCCGCTCTCGTTGCCAGAAGGTTCGCTTCGAGCCGCTGGGCGATGACGATCTCCGCTCGGTTCTGTCCCATGTCGCCCCGCAAACGCTGCAACTGGCCGATCCCGCCATGCTCGTGTTGCTGGCGGGCGGCAGCGTGCGAGGCGCGATCACGATGGCTCTGCATGGCGGCATCGAACTGCGGCAGGCGCTCGACGCGCTGCTGACGGCGCCCGTCTTCGACACCGCCGCCGCCCACAAGCTGGCAGATGTTGCCGGCCGGCGCGGCAACGACATCCAGGACACGCTGCTCAAGCGCATGGTGATGGCTGACCTGCATGGCCGCGCCCGCGGTGCTGCGCTCACCGCACGCCACCATGAGGCGCGCCGGCTTGCCGACATTGCAACGCAGATGGCCGAGCGCCACCGCGTGGGCGCGGCATTTGGCCTTGATCGCGGGCAGGAGTTGCTGGTCGGGCTCGCCCGCCTGCACGCCATGCTCCACAAGACCGGTCGCCGTTGAAGAACCGCGCGCTTGTGGTTTGCTTCCCGGTTAAGATGAGCTAGACGGGCCGCGATCCTTCAACAGCGCGGCGGCCAGACCAAGCCCATGGGCGACACATTCTACATCACGACGCCGATCTTCTATCCCAATGGCGTTCCCCATATCGGTCACGCCTACACGGCGATCGCGACCGACGTTCTTGCGCGCTTTCAACGGCTTGACGGCAAAGACGTGTTCTTTCTGACTGGCACCGATGAGCACGGCCAGAAGATGCAGCGCACGGCCGAAGACAGGGGGATTACGCCGATCGCGCTTGCCGACGAAAATTCAGCCGTCTTCCGCAGGATGGTCGAGGCGCTTGGCTGCTCCAACAGCGATTTCATTCGCACGACCGAGCCGCGCCACGCGGCAGCCTGCCAGGAACTGTGGCGGCGCATGGACGCCAATGGCGACATCTATCTGGACACCTATGGCGGCTGGTATTCGGTGCGTCAGGAGGCCTATTTCGACGAAGGTGAAACGACCGTCGGAGACGACGGCGTGCGACGCGAACCACTCGGATCCGAGGTCGAGTGGGTCGAGGAGGAGAGCTACTACTTCCGCCTGTCGGCCTATGGCGATC
>CAZSFA010000130.1:0-8047 GCA_964606055.1 uncultured Oceaniradius sp. | reverse complement strand
TTTTGGATCTGCCGGGATTCCTGTCGCCGGGCGATCTGATGGTGTTCAACGACACCCGCGTGATCCCGGCGCAGCTCGAAGGCGTGCGTGAGCGCGCTGGCGCCGAGCCGGTTTCGATCGGATTCACCCTGCACATGCGCGCCGGACCGGATTGCTGGAAGGCGTTCGCCAAGGGCGCGCGCAAGCTCAAAGCCGGCGACCATGTGCATTTCGGGGATGCCTTGTCAGCCAAGGTCACGGAGAAAGGCGACGGCGGCGAGGTCACGCTGGTGTTTGATCGCGCGCATGGCGATCTCGATGCTGCGATCGCCTTGATCGGTCACGTGCCCTTGCCGCCCTACATCGCCTCCAAGCGCGATGACGACGAACGCGACCGAACCGACTACCAGACCGTCTACGCCCGCGAGGATGGTGCGGTGGCAGCGCCCACGGCAGGGCTGCACTTCACGGATCGTCTGTTCTCGGCTTTGGACGATGCCGGCATCAACCGGGCCTTCGTCACGCTGCATGTCGGCGCCGGAACGTTTCTGCCGGTCAAGGTCGATGACACGGACGATCATGCGATGCACGCCGAGATCGGCCATGTCTCCGAGGAGACGGCGGCCCTGATCAACGCGACGCGCGCTCGCGGCAACCGCATCGTCTCTGTCGGCACGACCTCGCTGCGGCTTATGGAAAGCGCTGCCGATGCGGACGGCGTCATGCACGCATGGTCCGGCGCGACCGACATCTTCATCACGCCCGGATACCGGTTCAGGATCGTCGATGTGCTGATGACCAACTTCCATCTGCCGCGCTCGACGCTGATGATGCTGGTGTCCGCATTTGCAGGCCTTGGGACAATGCGCGCCGCCTATGCCCACGCGATCGGAACCGGGTACCGGTTTTACTCCTATGGCGATTCCAGCCTCTTGTTCCGGGCCGATGGCGATGGCTGAGTTCGGCTTTGAGCTTCACGCGACCGATGGCGGCGCACGGCGGGGAACGGTCACAACAGGGCGCGGCACCATCGCAACACCTGCCTTCATGCCGGTTGGCACGGCGGGCACGATCAAGGGGCTCTATCTCGATCAGGTGCGCGCGGCCGGTGCTGACATCATTCTTGGCAACACCTACCATCTGATGTTGCGCCCCGGCGCTGAACGCATTGACCGTCTGGGCGGGCTGCACCGGTTCATTGGCTGGGACGGACCGATCCTGACCGACAGTGGCGGTTTTCAGGTGATGAGCCTTTCGGCGCTACGCCAGATGAGCGAGCAGGGCGTGACCTTCAAGAGCCATGTCGATGGCGCCATCCACGAGATGAGCCCGGAGCGTTCGATCGAGATCCAGGGCCTGCTGGGCTCCGACATCCAGATGCAGCTCGACGAATGTGTGGCCCTGCCGGCGGACACCGACACCATCAAGGCGGCGATGGAGCTTTCGCTGCGCTGGGCCGAGCGATGCCAAGTCGCTTTCGGCAATCAGCCGGGCAAGGCGATGTTCGGGATCGTTCAGGGTGGCGATGACGAAGCCTTGCGTGTTGAGTCAGCCCAGGCGCTCAAGTCGATGAACTTGAAGGGCTATTCGATTGGCGGTCTGGCCGTCGGGGAGCCGCAGGAGGTCATGCTGGCGATGCTGGATGTGGTCTGTCCGATCCTGCCGGCGAACAAGCCGCGCTATCTGATGGGGGTCGGCACGCCGCAGGATCTGCTGCGCTCGGTTGCGCGCGGGGTTGACATGTTCGACTGCGTCATGCCGACCCGATCGGGGCGGCACGGTCAGGCGTTCACCCGGCGCGGGCGCGTCAATCTGAAGAATGCGCGCCATGCCGAGGACCACAGGCCGCTGGACGACGCCATGGATTGCCCCGCCTCTCGCGACTACTCCCGTGCCTATCTGCATCATCTGATCCGTTCAGGCGAAATGCTGGGCATGATGCTGTTGAGCTGGCACAACACCTCTTATTATCAATGGCTTATGGGTGAAATGCGAGACGCCATCACAGCCGGGCGTTTTGCCGAGTTTGCCCAGGCCACTGAAGCGCGATGGCAGGAGGGTGATATCGCCCCGCTCTAGCGCGGTTGTCCCAGTCGCGCCGGTGCGATAGCGGCGGTGTCTTCTTGTCTGCCAAAACGGGAGCGCCGCATGGTCACCGGTCACGTCTTCATCGCCACGAGCCTTGACGGGTTCATCGCCCGCCCCGATCACGGCCTTGACTGGCTGATGAAGTTCGATGGCGGTGATACCGACGCCACAGGCTATGACGGTTTCATGGCGAGCGTCGATGGCCTCATCATGGGTCGCGGAACGTTCCAAACCGTCTCGTCCTTCGAGCCTTGGCCCTATGCCAAGCCAGTGGTGGTCGTCAGCAGCACGCTCGGGGCCGATGCCGTACCTGCGGCGCTGCGCGACAACGTCACCATCTCGTCGGCCGAACCGGCAGCGTTGATGGAGGAGATGGGCCGCAAGGGCTGGCGACGCGCCTACATCGATGGCGGGCAGGTCATCCAGTCATATCTGCGCGCCGGCCTGATCGCCGACATGACGATCACCGTGGCGCCGATCCTGATCGGCGAGGGCCGTCGCTTGTTCGGACCGACCGATGCCGACATTGATCTGGAACTGGTCGATCTCAAGCGGCCCGCTTCGACGGGCTTTGCGCAGATGCGCTACCGCGTGGTGCGCGACGGTGACGGCGTCTAGACCATGCCCGCGCCTCAGGTCATCCCGGCGGCGCCTTCGCGCAGTTGGACGCCATCGACCTTCCAAGAGCCGTCCGCCTGCAACTCCATGAAATAGGTCGCGGTCCAGTCCGTGCCATCGGGCGCGCGGATCAGGACGTCCTGAACGATGCGGCCGTCCGCCGCGCTTCGCACGCGGCCGAACGCGTAGTTGCCGGGCCGCAGCACCGGCAGGTATCCGGTCTGCACCATGGTCATGAACCGGTCGAGCGTCGGGAAGATGCGCTTGATGTCGGGCGAGGCATGGGAATACGCGTTGTCGAAGTCGCCGGACAGGAAGGACTCAAGCTGTTGGGTGATCACCAGGCGGGCCGCGTTTTCATCGGCGCGAGCCATCACCGAGGCGGCCAGAAATGCGGTGAAAGCCACCGCGACGGTGAGCAGTCGAAACGAATTGTTGAACATCAACGCCTCCATCAATCCAAATGACATAGGCCGTCCGGTCGTGCCGGCAATCGGTGCGGCTGCCACAATGCGCGCTTGCTTGCGCGCCTGCGCCAAATGGGGCACATCGGCGCGATGACGACACACCTGCCATTTCGGCCGCGCCGGCTCGACCATTGCGTTCTGCCGGTCACCGAGCTCGACCATGCCCGCGAGCGGCTGACGGCGCTCGGCTTCACGGTCGCGCCCGATGCGCGCCATCCGTTCGGCACCGAAAATGCCTGCGTCTACTTCGCCGACGGCACCTATCTCGAGCCGCTGGCGATCGGTCAGCGTGAGACGGCCGAGCGAACGGCGATGAAGGGCAACGTCTTCACCGCGCGCGATCAGGCCTGGCGCTTCCGCAATGGCGAAACCGGGTTTTCGGCCCTCGCTTTTGCCACCGATACCGCCGATGCCGACCACAAGGCGTTTCGCGCGGCAGGCGCCTCCGCGGGTCGCAAGCTGACGTTCGGGCGCACGTTTGAGTCGCCGGACGGCTCCAAGGGGCGCGCAACTTTCAAGACCGCCTTTGCCGCCGATCTGCGCGCGCCGGACAGTCTCTTCATGACCTGCCAGCGGGTCAGCATGCCGGACATTGACCGCACCGCACTTCAGACCCACGCCAACGGCGTCACCGGGATTGCCGAGATCATCGCCTCGGAGATCAATCCGACCGATTTCCAGTATTTCCTGCACACGGTGATCGGCACGCGCGACACCGAGGCCTTGTCGTTCGGCACCGAGTTCGTGGCCGATGGCGCGCTGATCGATGTCATGACGCCGGAGGGCGTCAAGGTTCATTTCGGCATCGAGCGAACCGATCCCGGGCGTGGCCTGCGCCTTGAAGGCATTGTTCTGACCGTTGATGATCTCGATCGGTTCCGCACCAGCATCGACGAGGCCGGCGAGACAGCGCGCATGGTCGGTCGGTATCTGATCATCGATCGCGCGCCGGGGCAGGGCGCATTTCTGGCGGTTGATGTGTCGGCGCCGGCGGGACGGGTGGCACAATGATCGAAGAACCGACACGCGCGGCTCCGAACGGCGTCGTCACGGCGCGTGGCGTGCGCTTCGGCAACGATCTGCCGCTGGCGTTGATCGCGGGGCCCTGCCAGATGGAGAGCCGCGACCATGCGATGATGGTTGCCGAAGCGCTCAGGGCATTGTCCGATGAGCTTGGCATCGGCCTTGTCTTCAAGACCTCGTTCGACAAGGCCAATCGGACATCGCTCGCCGGCCAGCGTGGCATGGGATTGGAGACGGCGCTGCCGGTCTTCGCGGAAATCCGTGATCAGTTTGACTTGCCCGTTTTGACCGACGTTCATTCGCCGGAACAGTGCGCGGCGGTCGCCGATGTCGTCGACGTGCTGCAGATTCCGGCTTTCCTGTGCCGGCAGACCGACCTTTTGGTCGCCGCCGCCCGGACGGGCAAGGTGGTCAACATCAAGAAGGGCCAGTTCCTGGCACCATGGGACATGGTCAATGTCACCGCCAAGGTGACCGGAAGCGGCAACCCGAATGTGCTTTTGACCGAGCGGGGCGCGAGCTTTGGCTACAACACGCTGGTCGCCGACATACGGGCGCTGCCGATCATGGCCCGCACGGGCGCGCCGGTTGTCTTCGATGCAACCCATTCGGTCCAGCAACCCGGCGGGCAGGGCGCCTCCACCGGCGGAGATCGGGCCATGGTGCCGCCGCTGGCGCGCGCCGCCGTCGCCGTCGGCGTTGCGGGCGTCTTCATCGAGACCCATGACGATCCTGACAATGCGCCTTCTGACGGACCCAACATGGTGCCGCTGCCCGAAATGGCCGATCTGGTGCGCCAGCTCATGGCACTCGATGCGGTCGTCAAGACAGCTTGATGAAATCGACGCCATGGCGGTTTTCCTGCGCGCCAAGCTCGGTTAAGGCAGGATCGATATAGAAACCGCTTGTTCCGGGGGACCGCACCCATGAGTGCCATCATCGACATCGTCGCACGCCAGATCTTCGACAGTCGCGGCAATCCGACCGTCGAGGTCGACGTCGTGCTCGAAGACGGCGCCATGGGCCGCGCCGCGGTGCCATCGGGTGCGTCAACGGGCGCTTACGAAGCGGTTGAACTGCGCGATGGCGGCGACCGCTACATGGGCAAGGGCGTGAGCAAGGCGGTCGATGCGGTCAACGGGCCGATCTTCGACGCGCTGGGCGGCCTTGATGCGCGCGCGCAGGTCAAGATCGACGAAGCGATGATCGATCTGGACGGCACGCCCAACAAGGCCAACCTCGGCGCCAATGCGATCCTCGGCGTGTCGCTGGCGACGGCCAAGGCGGCCGCGCAGTCGGTCGATCTGCCGCTTTACGCCTATGTCGGCGGCACGAACGCGCATCTTCTGCCGGTTCCGATGATGAACATCATCAACGGCGGCGCGCACGCCGACAACCCGATCGACTTCCAGGAGTTCATGATCATGCCGGTCGGAGCGCCGACCATCGCCGAGGCGGTGCGCATGGGCAGCCAGACCTTCCACACGCTCAAGAAGAAGCTGACGGCGGCCGGCCACAACACCGGCATCGGCGATGAAGGCGGCTTTGCGCCGAACCTCAAGAGCGCCGAAGCCGCGCTCGATTTCGTCATGGAGGCCATCGCCGAAGCCGGCTTCAAGCCCGGCGAGGACATGATGCTGGCGCTCGATTGCGCGGCGAGCGAGTTCTTCAAGGACGGCCAGTATGTCTATGAAGGCGAGGGGGTGAGGCGCGACCCGGCCGCCCAGGCCGAGTACCTCAAGACGCTGGTCGACGCCTATCCGATCGCCTCGATCGAGGACGGCATGCACGAGGATGACTGGGAGGGCTGGAAGATCCACACCGACCTGATCGGCGACCGCTGCCAACTGGTTGGCGATGACCTGTTCGTCACCAACACCAACCGGCTCAAGGACGGCATTGATCGCGGCGTCGGCAACTCGATCCTGATCAAGGTCAACCAGATCGGGACGCTGACGGAGACGCTGCGCGCGGTCGAGATGGCCCACAAGGCCGGCTATACGGCGGTGATGTCGCACCGCTCCGGCGAGACCGAGGACTCCACCATCGCCGATCTGGCGGTCGCCACCAATTGCGGGCAGATCAAGACCGGCTCGCTGGCCCGGTCGGACCGGTTGGCCAAGTACAACCAGTTGATCCGCATCGAGGAGGAGCTGGGCGACAGCGCCCGCTATCCGGGCCGCGCCGCGCTGGCGGGCTGACCGCTCCACTTTTCCGGTCGATCCCGACGACGCGCGTGGCCGGCTTAGGCCGCGCTTAACCAAACCGGGCTAGCTTGAACGTCACGTTCTTTGCTGGTTCCGGGTCATGTGGACGCGTCACTACCGAAAATCCCCCCTTCGCCATCTCGTCATTCCCTGCATCGCGGCGGCGGCGCTTGGCTATTTCGGGTTCCACGCCAACAACGGCAATCACGGCCTGACGTCGAAGTCGGTCTATGAGGCGCGCCTGGCCGCACTGGATGCGCAGCTGGGCAGCCTGATCGCCGAGCGCGAGCAGTTGGCCAAGAAGACGGCATCGTTGCGCGACGGCTCCCTGCAACGCGACATGATCGACGAGCAGGCACGACGGCAGCTGGGCCTGGTGCGGGCCAATGAGGTGATCCTGCTTCATTGAGCACATGCACGCGCCGAAATGCTGCGTCGCGTCAATTAACTTGATCCCAGTTAATTGCCGGTTTTTTCAACGTTTTTATGGCGTTATCGTCATGAAACTTATGCTCAAACGCGTCTTGATGTCCCTTCCGGTATGGCTAGACTGCCGGCCGATCCACGGGGAAAATCACCATGGCGACACGCGCCCGCAAAAGCCCATCGAAAACCACGGCCGGCTCCGGCAAGTCCGGAACCAACAGGAACGCGGCCGGGACAACGGCCAGCGCGGTGACGACACCGCCGGCGGCCGAGTTCACCAAGGACGATGAGCTGAAGGCGCTGCGCGAGATGCTGCTCATCCGCCGGTTCGAGGAAAAGGCGGGCCAGTTGTACGGCATGGGCTTCATCGGCGGTTTCTGCCACCTCTATATCGGTCAGGAAGCTGTGGTCACCGGCGTGACGATGGCGATGGAGCAGGGTGACCAGACCATCACCACCTATCGCGATCATGGTCACATGCTCGCCATGGGCATGGAGTCGCGCGGGGTGATGGCCGAACTGACGGGCCGTCGCGGCGGCTACTCCAAGGGCAAGGGCGGCTCGATGCACATGTTCTCCAAGGAACGCGAGTTCTATGGGGGCCATGGCATCGTCGGCGCCAACGTGCCGCTCGGCACAGGCATTGCCTTTGCCAACAAGTACCGCGACAACGGCAAGGTTTGCTGCACCTATTTCGGCGATGGCGCGGCCAATCAGGGCCAGGTCTACGAGAGCTTCAACATGGCCTCGCTGTGGAAGCTGCCGGTCGTCTACATCATCGAGAACAACCGCTACGCGATGGGCACCTCGGTCGCGCGCTCATCGGCCGAGACGGATTTTTCCCATCGCGGCATCTCGTTCAAGGTGCCCGGCTTCCAGGTCGACGGCATGGATGTGCGCGCGGTCAAGTCGGCGGCGGATCTGGCGCTTGAGCACGCGCGCTCGGGCGAAGGGCCGATCATCGTCGAGATGATGACCTATCGCTATCGCGGACATTCGATGTCCGACCCGGCCAAGTACCGCACCAAGGACGAAGTGCAGAAGATGCGCTCCGAACACGACCCCATCGAACAGGTCCGTGCGCGGCTTCTGGAGAAGGATTGGGCCAGCGAAGACGAACTCAAGGCGATCGACAAGGATGTGCGCGCAATCGTTGCCGATGCCGCCGAGTTCGCCCAGAACGATCCCGAACCGGATGCGTCGGAACTGATGACCGACATCCTGCTCGACGCGTGAGGA
>CAZSFA010000129.1:0-8104 GCA_964606055.1 uncultured Oceaniradius sp. | reverse complement strand
GACGCGGCGAACGACCACGCGGTCGTGCAGCGGACGAAAGTTCATCTCTGCCATTGTTGGTACCCTTGGTAACGTTGGATGTCTGGCGCTTCTGCGCCATTAGCACTCGGGTTTGTCGAGTGCCAGCGACGCGCAGATATGCATCACGCGGGTGTGAGTCAAGCGTGTGCGGGCAAAAGAAAACGGGCGCCGCCGGGCGCCCGTTCGCATACTTGGATCGGCCGCCGGAGCGGCGATCATTCCTCCGGCGGCGTGTAGTGTGACAGCCGCAGCTTGCCGATATCGTCGCCGATCTGCTCGAAGGCTTCCTCGAGCTCGGTGGCGTTGGAGGCCGCGATCGCGGTGCTGGGCGAGGAAGCGCAATGGTTCATGATGTCGGTCGCAGCCGTCGACGGCGTGCCGAAATAGACGAAGTAGATGCGCACGCCGCGGTTCTTGATGGCCGTGCAATACTGCTTGGAGGCATCGTCGAACATCCCGTTGGCGGCCGACTGGCTGGGGGAGCTGGAAAGGCCGAGATCCAGAAGGTCGTCCTTGGGATACTGGAAGCTGGTGTAGCTGGTCGCATAGCTGCCCGGATTGCGCGGATAGTTGTCGCCATCCGTCATGAAGACGAGGATCTTCTGCGTCTCGTTGAACGCGCCGGCGTTGTCGATCGGCTCCCACGGGGTGAGCGTGTGCATCGCCCATTCAAGGCCGATCGTCAGGTCCGTGTTGCCGTTGGCCTGCATGTTGTCGATCGCCGTCTCGATCGCCGTCTTGTTGTCGGTCAGCGCGATCAGCGGCGCCGTGTTGCATTTGCCGTTCGGACCTTCGACCCAGGAGCCGCTGTCGTAGCTGGCATTCATGCTGCTCGGTGATCCGACATATTTGGCCGTGTTGAACACGCGGGCGCGTTCGGCGACGGAACTGCCAACGACGTCGGAGTCGAATTGATCGTAGTCGGTGCCGTTGGAATAGTCGGAGTCGCCGCCAACGTCATTGATGTAGCTGTTGCGGCTGTTCCACCAGTCACGCTCGTCCGGCGCCATGTGCGGCACGAACAGCGAATCGCCGTCATCATTGTTGGGCGGCTCGAAGCTGAACCGGTAGTCGCCATGGCGGTGCTCGAAGCAGCCGTTCCAGCTCACATTGGAGAACCGGTCGTAGACGTCCTTGCGCGTGACGATGCCGATGTTCGGCTCGGCATGCAGTGCAACCAGATCGACGCCATCGCCGTCGGCTTCCAGCGGCAGATAGTTCAGCAGCAGCGACGGGTCGTAATAGCGCCATTCATCGTCGGTGCCGCCATGGCCGGTCGGCATCGCGTAATACATGTCGCCGTCGGCGTTGCTGCCATCGTTCAGGTAGGGCGCAAGATAGGTGAAGTGGCCGGTCGACTTGCCGTCCCAGTCCACCCACCAGGCGTCGTTGCCCGAAGAGTCGGTCCGCAGCGAAGCGGGTACGCTGACATTGGTGTGCCAGGGGACGAGCGAGAACTTCAGATCCGAGTTCTCGAACCCGGCGACCGCCGTCGAAGCCGAGGCGATCAAGGTCTTGGAGGCGTCCTTGGCGGCCTGAAGCTTCTGTTTCGAGCCGGCCCAGTCGCCCATCGAACCCGAGTTGTCGATCGCCAGCGCCACTTCGATGTTGCGGCGGCCGAACTGCGCCTGCGTCTCGGTTTCCGAGATCAGCGTCTCGTGGCCAAGGAACTGCGCAAAGTAGGTGTCGAACTCCAGGGATGTTTCGATCTGAACCAGCCCGCTGGCGGGATCGACGTGAAACCGGTCGTAGGTGATCGGCAGGCCGGGCGCCATGGTCGACATCAGCGCCTTGCCCTCGGCGACCAGCGCCTGCTCGGTCAGATTGGGATCGAGCGCGACCCGTTTGGCCAGATGCAGCGCCACCGACTGTGCGGCCGTCTCGACCGTGGATTCATAGCGCGCGTAGTTCGTGTAATCGATTGCAAACGCTGCCATGCCGAACATCGGTACGATGGCGAAAGCCGCCATGATGTAGGCGCTGCCGCGCTTGTCGTCCGCAAAACGTCTCAGGATACTGGTCATTGGTCTCGCCCTCCGCGGCACGCGCAAGATCGCGGCCGCATTGGGGATCGCCTATCATGCGCCGGATAAAGGCTGGCTTAAACGGTCGGTAAAATTTGAGCGGTTCTTGCAAACCGAAAATCAAGGGATCGGCGTTAAGGCTTGCGTCAGATTGAGGCGGGCAATCCCATGTTTGGCAAGTTCAGGTCATTTCTCATCAAGGAGCGCGACGGCGTGGCGGCGATCGAGTTCGGTCTGCTCGCGCCATCATTCTTTCTTCTGATGATCGCGATCTTCGAGATCTCCTATGTCGTCTACATGACCAACGCGACGCAGCGCGCCGTCGAGCAGGCGGTCTACGACCTGCGCACCGGCCATGTGTTCACCGTCATCAATGAAGAGGATATCGACGTCGAGACCTGGTACAAGAACACGCTGTGCCAGCGCATATCGCTGCCCAACTGTTCCAACTCGGTCGCGGTGCGCGTCGAGCAGTTCGACATGAGCGGCGCCAGCATCTGGAACTCGGAAGATGCCGGCGCGCTGTCGGCCGGCGCATCGGAATCGCTGATGCGCGTCGAAGTCGATTTCACGCTGCCCAGCATCATCTTCACCGGCATGGTCTTCGGCGAGAGCGCGCAGACCATGAAGACCGGCCTGACCTTCATGACGGAGCCCTACTGATGGTCCAAGTCGCAAGGAAACTGCGCCATCGTGCCGGACGACTGCGGGCACGCCTGCATCGGTTCGGCCGCGACGCGCGCGCATCGATCGCCGTCGAGATGGCATTCATCCTGCCGATCTTCGCCTCCATGGCGTTTCTGACCTGGGACGCGGGCACCGTCTACACCCAGTACAATCGCAGCGTTCAGAACATCTACTCGCTGGGCGACATCGTCTCGACCCAGCGCCATTCGCTGTCCTGCGATCGCATGGATCTGATTTCGCAACTGGTCTACGAATCCTATGCCGACGGGAACTGGGCGCGGCGGCAACGCTCCGAAGGCGACAACTTCAACCTCAGCGGCGCGCCGGACTTTCGATTCATCGTGCGCATGATGGAGGCGGAGACCCGTCCGAACGGCTCCATTCGCGGCCGTGTCCTTTGGGAATACCGGCGACAGGGCGGCACCGCCAATGCCGGCAATCTGCGCAGCATCCCCAGTTCGCTTCGGATCGACGGCATGCGCTTTGTCATGGTCGAGGGCAACATCATCGTGCGCCCGGCCATGAACTATCTGGGCATTTTCGAGTTGGACCCCGAAAACAACCGCGTTCACAAGCGCATCGACATCGATCGCTATTTCCCGCTGCGCTTCGTGCCCGCCATCGATCTGGTCGCAACGGGAGCCGATCCCTACGACAACAAGTGCACGGCGATGTGATGTGTCCGTCGACCGGTGGCGCCCATCAGCCCGCCGGCGGATCGGCCCGGCCCGAGACCGTTTTCGGCTCGTCGCGCAACCGCATCGGCTCGGCATAGACCGGCCCGGTCCCGAACCGCGCGCCCTGTTCGACCGCATCGACCACATCGGCATCCGAAGCCAACCCACGCGCGCAGGCCGCAACACCCAGTCCCGACAGCCGGTTGAGGCAACCAAGGCGCCGCGCGGCCAGATCGGGTTCGACCTCGCGCACGTCGTCCATCGCATACATTGCGATCTGCAGCGCGCGCGAGACATATTCGGGCAACGCGCCGGCCGGCAGGTCGAGACCGGCAATGCCAAGGCCGGCATCGGCATCGAGCATCTGGTCGATGGCATCGAGGCGGGCGGCGGGTGGCTCGGCGAGCGCGGTATCGGCAACGCAAAGCGTGATCTGTGCGCTCAATGACGGGTGGGCGCGCATCAAAAGGGCCAGCTTGGTCCACAGGCGATCATTGTCCATCAGCGCATCGGTGACGTGAACGTAAAGCATGCCGCCTTCGGTCGCCGCCTCGCTGAACACCTGCCGGGCGGCGGCCAATGCGGTGTCGATCATGGCAAACTCAAAGGCCGCGCGTTCGGCGACACTGGCGGCGCTCGAGCGCTGCACGAAACCCGGTTCGGCCAACAGGTTGCGCATCGCCACCTTGCGGAACACGTCATAGCCATGGACCGTCGCCGCGCCCAGATCGACGACCGGCTGATAGTAGAGTTGCGGCGTCAGCCGCGTTTGCGCCGGTGCGCCGGTGTCCGCCGTCTGACCATCGCGTCGCCGGCTCTCGACCTCCTCGATCGTGCCCAGCAGCGACAGGAGCGCCGGTTGCCGGGGCGCCGTGGCCGGCTCGCTCGCCGGCGTTTGAGCGGCGGGGGAGGCGGGCGCGGGCACGGACGCGTTCATCGTGGCGACGCGGCGCGCTTCGCGCAGCAGCATGCGCTGATGACGCAGTCCCGCGCCCAGATACATCACCGCCGCGATCAGCACGATTGCGGCGGCCGCCAGCCCGGCGGGCAGCGCCAGCGGGTTTTGCGCACCGAACGCCATGATCTCGGCGCGCTGCCACAGCACCACGGCGGCGATCGATGCGATCACGATGACGATGCCCAACAGCCGTCGCAGACGCATGGCCCGGATCCCGGTTTCGCCGGACGCCGCCCCTGGTGCGGCCGCGCCCTGTTTCGGCCCCTCTATAGCGGAAACCATCCCAAATGGGACAGTGCATCGTCCTGGTGGGCATCTCGGCGATCATCGGCTTGTCCGGCAATGGTCGTGACACGGCGAGCCGCTTGCGTTAATGCGCCCGCGCGGCCCCGTCGTGGCCGGTTTCAAGGGGAAATGCGGTGGCGATACCGGTTGCCGAGACGCTTGATGCGTTGATTGACGGCTATGATGTGGTGCTGTGCGACGTTTGGGGTGTCGTGCACAACGGCGTGATCGCATGGCCCGAAGCGCACACCGCCCTGCGCCGCGCCCGCGCCGCCGGCCGCGCCGTCGTCCTCGTCACCAACGCGCCGCGCCCCCATCCGCACGTGCGCGACCAGTTGGCCAGCCTTGGCGTGCCCGACGCCGCGTTCGACGACGTTGCCACATCCGGCGACGTCACGCGTGCGTTGATCGCCGAAGGCCCGCGCCGTGTGTTCCACATGGGAACCGAGCGCGACCTGTCGCTGTTTGACGGCCTCGATGTCGAACTGGTCGAGGAGTTCGAGGCCTCGGCGGTGGTCTGCACGGGCCTGTTCGATGACGAGACCGAATCGCCCGAGACCTATGCGGAGCTGCTGGCCCGTCTTCGCGCCCGCGATCTGCCGATGATCTGCGCCAATCCCGACATCGTCGTCGAACGCGGCGACAAGCTGGTCTATTGCGCCGGGGCGCTGGCTCGCGCCTACGGCCAGTTGGGCGGCCGGACCTTGATCGCCGGCAAACCGCATCGGCCGATCTATGATCTGGCGCTGCGCCTGGCCGAAAAGGCGCGCGGCGGGCCGGTTGACCGCGCCCGCGTGCTCGCCATCGGCGACGGGATCACCACCGACGTCAAGGGCGCCATGGACAGCGAACTGGCGCTGCTGTTCGTCTCCGACGGCATTCACGCCCGTGAGTACGGCACGCCGGGCGCGCCCGATCCCGACCGGCTCGAAGCGTTTCTGACCGATTTCGGCGCGGCGCCCGTCGCGACCATGGCCAAGCTGGCCTGACCGGGGTCGGCGATGGCGCTGCGGATAGACCGGATTGCCGATCTGCCGGCCGCATTGCGCGGCGGAAGCGTTGCGATCGGCAACTTCGACGGCGTGCATTTGGGGCATCAGGCCGTGCTGCAGGCCGCCGGCGCGGTCGCCCGCCGCGACGACATGCCCGCGCTGGTCCTGACGTTCGAGCCGCATCCGCGTGCCGTCTTCGCTCCCCATGCCGCACCGGCGCGGATCACGCCCGCCGCGATGAAGGCCGTGCTGTTGTCGGCTTGCGGGTTCGACGCGGTCATCGAAATCCCGTTCACGCTCGACTTTGCCGCGCTCACCGCCGACGCATTCGTCGACCAGGTGCTGGTGGAGGGCCTTGGCGCCCGCCATGTGGTCACCGGTTTTGACTTCCATTTCGGCAAGAACCGTCAGGGCGGGCCGGCTTTCCTGATGCAGTCCGGCCGCTCGCGCGGTTTCGACGTGGTGCTGGTCGACGCGCTGCGCGACGACGGCGCCGAGGTCGTCTCCTCGAGCCGCATCCGCGACCACCTGGCCGCGACCGGGATCGCCGAGGCCAACGCGCTTCTGGGCTATCGCTACCGAATCGCCGGGCACGTCATCAAGGGTCAGCAACTGGGTCGCACCCTGGGCTATCCGACTGCCAACATGGCAACGCCCGACGATTGCCCGCTTGCCCATGGCATCTATGCGGTTCGCTTCGTGCGGGCCGATGGCACGATCCATGACGGCGTTGCCAGCTTCGGCCGTCGGCCGACCGTCACGGAAGATGGTGCGGCGCTGCTTGAAACGCACCTGTTCGATTTCGACGGCGATCTCTACGGCGAGCACGCCACCGTGATCGTCTGCGCCTATCTGCGCGGCGAGGAGAAGTTCGACACCCTCGACGCGCTGATCGTTCAGATGAAAGACGACGAAGCGCAGGCGCGCAAGGCGCTGGCCGACCTGGCGCCGCTTTCCGATCTCGACACCATCCTGACCTTCGGCGCGGGGCGCTAGAATGGGCGGGCGCCGGACGATCCTGATCACCGGCGGCACCAGCGGCATCGGGCTGGCGCTCGTTCAACGGCTCGCCGGGCGTCATGATGTGCTCGTCGCCGGCCGGCGCGACGATGATGACGCGCGCGCCGTCCTGCCCGACGGTGTTGCCTATGTCCGCGCCCCTCTCGATGCGCCCGCCGATGCGACGCAGGCCATCGCCGATGCGGTTCTGCGCCGTGGCTGGGTGCGGCTCGACAATGCGATCCTCAATGCCGGCGTCGGTCATGCGGCCGAAGACGGGCTTGAAACCGCCGACCAGATCCGCCGGACGCTCGCGGTCAACCTGTCCGCGTCTGTCTTTTTGGCGCGCGTGCTCCATCCATGGCTGGCAAAGGCGGGCGGCACGCTGACATTTGTCGGCTCGGTCGCCCACAAGGGATCGGCGCTGATCCCGGCCTATGCGGCATCCAAGGCCGGTCTGCACGGGCTGGCGCGGGCGCTGCGGTCCGAATGGCAGGACCGGATCGCCGTGCAGGTGGTGCATCCGGGCCCGACACGCACCGACATGCACGACAAGGCCGGCTACGATCCGGGGCGGCTGCGCGCGGTCTTCCTGCCCGCCGCCGCGGTCGCCGCGATGATGGAAGGCGCGATCGCCGGCCGCCGTTCGCCGGTGACCGTCTCGCATGGCCGCTATCTCACCGGCGGCGCCGTGTGGAGCGGCCGGCTGTGAGCGCGCCCGGCAAGGCAATCATCACCGGAGCAAGCGCCGGTCTGGGGCGTGCGATGGCCGACCGCCTGGCCGGGGCCGGCCACGCGGTGATCGGCGTCGATCGCGATCATCCGGGCGAGGGCGCCGCGTTTGAGCATTGGACCTGCGATCTGGCTGACGCGCGCGCGGTCGATGCGCTGGCGGCGCGCCTTTCCGGGGCCGGCCCGTTCGACTGGCTGGTTCTGAACGCCGGCATTTCGGCCACCGGCCCGTTCGAGGCGATCGAACCCGACGCATATCGGCGTCTGCTCGCCGTCAACGCCGAGGCGCCCATGGTGCTGTGCGCGGCGCTGGCCGGCGCGGGCGCGCTGTCGCGCGGGGGGCATGTCGTCTTCATCTCGTCGTTGAGCCATTTCACCGGCTATCCGGGCGCGGCAGCCTACGCCGCCAGCAAGGATGCGATCGCCGTCTACGCCCGATCGATCCGCAAACCGTTCCGCAGCGCGCTGGGCGTGTCGGTCAGCGTCGCCTTTCCCGGCCCGCTGCGCACCGACCATGCGGCCCGCCACGCGCCCGCAGGCGCTGACGCACAAAAACGCATGCCGCCCGACATCGCCGCGCGGTTGATCATCGATGGCGCGCGCAGGCGACGCGCCACGATCGTGCCAGGCACGGCCGCCAGACTGTTCGCGTTTGCCGGCCGGATCGCGCCCGGTCCCGTCACCGCGGCAATGCGGCGCGTTATCTACGACAAGCTCGACAAACCCGTG
>CAZSFA010000128.1:0-8171 GCA_964606055.1 uncultured Oceaniradius sp. | reverse complement strand
GCGGGTCTTGCGCGCGTTTTGCTGACCGGCGCGGGAAGCTGGATCACCGGACAGGTCATCGGCGTCGATGGCGGTCGCTCGACCTTGCGCACCAAGGGCTGAGCCAGCCATGACGACGCTGCGTTTCATACTCGGCGATCAACTGTCGCGGGGACTGGCGACGCTTCGCGATGCCGATCCCGATCGTGACGTCGTCCTGATGTGCGAGGTGGCAGACGAGGCGACCCATGTGCGCCACCACGTCAAGAAGCTCGCATTCGTGTTCTCGGCCATGCGCCACTTCGCCGCCGACCTCCGGGCCGATGGCTTTGCGGTGGACTATCGGGCGCTCGATGATGCCGATCACGGTGCGACAGGCTTCACCGAGGCGCTGCGCGAAGCGGTGGCCCGCCATGGCGCGACGCGGATCGTGGTCACCGAAGCGTCCGAATGGCGCGTGCGCCGGATGCAGGATGACTGGGCCGGCGTGCTCGGGATCGCCGTGGAAATCCGCGTCGATGACCGGTTTCTCGCCGGCCATGACGACTTTGCGCGCTGGGCCAAGGGCCGCAAGAGCCTGCGCATGGAGCATTTCTACCGCCAGATGCGCCGCCGCACCGGCTATCTGATGGAGGGCGACGGGCCGGCGGGCGGTCGATGGAACTTGGACGCCGACAACCGCGCGCCGCCGACCCAAGGATTGGCTATCCCTGACCGCCCGGCTTGGGAGCCCGACGCGATGACGCGCGATGTGCTGGCCTTGGTCGGACGTCGCTTCGGCGACCATTTCGGCGAACTCGAACCGTTCGACTATCCGGTCACGCGCGCCGACGCCTTGCGATATCTGGACTGGTTCATCGAAACGGCGCTGTGCGATTTCGGCACCTATCAGGACGCCATGGTCGCCGGCCAGCCGCTGATGTTTCACTCCCATCTGTCTGCGCTGATCAACATCGGCCTGCTCGATCCGCGCGAGTGTTGCGAGGCGGTGCAGGCGGCCTGGCGGCGGGGCGATGCACCGCTCAACGCGGTCGAGGGGTTCATTCGCCAGATCATCGGCTGGCGCGAGTTCATTCGCGGCATCTACTGGCACGCCATGCCGGACTATGCCGAGGCCAACGCGCTCAACGCCACCCGCGATCTGCCTGCATGGTTCTGGACCGCTCAGACGCACATGAACTGCATGCGCCAAGCCATCGCCGAAACACGACAAAACGCCTACGCCCATCACATCCAGCGACTGATGGTGATCGGCAACTTCGCGCTCATCGCCGGACTTGATCCCAAGCAGGTGCAGGAATGGTTCCTGATCGTCTATCACGATGCCTATGAATGGGTCGAAATGCCCAATGTTGTCGGCATGGCGCTCTACGCCGATGACGGCCTTTTCGCATCCAAGCCCTATGCGTCATCGGGCGCTTACATAAACCGCATGTCGGACTATTGCGGTGCGTGCACTTACGCAGTCGCCAAAAAGAACGGGCCGAAAGCCTGCCCGTTCAACTATCTCTATTGGGACTTCCTCGACCGCAACCAGACCCGCTTCGCCGGCAATCAGCGCATGGGCATGATGTATTCAACCCTCGGCCGGATGAGCGCGGACAAGCGCGCTGCGATCAGGGAGGATTCGCGCCGGTTCTTTGCGACGATCGAGGCGGCGTGAGCCGCGTTTCGGGCAGGAACACGTCGGGCAGATTGGCCGGCGCTTGCCCCATGGCGAAGTCGATGGCGGCATCGGCCATCAGATGCGCGATCGCAAAACTGATCTTGAAACCACCGGTTGCGAGGATTGTGTCGGCAAAGCCCGGCAGCGGGCCAACGAGCGGTTCGCGGCCCACCGCGCGCGGCCGCAGGCCCGCCCATCGCTCGACGATGGCGGCATTGGCGAGGGCCGGGCACAGCGCCCTTGCGCGGTCGACCAGCGCGTCGAGCTTGTCGTCGGTCGTGTCGGGCGCCTCGAATTCGTTCTCCGATGTCGAGCCGACCGCAACATGGCCGCTGGCATGGGCGATCACATAGACCCCGCCATCATAGAGGATGGGCGCCAGCGGATCGATCGGCTCGGTCGGACGCAGCAGCGCGCCCTGACCCTTGACCGGTCGGCCGATGCGTTCCGGGTCGTCCGCATCGACCAGCGTGAATGCGCCGACGCCGGCGGCGATGATCGTCTTGCCGGGCGTAACCTCGTCGCCGGTCGCGAGCCGGAGCGCTCCGTCCCGGCCCAGCGCCGCCACACCGACGCCTTCGACAATCGCGACACCGGGATGATCGCGCAGCGCGGCAGCCAGTGCGGCAACGAGCCTTCGCGGGTCGATGCGGGCCGACAAGGTGTCGTGGTTGCAGCCATGGGGCAGCGCATGGTCGGCCACCCAGCCCGGGCACGGACTGTCGTCGCGGACCTGCCAGCCGCAGTCCGCAGGCCAGGTTTCGACCGCTGCCAGCGCCCATTGCGCGCTCTGGCGCCGCTTTTCAGCGTGGGCGATCGGCATGATCCTGCCGCATCGTGCATAGCCGCAGGCATGGCCGGTGTCCGCCTCCAGATCGGCGATCCGGTCGGGCAGGGACATCAGTCCGTCGAGCTGGAACTGCTTCTTGGCGTTCCATCCGGTCGGTTGATGCGGCATAAGCGCGCCGAGCATGCCGCCGCTGGCGCCCGCGCCAATGCGGTCGCGCTCGATGAGCGTGACGCGCGCACCGCGCCGGGCGGCAGACAGCGCGCACCAAAGTCCCACAATGCCGCCGCCTATGACGGCGATGTCGGGTGCTGAGATGGAAGACGGAACGGACATGGCGGGCGACACGATTGAATGGATCGACGGCGATATGCCGTTTTCGGCGCGCTTTGGCGACCATTTCTATGCGCGCGAGGATGGTCGCGCGGAAACCGCCCACGTCTTCATAGGCCAGAATGCGCTGGCCGGGCGTTGGCGGGCGGGTGGAGCCTTCACCGTTGCCGAACTGGGCTTCGGCACCGGACTCAACTTCCTTGAGACCTGGCGACAATGGCGCCTGCAGCGCCGGCCCGGCGCGCGGCTCGATTTCGTCTCGTTCGAGGCGTTTCCGATGCGCGTGGACGAGATCGCCCGCGCCATCGGACGCTGGCCGGATCTGGCGCCGTTGCGCGAAACACTGATCGGTCGTTGGTCTGGATGGGACGGTACGACCACGGTCTGGGCGATGGACGAGGCGACCACGCTGACGATGATCGTGGGCAAGGCCGCAGACAGCGTTGTCCAATGGCAGGGCGCGGCCGATGCCTGGTTTCTCGACGGGTTTGCACCGGCGCGGAACCCCGACATGTGGTCGGCCGAACTGATGCGGTCGGTCTTTGAGCGGACCGCGCCCGGCGGGACCTTCGCCACCTACACAGCCGCCGGCTGGGTGCGGCGCAATCTGGCCGCTGCCGGTTTCGAGGTCGAAAAGATCGCAGGCTTTGGCTCCAAGCGCGACATGGTGCGCGGCCGGCGCCCGGCCTAGGCCTTCCCCGCGACAACCAGGAAACCGGGGATTGGTGTGCCCTGTTCCATGCGCACCGTGATCGGCTCGACATGCTCGATGATCGCGAACCCGGCACGCCGGCACATGGCGGTCAGGTAGTCGCGTCCATGGGCGAAACGCTGGTGCGGCGTCACCGCCCATGTCGCGTCCGATGCGGTCAGTTCGGGTAGCGTTTCGGCCGAGACGACAAGCCGTGCCGATGGCCCGGCATTGGCCCCGATGCCGTCAAACAACGGCTCAAGTGCCCCCAGATAGGGCAGAACGTCGGCGGCGACGATCAGGTCGAAGGGGCCATGGTCGGCATCGTCGCTCGCCGCCCATTGACCCAGAAAATGCACCGCCTCGTTGATGTAGAGCGCGTCATAGGCGGCACGTGCGTCGGACTGCTCGATCATCTGCTCGGCTATGTCGACGCCTGTCGCGTGCCGGCAAAGCTCCATCAGCATCATGCCGCACAGGCCCGTGCCGCAGCCCAGATCGAGCAGGCGGTCATAGGGCCCCGGCTGGTTGCGGGTCAGCCAGTCGGCGATCTGCATGGGCACCGCATAGCCCAGTTCGCCGGTCAGGATGTCGTCGAACCGTTCGGCGTGCTGGTCGAACAGGGTTGCGACATACGCGTCGGGCGCCTTGGACGGCACTTCGCCCAGGCCGAGCGAGGCCAGCCGCATCACCGCGCCGCAGCGGTCTGCCGGATCGAGCGCCAGGCATCGACGGTAGAGGTCGGCCGCCCGGGCGGGTCTTCCGGCCTTCTCATGCCTCAGGGCGGCGTTGTAGGCGTCGGCCAGTTCGTCGTCCAAGGCACGCTCCATCGAAAGCGCCCCTTAACCATGGCGTTTAGCTGAAATTCAAGTCGGATATGCGATGTCGATGACCAAATGCCCGCGTTTGGGGCGACGTTACGGGTCGACAAGGACTTGGAGGCAAGGATGGGTGAACTGGTGCTGAGCGGGCCGCTCGCAGAGCTTGCGGCAAGGAACAAGATCACGGCCGACGATGTGTTGATGCTGCGGCGTTCGGTGTTCGGTGACGGCGTGGTCAGCCGCACGGAGGCCGAGACGCTGTTCGCGCTCGACCGGTCCTGCCGCGACCGCGCGCGCGAATGGGCCGACTTCTTCGTCGAGGCGATCACCGACTACCTTGTTCATCAGGAAGAGCCGCGCGGTTACGTCACGCCGAACAACGCCGCATGGCTGATGGCCGCCATCTCCCATGACGGCGTTGTCGATACGCGGACCGAGATCGAACTGCTGATCAGGATCATGGAGAAGGCGACGTCGTGTCCGGCGCAGTTGTCGGCCTTCGCGCTGCGTCAGGTCGCCCATGTGGTGGTGTCCGGCGACGGCCCGCTGGCCGCCGGTCGTCTGGCCCGGCCCGGCATGGTGACCGCCGACGATGTGGCGATGCTGCGCCGCATTCTGTACGCCTTCGGCAGCCATGGCCATGCGGGCATCACCCGCGAGGAGGCCGAGGTGCTGTTTGAGATCAACGACCAGACGGTTGAGGTCGACAACGATCCGGCCTGGTCCGACTTGTTCGTCAAGGCGATCGGCTTTTCGCTGATGGGCGCGATGCGCCATGTGCCCGTGTCGCGCGACCAGGCGCTGCGCCGCGAGCAATGGCTCGATGACACGTCGGTCGACATTGGCGGCTTCTTCAACCGTGTGTTTGCCGGCGGGCTCAGTGATTACATGGGCAGCGTGCGCCGCAAGACCGGCGTCGAGCAGGCCTGGCGCGAAAGCAACGATGCGTTTGCGGCAGCCAGCGCCGCCGCCGAGGCGATTGATCCCGAAGAGGCGGACTGGATTGCCGGCCGTATAGGCCGGGACGGCATTTTGCACGACAACGAGAAGTCGCTCCTGCGCTTCCTGCGCGACGAATCGCCCAACGTGCATCCCACGCTCGCGCCGCTGATCGACCGGGTCGCCTAGGCGCCCCAGACGAACGCCGGCGGTTCGGAGCGAACCGCTGGTGGCGTTGGCGGACTTTGCTTGGCCGCCGCGCCATGGCACGCAGCGGGCATGGCCAACTTCGCGCAGACCAAACCCCTGTCATCGAGCACCGACCGGCCCGTGGCCGGCATGGTGCTGGCTTCGCTTGCCGCGCTGCTGCTGCCGGTCATGGATGCGTTGGCCAAACTGCTCGGCGAGCAGGGTGCGATGTCGCCGGGCCAGTTGACGTTCCTGCGTTTTGCGATCCAGGCGGTCGTCTGCTTTGCGTTCCTGGCACTGGCCGGCAACTGGCGCGGGCTGCGATCGGAACGCTTTGCGATGAACTTCCTGCGCGGCGCGCTCCTGGCGATCGGCAGCCTGTTCTTCTTCGTCGCCATCAAATACATGCCGCTGGCGGACGCCTTTGCGATCTTCTTCGTCGGTCCGCTCATCCTGACGCTGCAGTCTTTCGTGTTCCTGCGCGAGCCCGTCGGCTGGCGCCGGATCGTTGCGTCCTTTGTCGGCTTCGGCGGGGCGTTGATCGTGATCCAGCCGTCGCTTGCGATCTTCGGCGTGATTTCGATCCTGCCGCTTGTCTCGGCGGCCTGTTTTGCGACCTACCTTCTGCTCAACCGCGTGGTCGGCCAGACGGACGGCCCGATGGCGATGCAGTTCGTCGCCGGGCTGGGCGGGGCTTCGGTCATCGCCGTCACGATGCTGGTCGCGGCGCCGTTCGGCGTTGCGGACATGGCGATAACGCCGACATCGGATCTTGTTGTGTGGGTGCTTGTCTTCGTGATGGGCGGCTTCGGACTGCTGGGCCATTACGTGTTCGTGCGGGCCTATCAGTTCGCGCCGGCCTCCATGCTCGCCCCGTTCACCTATCTGGAGATCATCTCGGCGGTGGCGCTTGGCTGGATGCTGTTCGGCGAGTTTCCGACGCTCGGCAAATGGGGCGGCATCGCCATCATCGTCGGCTCCGGGCTTTATGTGTTCTGGCGTGAACGGCGGGCACCAAGCCAGACCAATCGGTGATTGCGGGCAACGGTCAATCGGGTATCAAGGCGTTCACCTGACAAGAAGAACGACGGGGACGGCGGGGCCATGTTCGACAAGATCCTGATCGCCAATCGCGGCGAGATCGCCTGCCGCGTCATCAAGACCGCGCGCCGCATGGGCATAGCGACGGTTGCGGTCTATTCGGAGGCCGATGCCGGAGCGCTGCATGTGCGCATGGCCGACGAAGCGGTGCCGATCGGCCCGGCGGCGGCCGCCGAGAGCTACCTGGTGATCGACACCATCGTCGACGCATGCCGCCGGACGGGCGCGCAGGCGGTCCACCCCGGTTACGGTTTCCTGTCCGAGCGCGCCGCTTTCGCCGAGGCGCTGGAGGCGGCCGGCATCGCATTCATCGGGCCGGGCCCGAAGGCAATCGAGGCGATGGGCGACAAGATCACCTCAAAGCGCATTGCCGCCGAGGCGGGCGTTTCGACGGTGCCGGGCCATATGGACCTGATCGCCGACGCCGACGAAGCGGTCACGATCGCCGGCGAGATCGGCTATCCGGTGATGATCAAGGCGTCCGCCGGCGGCGGCGGCAAGGGGATGCGCATCGCCTGGAATGACGCGGAGGCGCGCGATGGTTTTGCGCGATCGCGGTCCGAGGCCGCGTCCAGCTTCGGCGACGATCGCATCTTCATCGAAAAGTTCGTCGAGCAGCCCCGCCACATCGAAATCCAGGTGCTGGCCGACGCGCATGGCAATTGCATCCATCTGGGCGAACGCGAGTGCTCGATCCAGCGGCGCAACCAGAAGGTGGTCGAGGAGGCGCCGTCGCCGTTCCTCGACGAGGCGACCCGTGCCGCGATGGGTGCGCAGTCCGTGGCGCTGGCGCGCGCGGTCGATTATCGCAGCGCCGGCACGGTCGAGTTCATCGTCGACAAGGACCGCAATTTCTACTTCCTGGAAATGAACACCCGCCTGCAGGTGGAACACCCGGTGACCGAGATGACGCACGGTCTCGACCTGGTGGAGCAGATGATCCGCTCGGCTGCCGGTGAGAAGCTGGAACTGACCCAGCGTGAGGTGAAGATCGACGGCTGGGCCGTGGAGGCCCGTCTCTACGCCGAGGACCCGTATCGCGGTTTCCTGCCCTCCATTGGCCGCCTCAAGCGCTTTGTCGAGCCGGAAGAGGGCAATCTGGCCGGTGGTACGCTGCGCATCGATAGCGGTGTGCGCGAGGGTGACGAGATCTCGCTCTTCTACGATCCGATGATCGCCAAGGTCATCGGCTATGCCAAAACCCGTGAGGCCGCGATCGATACGCTGGCCGCGGCCCTGGACCGTTTGCACGTGGACGGCCTGCAGTCGAATGCGCCCTTCCTGTCCGCGGTTCTCGACGAGGCGGATTTCCGCTCCGGCAGGATCAATACCGGCTATATCGCCGAGCATTTCCCGGAAGGGTTCAACGGTACGGCTCCGCGCGAGGACCAGCTGGTCTATATCGCGGCCGCAGCCGCCTATGTGCACGAGGTGATGGTGCGTCGCGCGGCGCAGACCGAGGGCCGCCTGGCTGAGGCGCCGGTCGAGGTGACGCGCGAATGGGTCGTGTTGATGGATGGCCGCAATATCCCGGTTGAGGTGGAAATGTCCGCGCTCGGCAAGGCGAGCCTGTGGATCCCGTCGCTGCGCCCGGAACGCATGACCCTGGAAACGGCCTGGCTGCCTGGCAATGCCCTGTTTGAGGCACGCATTGATGGCGAGGAC
>CAZSFA010000127.1:0-8230 GCA_964606055.1 uncultured Oceaniradius sp. | reverse complement strand
TCGCGGAACCTCGGGTTCAGAACCGACCATCCGGGGAAAGGGACGGTGGCGCGGCTGGTCGTGCAGAGGTGCAGGACTGGGAGATGATCCCCCAAGTCGCGGCGGAACGAAGGTGTGCGGCGTCCGCATGCGCCTGCCATCGGCCAGACCCGGCTGGCGGTCAGGGGCGGCGGGGCCGGCCGAACCATCCGGGTGTCACGGGTCTGTGGCGGTCGGACCGGCATCGGCCGTCACGGCAGGGCGCGAGCCTCGCGCCGGCGTCGCACGGGCCCATCACCGCAAGCCCACCGGACGGGCGGTTTGGCGACCGCACAACCTAGCTACGATGAGCGGCTCTCCAAACCGCCCGTGGTTCCTGTTCTTTGGCACGCCGGCTTTGGTGAAGAAGCGCGGTGCCAAACAATCGCGCCGTCATTCCGGGGCGGCGCAGCCGAACCCGGAACCCATTGCGTTGGATCGGCGGCACACGCCAGGCAATGCACAAGACCCCCGTTCGCGGGCCGATGGGCGCCTGGCATGAACCAAAGGCAATGCATCCCCGGGTCTAGCCCGAGGATGACGGTGTGTAGAGGCCGGGTATGGCGCTGGAAAAATACGCGCGACGGCGCGCTACGCCTGCCGGGTGACGATGACGGGGATCAGAAGATCGCCCCAATTGCCGTCGCCGCCATGGTGCCGGGCCGAGCGCACCAGTTCGACCGATACGCCCGACTCGACCGCCTTCATGACGGCATGGTTGAGCCGGTGAAGATCGTTGGCCAGCGAACGGATCGCCGCCTGCTGGTCGCCCTGCATCGCGGACGCCTGCTCTTCGGCACGCTCCTTGACGTGGGTCTTGGGCCTTTCGTGGTCCGACATGGTTTGCTCCGTTGGTGTCGTCCTGCGTGAGCGATCAGCCAACTGGGCCGTGTCATTTCTGTCACAAGCGACGGAAAGGCCGCCCATGACAATGGTGTGACAGCAGCGCCGATGCTGCATCGCAACCAGACCTTGCGTGTGGAAACACGGAATTGCACGTCGAAACCGGCATAAGGGCCCAAATCAATGGTCGCGTGGTGGCCGCTGTTACCGCAGCGCACTGTCAATCTGTCATGATTGTAAAAAGGCCGGATCGGTGGCACCTTGGCCCGACCCCGATGGCGGAGGCGACATGGCCGACCAGAAGATCTTTGCCGGACCGCGCATCCGGCGCATCCGCACCCAGCGCGAACTCACCCAGACCGCGATGGCCGCCGATCTGGGCATTTCGCCCAGCTATCTGAACCTGATCGAGCGCAATCAGCGCCCGCTGACCGTGCAACTGCTGCTCAAGCTGGCCGCCACCTACAAGCTCGACGTCAACGAGTTGCAGGGCACCGGCGAGACCACGCTGCCGCAGCTCAAGGAGATGTTCGCCGACCCGCTCCTGTCGGGCGAGCTGCCGGGCGACCAGGAGCTGATCGAGATTTCCGAGGGCGCGCCCAATGTCTCGGCGGCGCTGATCAAGCTCTACCGCGCCTATCGCGAGAGCCAGGAACGGCTGACCGATCTGTCGGACATGCTGGCGCGCGAGGGTCACGAGACGCGCGTCGCCTCGACGCGACTGCCCGCCGACGAGGTGCGCGACACGCTCGAAAAGCGCCCCAACCATTTCGCCCGGCTGGAAGAGGAGGCCGACAGCTTCACAAAGCTGCTGGCGCCCGGCGACGACCTGGCCGGCGCGCTCAAGACATGGCTGCGGGCCGAACGTGGCATCACCGTGCGCGTGCTGCCGGTCGATGCCATGCCCAACTGGCGCCGCCGCTACGATCGCCATTCCAACCGGCTCTTCATTTCCGAGCGCCTGTCGCCGTTCGACCAGAAGCGTGAAGTCGCCATGGAAGCGGCGATGATCCGAATGCAGGTGGCGATCACCGCCGAGATCGAGGACCTGAAGCTGTCATCGCACGAGGCCCAGCGCATCGCCCGCTTCGAGATGGCGCGCTATGCGGCCCATGCGCTGATGATGCCCTACGCGCGTTTCTTCGAGGTCGCCGCCCGCGTCAGATACGACATTGACGTGCTCAAGTCGCGGTTCGGCGTGTCGTTTGAGCAGGCCGCCAACCGGCTGACCATGCTGCAGCGGCGCGAGGCGTCGGGCATTCCGTTCTTCATGGCCGAGATCGATCAGGCCGGAAACCGCTTCCGCCGCGCCGGTGCGCGCGGTTATCCGCAGGCGCGCTTTGGCGGGTCGTGCCCCAAACTGCCGGTGCATGATGCGTTCAACACGCCCGGCCACATTCTGGTCGAGGCGGTGCAGATGCCCGATGGCGTCGAGTTCCTGGTGATCGCGCGCACGCTCGAAGGGCCGCAGGGCGCGTTCCACGAGCGGCCGCGCCGCACCGCGATCCTTCTGGGCTGCGAGATCGCCCACCGCAACGATGTCGTCTATGGCGCGGCGCTGCGCGGATCGGAGACGGACGAGGCGCGCCCGGCGGCGGTGCCCGTCGGGCCGGCCTGCCGCGTGTGCGAGCGCGCCGGGTGCCTGGCGCGCGCCGAACCGCCGATCACACGGCCGCTCGGCCTCGATGACATGACGACCGGACTGAGCGTCTTCGACTTTGTCTGACCCCGCCCGTTCGGGCGCTCCGGCCTCAGGCGCGTGGGTGGTCGCCCCGGTAAAGGGCGGCCGAGGCGGCGGTGAAGGCGACGATGCGGTTGATCAGCGTGCGCACCACCGGCCGGTGCCGGTCGTCGCCATGGGTGACCATGTACTGCGATTGCGCCAGATCGGCGATGATCGGCCCGCATCGCACCAGTTGCGGGTCACGGTCGCCGGCAAAGCACGGCAGCACACCTTTCCCCGCGCCGGCATGGATCAGCGCGCGCAGCGTGTGGGGCGTGTTCGCCCACACGGCGACTTCGGCGTCGGGCTGATCGAGCACCCAATGGGCGGACCCCGCCAGTGCTTCGTCGCGGCCGATCGCGACCCAGTCAAGCGGCGCATCGGCATCGAGCGATGCGGCGCGATAGGGTGCGAAGGCGACGTCGGCGAGTTTGCGCACGGCCAGGTTCCCGGCGTCGGGCGGCGCGTTGCGCATGCCGATCTCGGCCTCGCGATGGGCCAGGTCAAGCCGCGCCTCGGTGGTCTTGAAGCAGATGCGGAAATCATCGTCGCGCGTCCAAAGGTCGGCGATGTTGGCGGCCAGAAGTTCGGCCGTCCACGTGCCGCACGAGACACGGATTTCGGGCTTTTCCCCGCTGGCCCGCGACCAGTTGCCGATGTGGCGCATGCTGACATCCATCGCCAGCGCCTTGTCCATCAGCGCCCGACCGTCCGATGTCAGCCGGTATCCGGTCTGCGACCGCTCAAACAGCGTGCGGCCGACGCAATGCTCAAGCGCGGTCACACGGCGACCGATCGTTGCCGGGCTCAGGCCGGTCTGGCCTGACGCGGCCGTCAGCCCGCCGCCCTGCGCGACGCGCAGGAAGACGCGCACATCGTCCCAGTTGAGGTTTTTCATTTTCGAAGGTTGCCTTGCGTTTGCGGCTCGTTCTCAGGGCGCTTTCACCAAACTACATCGCGGAAACCGAAAACACGAGGTTCCGCCATGTCCGTCATGCCCCCACCCATCGTCGTCCGCCAGCCGCGCGCAGACCATCGGGACGACCTCAAGGCCGCCGACCGTTTCTACGAGGAAATGGGTTTTGAGTACCATTACCGGCTGATCGCCCGTTGGCGGCGGCTTGTACACCTGTTACGCCGCGCCGCCGGCTTGCGATCCGACGGACCGCGATTGACAAAGCGGCCGGCGCGATCTTCATGTTGAGCGATGCCAAGCGAACTGCCATTGACACCACACGAGGCTGTTGACGATCAGGCCGACGCCCGTCGCGCCGAGTATGATGCCTTCATGGCCGCCCATCCCGATCTGCGGGCAGTCGAGTTCCTGATCGTCGACCCCAACGGCATATTGCGCGGCAAATGGGCGCCGGCCGACGCGCTGAAGAAGGCCTATGCCGAAGGCGTCAACTTCCCGCTGTCGATCCATGGGCTCGATGTCTGGGGCCGCGAGGTCTCGGCGACACACCTGCACATCGAGTCCGGCGACCGCGACGGCTTTTTTCGCGCCGTGCCCGGCGGATTGCTGCCGGTGCCGTGGGCTGACCGGCCGACCGGTCAGGTCCTGCTGCGGGCATTTGCGGCCGATGGAGCGCCGTTTGCCGGCGATGCGCGCAACGCGCTGATGGCCGTCATCGAGCGACTCGCCGGCCGGGGACTGACGCCGGTCGTGGCGTTCGAACTGGAGTTCTATCTGATCGAGACCGACACGGCGACGGGCGAACCAAGGCCCGTCGACAGCGGCGCGGGGCCGGACCGGCAGCGCATGTATGGTGTCGATGCGCTGCATGACCGTGCCGCGCTGATCGATGACATCCGCCGGTTCGCCGATGCGCAGAACCTGCCGATCGACACCATCGTCAAGGAAGCCGCGCCCGGCCAGTTCGAGGTCAACCTCAAGCACCGCGCCGATGCGCTGGCCGCTGCCGACGATGTGGTCATGTTGCGGCGGCTTGTGCAGGCGGCGGCGCGCCGGCACGGGCTGGCTGCCAGCTTCATGGCCAAGCCGTTCATCGCGCCGGCGGGCAACGGTATGCATGTCCATGCCTCGATGCGCGATGCGAACGGCGCCAATCTCTTCGCCGATCCGGCCCACGGCGAAGACGCGCTGATGGGCGCCGTCGCCGAGCTTCTGGCGACGATGGACCAGTCGGTCCTGGTCTACATCAACACATGGAACGGCTTTCGCCGCCTCCAGCCGGGTTCCTATGCGCCGACCCGCGCGGTCTGGGGCGAGAACAATCGCTCGGTGGCCGTGCGCATTCCCGCCTCACCGCCGGCCGGCCGGCGCATCGAGCACCGCATCGCCGGTGCCGACGCCAATCCCTATCTGGTGCTCGCCGCCATCCTGCAGGCGATGGCCGACGGCATCGAAAAACGGGTCGCCCCACCGCCGCCGATCCAGGGCAATGCCTATGACCAGGCCGAAGGGGCCGCGCATCTGCCCGACGAGATGGGCCTCGCGCTCGATCTGTTCGAGCGCAGTGCCTTTGTCGAGCGCGCGCTCGGCACCCAGCTCAAGCACATGCTGGCTGCGATCAAGCGCGCCGAGATCGCCCAGTTCCGCAACGAGATATCGCCGCTCGAGCGCTCGACCTATCTGTGACGGCTCGCAAATGCGGTCGCTTCAAAACCGCTTGTGCGCTGCAAGCAAGACCAATAGTCTTTTTCACCAAGCGCAGGGCCGACGGTCCGCGCGAATACTTCGCACTCGAACCGGGAGAGAACTGATGACGCGGGTTTCATCGCTGTTGATCACCACGGCTGCGGCCGCAATCATGCTGTCCGGCGCCGCCATCGCGCAGGATCGCGTCGTCAACGTGTTCAACTGGAACGACTATATCGACGAGGAGATACTGGGTGAGTTCACCGCCGAAACCGGCATCGAGGTGAACTACCAGGTCTTTGATTCCAACTTCACGTTGCAAAGCCAGCTGCTGGCCGGCAACACCCAGTATGATGTCGTGTTTCCGACGGCGACGTTCCTGGCCAATCAGATCATCGCCGGCGTCTACCAGCCGCTCGACAAGTCCTTGCTCGACAATCTGGGCAACATGGACGAGGGCCTGATGGAGCGTCTTTCGGTCTACGATCCGGGCAACACGCATGCGGTCGTCTACATGTGGGGCACCACCGGTATCGGCATGAATCCCGACAAGATTCGCGAGCAGCTTGGCGACGATGCGGACCTTTCAAGCTGGGATCTGATCTTTGATCCCGAGATCGCCGCGCAACTGGAGTCGTGCGGCATCTATCACCTTGATGATCCGACCGAGATGATCCCCGCCGCGCTCAACTATCTTGGCATGGAACCCGACCTCAAGGACGCCGACAGCGTCGCCATGGCGGCCGAAGCGCTCAATGCGGTGCGCCCCTATGTGCGCAAGTTCCATTCGTCCGAGAACATCTCGGCGCTCGCCAATGGCGACATCTGCATCGCCGTCGGCTGGTCGGGCGACATGCTTCAGGCCCGCGACCGCGCAGCCGAGGCCGGGCAGGGCGTGACAGTCGACTACGTCATCCCCGACGAGGGCGCGCTCTTGTGGATGGACGTGATGGCCATTCCGGCCAGCGCGCCCAACGCCGAAGAAGCCCATGCCTTCGTGAACTACCTGATGCGGCCCGAGGTCATTGCCAAGGCGACCAACTACGTCGCCTACGCCAACGGCAACGCCGCATCCACGGCACTGCTCGATCCCGAAATCCGTGAGGATACGGCGGTCTACCCCAATGAGGAGACCCAGGCGCGGCTTTATGCGGTCACACCCAACGACCAGCGCACCGAACGGCTGTTCACCCGCACCTGGACGCAGGTGACGACCGGTCAGTAGGGCCATCGTGACGGCGCCGGCCGTGGAACAAGCGGCCGGCGCGCCACCCAAACCGAGTGACCGGATGGGGGGAACATGAAATCACTGGGCAATGTGCGGCGCGCCTTCGCACCCTGGGCGGACAGCGACGCTCAACCCTTCATCGCCTTTGAGAACGTCACCAAGCGCTTCGGCTCGTTCACCGCCGTCGACGACATCACCCTGCATGTCTACGAGCGCGAGTTCTTCTCGCTTTTGGGTCCGTCCGGCTGCGGCAAGACGACGCTTCTGCGCATGCTGGCCGGCTTTGAGGAGCCGACATCGGGCGAGATCCTGCTTGATGGCAAGTCGCTCAAGGGCGTGCCGCCGCATCGGCGCCCGGTGAACATGATGTTCCAGTCCTATGCGCTGTTTCCGCATCTGAGCGTGGCCGACAACGTCGCATTCGGGCTGCGTCAGGAAGGCATGGCCAAAGCGCAGATCGGCGAGCGCGTCGCCACAATGCTCAAGCTGGTCAAGCTCGAGGATTTCGCCCGCCGCAAGCCTCACCAACTGTCCGGCGGCCAGCGCCAGCGCGTGGCACTGGCGCGCGCGGTCGCAAAGCGCCCCAAGCTGCTCGTCCTTGATGAACCGCTTGGCGCGCTTGACAAGAAGCTGCGCGAGGAAACCCAGTTCGAACTGATGGACCTGCAGGAGGAACTGGGCCTGACCTTCATGATCGTCACACACGATCAGGAAGAAGCGATGACGATGTCCGACCGCATCGCTGTGATGGACGCCGGCGTGGTGCGCCAGACCGGAACGCCCGCCGAGATCTACGAAGCACCCAACTCGCGCTACGTCGCCGACTTCATCGGCAGCGTGAACACGTTCGAGGGCAAGGTCCGGTCGATCGACGCCGGCATGACCGTGCTCGAGACCGGGGACGGGTTTGCGATACGAACCGCCGGCGCATCGGCCGTTGGCATGGGTGGGCAGACCTGGTTCGCCATCCGGCCCGAAAAGGTCGATGTCACGCGCCAGAAGCCTGATCAGGACGACAATTGCGTGCAGGGCGAGGTCTGGGACATCGCCTATCTGGGCGGGATCACGGTCTTCAACGTGCGTCTCGACAGCGGCAAGACCGTCAAGACGACGGTGCTGAACAGCGAACGCGGCGTCGATGACCCGATCGGCTATGAAGAGCGGGTCTGGCTGTCGTTCACGCCCGACTGCGGCCTGCTGCTGGAAGGCTGAGGTCTTGGCAATCGATCAAAGCCAGACACGATCGACGACCGGCCCCACGGCCAGATCATCGCCTTCACGCACCGGCGGCGGCGCGGCCTTGTTCCGCCGCCTTACGATCGCGCTGCCGTATCTGTGGCTTCTGGCGCTGTTCCTGCTGCCGTTTGCGATCGTCTTCCGCATTTCGCTGTCCGAACCGGTGCTGGCGATCCCGCCCTATGCGCCGCAGTTCGACCTGTCCGCCGGCTGGGCGGCATTCCTTGAATCCCTGTCGCAACTGTCGCTGGGCAACTATGTCTGGATCACCGAGGACCGGCTTTATCTGAACGCCTACCTGTCGAGCCTCCGGATCGCGGCGATCTCGACCGTCCTGACGCTGCTCGTCGGCTTTCCGCTGGCCTACGGCATGGCGCGGGCGCCCACTGGCCTGCGACCCGTTCTGGTGATGCTGGTCATCCTGCCGTTCTGGACCAGCTTCCTGATCCGCGTCTATGCGTGGATCGGCATATTGAGCCCCAACGGATTCCTCAGCAACGCACTGCTGTGGCTGGGCCTGATCGCCACGCCGCTGGTGATCCTCAACACCGAGACGGCGGGCTAGATCGGCCGCGGCTAT
>CAZSFA010000126.1:0-8268 GCA_964606055.1 uncultured Oceaniradius sp. | reverse complement strand
TCCGGTCGAACACGAACCGGGCATGGCCTGAACATCGGGATGAACACCAGCACAGTTCGCACGAACCATGGCTGACGGAACACGCAAATCGCCCACTTCGTTTGATGTCGCCCGCAAGGCCGGTGTGTCCCGCTCAACGGTCTCGCGTGCGTTCACCGACGGCGCCAAGATATCGGGCGATGTCCGGCGCAAGGTGCTCGAAGCGGCTGACGAACTCGGCTACCAGGTCAACTATCTGGCGCGCGGGCTTCAGACCAAGCACTCCAACCTGGTCGGCATCGTCGCCTCGCGGCTCGACACGCCGATGCGCTCGATGCAGGTCAAATCGCTGGCACAAGCGTTGCTGCGTCAGGGCCTTCAGCCGATCCTGCTGACTGCCGAGAACGCGGCCGATGTCGGCTCGGTGCTCAACTCGCTGTTTCGATACAATGTCGCCGGGATGATCGTGACGTCCGACACGCCGCCCGCATCGATCATCGAGGAGTGCAACCGGCTTGACATTCCCGTTGTCCTGATCAACCGCGATCCGGCGATCACCGGAGCCGACCGGGTGCAGTTGGACCCCGATCAATCCGGCGCGCTGGCGTTTGAGATGCTGCATGGTCGCGGCGCGCGGCGCCTGGCCGTTCTCAGCCCCACCTCACGCACCTACTCCGTCTCGGGCCGCGCCGATGCGTTTGTCGACGTATGTCGCAGGAAGGACGTGCCCGTGCTTCGCCTGGAGGCGGCCAATCAGGGCTATCGTGCCGCACTCGATGCCAGCGACACCATTGCCCAGTCGATCGGCGATTTTGACGGGCTGTTCTGTGCCACCGACCTGATGGCGATGGGCGCGCTGGACGGCCTGCGTCACAATCATGGGGTCGACGTTCCGGGGACGCTGCAGGTGGTCGGCTTCGATGATATTGAACAGGCCGGCTGGCTCGCCTATGAGGTGTCGACAATCCGCCACAACGTGGCCGAACAGGCGCATCTGGCCGTTGATCTGATGCTGGCGCGCCTCGAGAAGCCCGATCGGGATTACGACACCCGCCTTCAAAGCCTTGAAGCCGTGTTTCGAGGCACGACGAAAGGACCCGCCGCGACATGACCGCACAAGACGCCCGGCTGGCTTTCGCCACGCAGATGGCGAAGGAAGCCGGAACGCTGGCACGCACGATGCGTCGGCAGCGCAGCACAGATTTTGTCCAGACCAAGGGTCTGCAGGACTTCGTCACCGATGCCGACCGCGCCGTCGAACGCTTCATTCGCGAGCAGATCGGCCAGGCCTATCCGGGCGAATCGGTCATGGGCGAGGAAGACGGCATGAGCGCGGGCAGCGGCGCATGCTGGGTGATTGACCCGATCGACGGCACTGCCAATTACATGCGCGGCATGGCCGACTGGGGCATCTCGATCGGCATCGCGCAGGGCGACGACCTCACGCACGGTGTCATCCACCTTCCCGATCTCGACCTGATGGCTGTTGCGGGGCACGGCCAGGGCGCCTTCGTCAACGGCGATCCGATCCATGTGTCCGATCGCGCGCGCCCCGAAGAGTCGATGATCGCGCTCGGCCGCTCGGGCCGGGCCGATCTGGGCGACTATCTGGGCATCATCGAGAGCCTGACCGGCGCGGGCATGGAGTATCGCCGGCAGGGCGCTGCCGTCGTCGGACTGCTCGGCGTCGCGGCCGGCTGGACCGAAGGCTATTATGAAGCCCATCTGAATGCGTGGGACGCGTTTGCAGGCATCGTGCTGGTGCGCGAGGCGGGCGGGCACGTCGATTGCGCGCCGGCGGGCGACTTTCTGAGCGCGGGCAGCATGGTGATGGCGACCAACGGCCTGCAACCGGGTCTGGCGGCGTTGATCGAGGCGGCGCCGTCCCTGTCCTGACAGGGCGCGTGAACCGGGTGCGGCTGAGCCGTCCCGTCCGGCTTGGCGTTTGCCGGGCCATGCAGCGTCAAACCTCCGTCTCGTCACGCTTGCTCTGCAACGCCGGTTTCCAGTCTTGCCCGAGGTTCAGGTCGAACGCGCCATGGCTGCGACCGGGCTGACATAGCCCGGCGGTTTGACGGTGATGACCGAACACTCCACCGCGTTGAGCACGTCCTCGGCGGTGTTGCCGATGATCAGGCCCGGCACGCCGGTGCGGGTCAGCGTGCCCATGACCAGAATGTCCGCGCCCAGTGCCCGCACCTGTTCGGGAATGGCGCTGCGCGGCGTGCCCCGTGTCAGATGCGGTTGCATGTCGATGGCCGTCGCGGCGGGATTGGCGTTGCGAATGCGCGCGACCAGTGCATCGAGCGCGGCGTCATGGCGCGCCATCGTCTGGCGGATGTAGCGCAGCGGCCCGTCGTCTTCGCTCGACCATCGGCGCACGATGTCCTCGGCCGGCGCATCCCAGACATGCACGACATGCAGCGGAACATCGGCGATGTCGGCGATCGCGACGGCGGTGTTCAAGATCGTCGTGTTGAGTCCGCCCGAACGCACCTCGTTGCCATTGTCATCATCGGCGACATCGACGGCCGCCAGAACGCCGTGGATGCGCGTGCGCAGGTCGTCCATCACCAGCCAGACGGGGCAGGGGCACTTGCGCAACAGGTGCTGGTCGGTCGAGGTGAACAGATAGCGCCGCAGCCCGTCGAACGGTTCGGCCGCCTTGATGACGAGATCGCGATCGTTGTCGATGACATTGTGGATGATCTCGAGGAACGGCTTTCCCGTCCGCACCGCGACAGAGACGTCGACATGCCGGCAGTGAGCGGCGATCAGCGGCTCGACCTTGGTGCGCAACTCCCGCTCCATGCGCGCGATGATCTCGTCGGCTTCGACGCCGGCATGATGCGCCAGCTCGTCAACCTCGTGGCCGGCGGCGACGACGCCCAGCGCCAGCAGCCGGCCGTCATGGTTCCTGGCGAGTGTCGCGCCATGGCGCAGGCTGGCGACATCGCTGGCATCGCCCGTGCAGACGGCGACGATGTTGCGGAACCGGCCGGTCGAGACGGCGTTCATGCAACGGGCTCCGGCGCCGACGTTGCGGCCCGATCGGCCGCCTGCCGCCTCTTGCCGCCGAGCACCAGGCTCGCAGCCTGGGAGGCGGCGTCGCGATAGGGCATCAGCACCAGATCCGCCCCCGCATCGCGCAGTGCGTCGGCATGGTCGTCGCGGTGAATGGCGACGGCCGTGCGGCCGCCAAAGCCCGCTGCGCGCAACGAGTGAACGAGCGATCGGCGCGGATCGTCATGGGTCACGCCGGTGTCGTGCTCTGGCACGGCCGACACCGCCCAGTCGACACCGGCGAGCGGCAGGTGGGCGATGAACTCGGGATCGGTGGCATCGCCGAACAGGACGTCAAGGCCGTGATCGCGCGCCTGGCGCACCGCGACGGGGTTGAAGTCGACGCCGAGCACCTTCATGCCCGCCTCGTCGAGTTCGGCGGCGATCGCCGAGCCGTAACGGCCAAGGCCGAAGACGATCGCGTCATAGCTTTCGTCGCCCGGCTGCCAGGCGTCCTCGTGGCCGCCAGCCCCGCGCCGCTCGAACGGCCCCAAGACCGGTTCGACCACGCGGTAGAGTTGATGGGAGTAGGTGATCATGTAGGTGGAGGCAGCGATCGTGATCAGGCCGACGAGCGTGACAAGCCCGAGCGCCTGATCGGTGACATGGCCGATGGTGACGCCCATCGCCATGAAGATCAGCGAGAACTCCGAGATCTGCGCAACGGTCAAGCCGGCGAGGAACCCGGTGCGCTTGCGATACCCCATCGCACCCATGATCGCGAGCACGATCAGCGGATTGCCGATCAGGACGAACAGCGAGAAGATGATGGCGGGTCCGACCGAGGCGCCCAACACCGTCATGTCCAGCGAAGCGCCCAGCGCGATGAAGAAGAACAGGAGCAGGAAGTCGCGCAGGCTGGAAAGGCGGGCGGCGATCGCCTCGCGGAAGGGCGTGGAGGCGAGTGACACGCCGGCCAGAAGCCCGCCCAGTTCCTTGCCGAAGCCGAAATAGTGGCCGAGCGCGGCCAGCAATGCCGCCCAGCCGATGGCGAAGGAGATCATCAGTTCGGGCGCGCGCGACAGCCGCTCCATCAGCGGATTGGCGAGGTAGCGGATGAACAGGCCGACCGCGACCAGCATCAGCGCGCCGTATCCGAACACTTCCAGGATGTCGGTCAGCGCCGCATCGCCCTGTGCGCCGACACCGATCGCCGACAGCGCTATCATGGCGAGCACCACCACGATGTCCTGCACGATCAGGAATCCAAGCGCGATGCGGCCATGCAGAGAATCGATCTCGCGCTTGTCCGACAGCAGTTTGACGATGATGATGGTCGATGAGAACGTCAGCGCGACGGCGATGTAGAAGCTCGTCACCGGGCCCATGCCCAGCGCCATGCCGATCAGGAAGCCGAAGATCGTCGTGAACGCGACCTGCCCGAGGCCGGTCAGGAGGGCGACCGGGCCGAGGGTGCGCACAAGGTTCAGGTCGAGCTTGAGGCCGACCAGAAACAGAAGGACCGCAATGCCCAGTTCGGCGAGAAGGTCGATGTATTCGTCCGACCGCGCGATATCGAGCGCGGACGGCCCGGCGATGATGCCGACGGCGATGAACGACACGATGAGCGGCTGGCGCAGCATCAGGCCGACGAAGCCGACGGCGGCCGCCAGCACCAGCAGTGCGGCGATTTCGTAGAAGATGTAGTCGGTGATCGCTGCGGTCATGGTGGTCAGCTTTCAGCGGAAGCGCGCCGGGCGCCGGCGGCCTGGCCGCGACGCTCGCGCCAGGCGATGACCGCGCGCTTTTCGAGTTCGAGGATGATCAGCACGGCGATGCCGACGGCGACGACCTGAAGGCCCTGAAGCAGGCTGAGCGGGCGCGTTTCAAAGAACGTCTCCATGAACGGTGCGTAGGTGAACAGGAACTGCAGCGCGGTGACGGCGGTGATCGCGATCAGCACCGGGCGCGTGCCGAACAGGCCACGCAGGGTCAGCGACGGCTGATGCAGGTAGCGCACCGAGAAGAGGTAGAAGATCTCCATCACCACCAGCGTGTTGACGGCGATCGTGCGCGCTTCGGCCACCGATGAGCCCTGCGCCTGGGCCAACGCGAACTTGCCGAAAATGCCCGCCATGAACAGGACGGAGACGAAGCCGACGCGCCACAGGACGAACGCCGAAAGGATCGGCTCGGAAGCCGGGCGCGGCGCGCGCGCCATCACCCCGCGTTCGGAAGGTTCGAAGGCGAGCGTCATCGCCAGGATCACCGACGAGACCATGTTGACCCATAGTATCTGCAGGGGCGTGATCGGCAGCGTCAGGCCCAGCAGGATGGCTGCGACCAGCGACAGCGACTCCCCGCCGTTGACCGGCAGCAAGAAGACGATCGCCTTCTTGAGGTTGTCGTAGACGGTGCGGCCGGCTTTGACGGCGGCGGCGATGGTGGCGAAGTTGTCGTCGGCCAGCACGATTTCGGAGGCTTCCTTGGCCGCTTCGGTGCCCTTGAGGCCCATCGCGATGCCGATGTCGGCGCGCTTGAGGGCGGGCGCGTCGTTGACGCCGTCTCCGGTCATGGCGACCACGGCGCCGCTCTCCTGCAGCGCCTGGACGAGCCGCAGCTTGTGCGCCGGGCTGGTGCGGGCGAACACATCGGTGCGGGCGGCGCGGTGGCGCAGGGCCGCGTCGTCGAGCGCGTCGATCTGGGCGCCTTCGAGCACGTCTCCGGTGTTTTCGAGACCAAGCTGGCGGGCGATCGCGACCGCGGTGCCGGCGTGGTCGCCGGTGATCATCTTGACGCGAATGCCGGCCGCCCGGCACTCGCGCACGGCCTCGACCGCCTCCTCGCGCGGAGGGTCGATCAGCCCGATCAGGCCGAGCAGCGTCAGGTCGCCATTGATGTCGCCGAACACCAGTTCGCCATGCTCGGCATGGGTCGGCTTGGCGGCGATGGCGAGCACGCGCATGCCTTCGTTGGCGATGGCTTCGGCCTGGGCGCGCCAATACCCTGCGTCGAGCACGGCGTCGCTGCCATCGGCGACCCGCTGTTTGCCGCACATGTCCACGATGCGCTCGGGCGCGCCCTTGACGAGTATCTGAACCTTGCCTTCGTGGTCATGGCGCAGGCTGGCCATGTAGCGATGGCTGGCGTCGAAGGGGATTGCGTCCCGTTGCGGACGTTTGCGCCGTTCAGTCACGGCATCAAAGCCGGCCTTGCCGGCGAATGCGAGCAGTGCGCCCTCCATCGGGTCGCCGATGACGGACCAGTCGTCGCCGTCTTGCGCAAGTTCGGCCTCGTTGCACAAAAGCGCGGCGCGGGCCAGTTCGCGCAGGACGTCATGGTCGTCGATGTCGGCATCGCGGCCGTCGATCGAAAAGCCGCCATGCGGGGCATAGCCGGCGCCGGAAACGGCAAAGGCATGGTTGGCCGTGGCGACGCGCGACACCGTCATCTCGTTGCGCGTCAGTGTGCCGGTCTTGTCCGAACAGATCACCGAGACCGACCCCAACGCCTCGATCGCCGGCAGGCGGCGCACGATCGCGTTGCGGCGGGCCATCGCCTGCACGCCGATCGCCAGGGTGACCGTCAGGATGGCGGGCAGGCCCTCGGGAATGGCGGCTACGGCCAGACCGACCAGCGCCATGAACAGGTCGTCGAACGCATATCCGCCGATCGTCACGCCAAAGGCGAAGATCAGCGCGCAGAACACCAGAATGAAGCCGGTAAGCCATTTGGCGAACACCGCCATCTGGCGCAACAAGGGCGTTTCGGTCGACTCGACCTGGGCGATCATGCCGCTGATGTGCCCGATTTCGGTGTCGCCGCCGGTTGCCACGACTACGCCCCGGCCCTGGCCGGAAGCTGCCATCGTGCCGGAAAACGCCATCGAACGCCGGTCGCCGAGCGGCGCTTCGGCCAAAACGGGCGTGATGGTCTTGTCGACCGGCATGGATTCGCCGGTCAGCATCGCTTCCTCGACCTTCAGGCCGCGTGTTTCAAACAGCCGCAGATCGGCCGGAACGCGGTCGCCGGCCTCAATGATGGCGATGTCGCCGGGCACGATCTCGTCGCTTCCGACCATCTGGCGGCGGCCATCGCGCAGCACGGTGGCGCGGGGCGCCAGCATGTCGCGGATCGCGGCCAGCGCGCTTTCGGCCTTGCCCTCCTGGACAAAGCCGATGACCGCATTGACGACCACGACGGCACCGATCACGATCGTGTCGATGAAATGGCCGAGCAGGCCCGTCACGGCGGCGGCGGCGAGCAGCACATAGATCAAAAGGTTGTTGAACTGACGGACAAACCGTCGGATCGGGCCCGCCCGCTTGGCCTCGGGCAGGCGATTGGCGCCATGGCGCAGCCGGCGGGTTTCGATCTGGCTTGCGGGCAGGCCGTTTTCGGTCGACGTCTCGAAGGCCTGCAAAGCCTGGGCGAACGGCTGGTCGTGCCAGCGCATCGTCATCGTGGTCTCCCTTTCCGGCGTTCAGGCCGATGTGGTGGGATTGTCGTGCGGGTCGTCCGGATTGCCGCCACTGGGCGGGCGCGTGGCGTGCTCGTCGACAAAGGCTTCAAGATCGTCGACCGCGACGCGGAACTCGCGACCCAGCCGCACCGCGCGCAACTGTCGGTCGTGAATCCACCCGCGAACGGTCGTCTCGTTGACCTTGAGCAGATCGGCGATTTCATGAATGGTCATGAATGGCTTGCTGAGCATTGCCGGTGTCCTTTGGCGCCCGTTGAACATAGCTGGGCGCAGTTGAGCGCAAGTTGATGCGGATCAAGCGCGTTGACGATTGCCGTCGCGTTACATGCCCGGGACGGTTGTGCGCGATGTTGCATTGCAATGTGAGGGGGTGCCGCTACAAGTCAGGCTGCCCCCGCCAATCTCCGGAGACCCGCCGTGCCACACACCGTCCGCAAAGCCGTCATTCCCGTCGCCGGTCTCGGCACGCGCTTTCTGCCCGCCACCAAGGCGGTGCCCAAGGAAATGCTCACGGTGGTCGACAAGCCGGTGGTCCAGTACGCGGTCGATGAAGCAAAGGCGGCGGGCATCGAACACATCATCTTCGTGACCGGGCGCAACAAGAACGTCATCGAGGACCATTTCGACCACCAGTACGAACTGGAGTCGCTGCTCGAGGAACGCGGCAAGACCGAACAGCTCGACATGCTGCACGCCGATCTGCCGCAGGCCGGCCAAGTCAGCTACACCCGCCAGCAACAGGCGCTGGGGCTTGGCCATGCGGTGTGGTGCGCGCGTGAGATGATCGACCATGACGAGCATTT